>JBEBSP010000010.1:0-23477 GCA_040394255.1 Agaricicola taiwanensis | reverse complement strand
CAGGTGAAAGGCGGCGGGCTTCGGGTCAACGACGCGGCGGTGACGGATGAGAAGGCCGTGCTGACCGCACGCGACCTCACGCCCGAAGGCGTCATCAAGCTGTCGCTGGGCAAGAAGAAGCACGTGCTGCTGAAGCCCGTGGCATAATGCCCCGGCTTCACCCCGGCGCGCGCTGCACCGCCTGCCCGTCGGGCGCGATGCCGGGGTCCTGGTTGCGGAATTCGAACAGCTTGCGCAGGAAACCCGGCGCGACCGCCGAGACCGGGTTGACGCTCATGGTCGGATTGCCGATCTGCCCCTCGACCTTGAAGGTGACGCCGAGCAGACCCTCGTATTGCCCGCCGCCCAGCAACGCGCCGATGATCGGGATCTTGGCGAAGAAATTGTTCAGGGCATAGGCCGGGACGAAGGTGCCGGTGAGGCTCATGCGGTCGACGCCGAAATCGAGGATGCCGTCGAGCGTGGCGCCGATGTCCGGGCCCCAGATCGCCGATTCGTCGATCATCATCCGCCCCTCTTCCTGGCGAAACACGACGCGGGCCTTGGAAAAATTCACGACCTCCTGACCGGCCGGACCTTCACGGCGGTTGGCCGTAACGGAGGCCAGGGCCTTCTCGCCCACCACGGCGAAATCGCGCATGGCCATGAAGCCCTGCCCCTTGCCGTCCGCCGGCGCGGTGAGTTCGAAGCCGCCGCCCCTGATCTTGCGGTAGATGTCGAGCCCACGCAGCAGCGCCCCGGCATCGCCGGACTGCACATAGATGTGGCCCTTGGCCCCGCCGCTCAGCCGCGCCTCGACGCGGCCCCGTCCAAGCGTTGCGTCGATGGCCAGGGCCTGAAGCGTGGAGCCCCTGCGCCGGGCGGTGGCGATGACATCGCTCAGGGTCTCGTCACCGAAGGCGAGCGCGCGATCGAGCTTCACGTCGATGTCCAGATCGCCGGTGGACTTGCCCGCCCCGCCCCGCAGGCTGCGCAGGAACGGCCGCGCGTCCAGCGCCGCGCCGCGCACCAGGAACTTGAAGCCGTTGCCGGAGCGGGTCACATCGAGGCGCGCGTCGTCCCCGCCGGCGAGGCGCAGCGTGTCGAACCGCGCCAGCGTCAGCGCGCCGTCGCGATCCAGATCCACATAGCCGTTGGCGGCGATGGGCGCGGCCGCGAGCCTGAACTGCTCCAGCCTGGTGCCCTGTTCGGTCCTGCGGACCGTGAATCCCAGCGTGCCCGGCTGACCGATGGCCTTGGTGGTTCCCGCCGCGCCGATGTCGATCCGCGTACCCGACAGATCCGCCTCGACGGTGGCCCCATCGATGACGCCGGGCGACGGCATCTGCAGGCGCAGCGCCGCCGATCCGGAAACCCCGCCCATCATCTTGCCCATCCCCTGAACGCGCGAGGGATCGCCAGTGATGTTGACGGTCGTCTCGGCGAGCTTGTCGTCGACCCGGCGCGCGCGTCCGCCGATGGAGACCGGTGCGCCGCCCAGCACCGCGTCACCGCTGATCTCGGTCGCTTCCGTGCCCAGCGTAACGGCAAGCCTGCCCTTGGTCAGATCCAGCGGCCCCACCAGTCTGGGAATGGCCAGGTTCCGGGTTTCGAAGCGGGCGGACCGGTCCAGCATTTCGAGCTTCGCGCCCGGCAATGTCCTTGCCCGCAGGTTGAGCGTGCCGGTGACCTCGCCCTCCGTTATGCGGTCGAACAGCTCCACATCCGCAGCGGAATCCAGCGCGGACAGCACCCGGCCAGAGGTTGCCGCAGGCCCCTTCACGCCCAGGCGCAGGTCGATTTCCGGGTCGTCCGGAACCATGTCCGCGACGGTCGCGGTCGACGGCGTCACCTCGATCGAGCCGCGCCCCGGCGAGGTCAGCTGCCCGCTCTCGACGGCGACGATCAACGCATGGTTGGCGACGTTCACGGTTCCCCTGCCTTGCGTCAGGATCACCGGCGTCGCCGCGGAGGCAAATTCCGCGCCCGAGAAGAGGACGTCGAGCGCGACATCCATCTTGGGCTTGGGCACGCCCGGCGGCGGTGATGGAATGACCAGGGGGCCTTGCGCCGCGAACACGATGTCATCGGCAATGCCGGCCCTGATGTTGGTGGATATAAAGGCGCGCGTGCGCGGTGCCAGGACCGGCGGCCACAGGCTGAGGATCGCCCCCACGGGCACGCGCGAGCCGGAGAAGGCGGCATCGAGGACCGGGCGTTCGCCGGACCAGTCGAGGGAAGCCTGCCCGGCGATGTTGATGGCGGGGCTCGCCAGAATCAATCGGTCCAGGCGCATCCGGTTGTCCGCCAGCGCCACCTGCCCCCTGGCCGAAACCGATGAGAACAGCACAGGCGTGTTTCCGGCGGCGTTGGCGAGAACCACATCCTGCCCGGCGATGGCGTAGCTCCACTCGCCGCCGGGCTCGGCCTTGTCGACCGGGCGGGCGTCCATGACGAGGCGGCCGCGCCCCCAGCCGGTCTGGAGCTTCAGATCGCGCACGGACAACCGCGGCTCATCGAAATCCCAGCGCGCTTCCAGATGGGCACCGTCGATGCGCAGGCCGTTGTCCGCCCCGCCCAGCGCGATGCCCCCCATGTCCACCCTGACATCGTAG
Source organism: Agaricicola taiwanensis (assembly GCA_040394255.1). Taxonomy (GTDB): domain Bacteria; phylum Pseudomonadota; class Alphaproteobacteria; order Rhizobiales; family Methylopilaceae; genus Agaricicola; species Agaricicola taiwanensis_A. The sequence goes on along the minus strand of JBEBSP010000010.1, from coordinate 20,883 downwards.
GCGCTGACCTTCCCGCTGCTGGCGATGCCCGCATAGACATGCCCCGAGAGCCGCCCTTCCAGCGTCTGGTCCGGGGCGGCCGGGCGAAGGCTGCGCAGCACGCGGCCGATGTTGATGTTCTCGAAACCGAGGTCGAGCGAACGCTCGGCTCCGGCCACGCCGTTCATGGTGGCGGACACCGACCAGGGCTGGGTGGGTTCGCTGGAGACAAGACTGGCTCCGAGACCGCCGTCGGGGCGGCGCGTGAACCGTCCCTGGACGTCCGTCAGTTCCTCGCTCCAGCCGTTGCGGCGGTCGTCGAGCACGATCCCGGCATCGCGGATGACGATGCTTTCCAGCGCCGCCAGCGGCCCATCCTGCCCGAGCAGCGCGTCGAGCGCGGCCACCAGTTCCGCCACGGGCCGCGCGGCGGCGTCCTGCACCGAGACACCGGGCACACGCAGGGCCAGCGCCTCGCCGCCGGTGAGCATGAGGCCGCCGCCTTCATCGATGCGGAGTGAGACACGCGGCGATTCGACCTGGATGCGGCGGGCCGGGCCAAAACCCAGGCCGAACAGGCTGTCATCGGCGCGGTCGAGATTCACGAGCAGGTTGGGCACGGCCAGAATGGTCCGGCCATCAGGATCGAGGATCTCGAAATCACTGAGGCGGACGGCGGAACCGTTCTCGTTGCGGTCAAGCCGGGCTCCGCCGATATCGGCGGAATAACCGGGGCCGAGACGCTCCTCCAGCGCCGCCGTGATGCGCGGCGTCACCACCGACAAGGGCAGCGGCGTCCACAACAGCATGGCGTAGCCGAGATTTAGAATGCACAGGAGGCCGCCCACGAAATAGAGCACCCGGCGTTTACGGCGCTCGAACCTGGTCAGCCGCAGGCGGCGCACCCGCGCACGCACGCTGGAGGCCAGTGCCGTCCCGCCGGTCCAGACCGGAGCGAGCAGCCGCCTCCGCATCCTGTTCAAGCTTTCCGTTGACGTGTTCGTTTCGCGGGCCATCTTCCATCCGCCGCCACATGCGGCCTGCAAAGAATACGAATGTCATCACTCCCATGAAAGGACCGCGACATGGCGACGATCAAGACCGGCGACAAAGCGCCAGCATTCGAGCTTCCGACCGATGGCGGCGGCGCCGTAAGCCTCTCGAAACTGAGCGGCCGGAAGGTCGTCCTCTATTTCTACCCCAAGGATGACACCAGCGGATGCACCAAGGAGGCCATAGACTTCAATCGCCTGAAAAGCGAGTTCGAGAAGGCCGACACCGTCATTATCGGGGTTTCCGCCGATTCGGTGGCAAGTCACGACAAATTCAAAAAGAAACACGATCTCGGCCTTACCCTCGCCTCGGACGAGACGCGCGGAATGCTGGAAGCATACGGCGTTTGGGTCGAAAAGAGCATGTATGGCCGCAAATACATGGGAGTGGAGCGGACCACGGCGCTGATCGACCGTGACGGAACCGTGGCGCGGGTCTGGCCGAAGGTCTCCGTCACAGGCCACGCCGACGAGGTTCTGGAAGCCGCCAGAGCGCTTTAACGGTACAACTTACCCAATATTAACCATGCTCGGCTCCACTCGGGACGTATCGCGCTCTCGTTCGCGCGGTCCGTTCCGGGGGTGCCTGCCGAATGACGAAACGTCCTGCCGTCCGCAAACGCCGTCTCCTGACCTTCACGCTCAGCGTCCCTCAGACGCTCGTGATGCTGGTGGTTCTGGGTGCGTTGATGTCGTGGTCGGCCGCGGTCACCGGCTACATCGTCTTCAAGGACGACGTGCTCCTCCAGTTCGCCATGCGCCACAAGGCCATGCAGGACGACTACGAGGACCGAATCGTCGAGCTGCGGCGCTCCATGGAGGAAATCCGCACGGCCAGCCTCGCCGAGAAGGCGCAGCTTTCAGCCAAGCTCGATGCATTGATTCATCTGCAAGCCGAACTTCAGGAACAGCAGGCCGCCGTGGCCGCCCTCGTCGGGGTCGCGCCCACCTCCCCGCTCAAGCACGATGCCGGTGCGTCCGCCCTGCCCAAGCCGAGACCGATGGGCGGCGACGCGCCTGAGAAGCAGACCCTGTCGCAGACACGCGATCGCGGCCCCTTCGTCACGGGCAGCATCGGAGCCTGGCGGTCACCGACACGCTCCATCGCCTCGCGCTTCGACAGCGCGGAAACCGGGTACCAGAGGCTGGAAGCACAGCAGGAAAACCTGCTCGCCACGCTGGAGACCCGCAGCAATGTCGAGAAGACCTCGCTGGCCATGGTCTATTCACAGATCGGCGTCACGCCCACGGACGACCAGGCGCCGCGCGGCGGCCCCTTCATCGAGCCGCCCGCGGGCGACCAGTCCGACCAGCGCATCGCCCGCATCAAGCTTGCCCGCGCCGAGATCGAGGGCCTCAGGTCGGGGCTCAACACGCTGCCGATCGCCATGCCGGCCAAGGTGGGCAACGTCACCAGCGATTTCGGCATGCGGCCCGATCCGTTTCTCGGGCGGCTGGCGTTCCATTCGGGCATCGATTTCCGCGCGGCGAGCGGCACCCCCGTCCGGTCCACGGCCTCCGGACGCGTCGCCGAAGCCGGGCGCAACGGCGGTTACGGGTTGATGGTGGAAGTCGCCCACCAGCACGGCCTGGCAACGCGCTATGCGCATCTGTCGTCCATCGCGGTGCAGGAAGGCGCGCTGATCGATGCCGGCCAGATCATCGGCTACGTGGGCAGCACCGGCCGATCGACCGGCCCGCATCTGCACTACGAAACCCGCCGCAAAGGCGAGCCGGTCAATCCCACGGCTTTCATCGAGGCCGGGCGCATGGCGATGACGATCGAGCCCTGAGCAACCGGTATCAATACTTGAACAAACGCTTGAATAATCCGGGGCAACTCATTGCCCTGGATCGCTAATCGACGTCCTCGACCGACTCCGGGCCGCCGCCATAGACCTTCTGCGCCAGCGCCGCTTCCATATAGGGATCGAGGTCGCCGTCCAGCACGTCCTGCGGGCTGGTCGAGGTGACGCCGGTGCGCAGGTCCTTCACCATCTGGTACGGCTGGAGGACGTAAGAACGGATCTGGTGGCCCCAACCGATGTCAGTCTTGGCGGCCTGATCGGCCATTGCCTGTTCCTCGCGCTTCTTCAGCTCCAGCTCATAGAGCTTGGCGCGCAGCATGTTCCAGGCCGTGGCGCGGTTCTTGTGTTGGGAACGATCGCCCTGGCTGACCACGGCGATGCCGGTGGGAACATGCGTCAACCGCACGGCGGATTCGGTCTTGTTGACGTGCTGTCCGCCCGCACCGCCGGAGCGCATGGTGTCGACGCGCACCTGGCTCTCGTCGATGTCGATCTGGATGCGGTCGTCGATCACCGGATAGACGTCGATGGAGGCGAAGCTGGTCTGCCGCCGGGCGTTGCTGTCGAACGGCGAGATGCGCACCAGACGATGCACGCCCGCCTCGGTCTTGAGCCAGCCGTAGGCGTTGCGGCCCTTGACCAGCAGGGTCGCGGACTTGATGCCCGCGCCGTCGCCGTACTGGTGGTCGATCATCTCGACCTTGAACTTCCGCTTCTCGGCCCAGCGCGTGTACATGCGCAGCAGCATCTCGGCCCAGTCCTGGCTCTCGGTTCCGCCCGCGCCGGGGTGAACCTCGAGATAGGCGTCCATTTCGTCGGCCTCGCCGGACAGCAGCGTCTCGATCTGGCGGCGCGCGGCCTCCTCGGCCAGCGCCTTGATGGCGACCTCGGCCTCGGCGACGACGGCCTCGTCGCCTTCGGCGTCGCCCATCTCGATCAGTTCGATGTTGTCGGCCAGCTCGGATTCGAGCCGCTTGATGCCCTCGATGCCGTCTTCCAGTTCGGTGCGTTCGCGCATCAGCTTCTGCGCGTTGTCCGGATCGTTCCAGAGGTCGGGGTCTTCGGAAAGGGCGTTCAGTTCAGCGAGGCGGCGCTGGGCTTGATCCCAGTCAAAGATGCCTCCTCAGCAGCCCGACTGACTGCTTGAGTTCTTCTACGGTGGTGGCGATTTCGGCGCGCATGCGGCGATACAGTCCGTCTGCTTCGTGGAATGGGATCGCAGGGTTAGTGCAGATGGCCGCGAAAATCCAGCCCGGAACGCCATCAGAATAGTGGTCGGCACGGGCCTTCCGGCGGAATGTCCCAGTCGCGCGCACGGCGATAGACGCGGTAATGCTCCCGTGATTCTTCCTGTTCATAGAACGAGAAGAGATGTCGCAGCCGCTCGTCCCGCTCGAAGAAGGTCTTCACGTCGAGCCTGCGGCCTTTGTAACCCACATCCACCGCAAGGATCAGATCCGGCGGATGGCACAGCATGTCGTCGTAGGTTTCGGTCCGCATGGTTCGCGCAGCCGCGTCGAGTTCCGGCGTCAGGACGCCACCGCGCTCGGTCAGCTCCATAGCCATGGCGCGCAGCATCCAGAAGGCGAAATGACGCGAAATCCAGGAGTTGCCATGCACCTCGACCGCCGGCCAGACGTAGGACGGATTTGATGTGAGCGCGAGGACGGAGGAGCCGGGATGATCCCGCAGTATGGCTTCGAGCGCGAGATCGTTGCGGTTGCCATAGGGACCCCGCATCAGGGTGATGCCCATGGCGAGCACAAGCACCGTGCCAGCCCAGGCATAGTCCAGATGATCCCGGCCCCGGCGCAGCATCGCCGCCACGGCAAAGACGACCGCGCCCGTGGCCGGAAGCGCATGGTAGCCCCACCCCTTGGCCTGGGCGACGTAACCGACCATGAAGCCCAGCGCGGTCAGCAGGCCCGCCATGGCAAGCGGCGACAAGACATCGCGAAACCTCACGGCGGCGACAAACCCGGCCAGCCAAAGCAGGCACCAGCCACGGGTCAGAACCAGCGTCATGGGAGCTTCATAACCGTGGTAAGCCACCACGACCCTCGGCACGATGACCGACAGGAAATCCGGCGCAAACAGAACGACCGCCGCCGCATACATCAGGGCGCAGAGGGCCAACATCAGGGTTTCCGGTCGGAACGGCGCATAAGACCGGCGCAAGCGCAGCAACAGCCACAGTTCCAGGAGCAGCGGCACGAGGACGAAATAGTGCTTCAGGGCGAACCCGGCGGCCGCCAGAAGGCCGACCGCAAGCGTCAAGGGCAGCGAGGTGGCCCGCCCCTGGGCTCGCCGGGCGGCGAGCACCAGGTAGGGCAAGGCCGCGATCAGCGCTATATGCTCGCGTTGGGCGAACTCCGACAGGGGAATCACGACCAGCGCAGCGAAGGCCGCGCCCAATAGTACCGCCCGACGCCGGGGTGACTCATCGGCCAGGAGCGCAGCCAACAGTGCCAAAGCCAGCCCCGCCAGAGCAAGCACTGCGGTGACGATGGCTTGCGCGGCCGGAATGTCCAGCACCTGCGCCAGACGCTCCACGGGCATCGCCATCCAGAACCAGAGCGGCGGGTTGATCTCAAGGATATCCGTATAGAGACGGACGCCTCCGTTCAGCTGCCGTGCGATCCACATCTGCCAGACGACATCGTGCGAGATGGGCATGCGCCACAGCAGCGGCAGGCTGAGCAACAAAAGCAGTCCCAGCAACAATTCCGGCCAATGGTTGCCGGAAGCGCCCCCCGTCGATGTAGCTCCGCCCCGGTCGTGGAAGACGAACCGCGCGTTCAAGGCATAGAACAGCAGGGAATAGACCACAGCCGAGACCAGATGGCTGAAGGGGTGGTCGATGAAACCCGCCGCGCGCATGGCCAGAACCACGGCCAGATTGGCGCCATAGGCGATGATGAAGGCCACCACATAACGCGGCAAGCGGCCGTGCACCGCCCTGTCGGCGAAGGTCCAGCGCGCGTTGAGCGCATAGCCGAGCGCCAGTCCGCAGGCATAGCCGATCATATTGGAGACCACGTCGCCCAGCCCCAACGCGAGGCCCGTGACGATCACCGCATAGCCGACCACCGTGTTGATGAAACCGACCGCACCGAAACGCACGACGCGGCCGACATCAAGCAGCGTCATGGCCTGCTCGGATGTAATACTGCGCGCCCAGCGGCAGCCGGGTCAGAAAGCGATCAAACATCCGCAAGCGGGCAAGGGCTCTGGGAAAGAACACACAATAGCGAGCCGGCCCCGTCGAAAATCCGGCTTCCGCGATCCTGGCACGCATGGCCGCGGCCCTGATGAGCACGGCATTGTCGTCAAAGGGACAATTGCGCACCGCATGAAGGGTCAGGGGATTCAAAGGGTTGTGCTCGAACAGGAAGAATGTTCCATCCGGGCGCAGCACCCGCCTGATCTCACGCAGCAGGGAAACGTGTTCTTCCTCGGGAATATGATGGAAGACACAGGCTGTGAAAGCGAGGTCATAGGAGGCGTCGGCGCATGGGATGGTCTTGCCGTCGAACCACTGGAACCGCGCCTGATGCGGAAAACGCTGCTCCGCCAACCTCAGGGATTCGCGCGAGGGGTCCAGGATCGTCAGATCGCTGCGGGGAAAGGCGGCGCGCATGGGCGCCAGTGAATTTCCGATCCCGCCGCCGAAATCGAGTATATCCCATACAGTCTTTCCCTCAGCCGCCATGGCGGCGGCCACCAGATCGATCTTGTACCGGGCGAAATAATCGGGTGTTTCTCCGCTCAGTCTTATGCTTGACGCATGCTGCTGCCGATATTGCTCGGCGAAGCGGTCGAACTCGGCTTCACGCACGAAGCGCCTCCCGTGCCTTGTCCTGCAATTCGCGGACCTGTGACCCGGCAGCGCTGTCGGCTGAGATGATCTCGTTGATGATGTACAATGGCCGTCTCTTCGACTCCATATACATGCGACCGAGATACTCACCGAAAATACCAAGCACCATGAGTTGCACGCTGCCGAGGATGAGGATGATCGCCGCGAGACTGGTCCAGCCCGGCAGCACATGGCCACCCAGCCAGGCGACGAGCGTGTAGCCCAGCGCGAGCAACCCGCAGAGGCCGAATGCAAAGCCGAGATGGGATGCGAACCGCAATGGCGCCGTCGAGAAACTCGTGACGGCGTCCAAAGCCAGCAGGATCATCTTACGCAGCGGATAATGCGTGGTGCCGGCGTGCCTTCGCTGCCGCTCATAGGGAAAGGCCGCCTGCCGCAGACCGATCCAGCTCACCATGCCGCGGATGTAGCGATACCGCTCCGGCATGGCGTTGAGGTGATCCAGCGCGCGGCGGTTCATGAGACGGAAATCACCCGCGTCGATGGCGATTTCGACATCCACGATCCGGCGCAGGAGACGGTAGAACAAGGACGCGCTTGCGCGCTTGAATGCCCCCTCGCCGTCTCGCCCGGTACGCTGGCCATAGATGACGTCGTAGCCTTCGTCCATCCTTGCCAGCATGGCGGAAAGAAGCTCGGGCGGGTCCTGCAAATCCGCGTCGATGACCAGGATGCGTTGGCCACGGCACAGTTCCAGGCCAGCGCTCAAGGCGATCTGATGGCCATAATTGCGCGCGAGGTCCACACCGATGACGTGAGGGTCCTTCAACGCCAGTTCCGCGATGCGCTCGCGCGTGCCGTCGGAGGACCCGTCATTGACCAGCACAATCTCATGGGATGCGCCGGCGCAGCCCAGACAGGCCGCTTTCACACGCCGGTACAGCTCCCCGAGCCCGGCCTCCTCATTGTAGCAAGGCACGACGACAGAGACTGCTACAGACGGTTGCATGGCCATGGATTCAAACCGATTCGTTCATCATCACCAGAGATGAGAACACACGAATCCGGTTAGGAATTGATGTACCAAGATCAACCTTGGATGACGGGCCTCAGTAAAGCCCGCCGGTTCCCGAGCGGATGGCCTGGTCCGCCTCGGGACTCACGTCCACCGGCTCACCCTGATAGCCGTCCACCGATCCGATGATGGAATAATTGTCCGGCGGGGCCGTGCCGGGCTTGAAGGCCTCCAGGATGACCTTCTGCTCGCCGGGGCCGGCGCGCAGGCCCGTGACCGGGTTGATGCGGATCAGCTTGATGCCCGCCGGGACGCGGAACGGCGTCGCCGGCTCATCGGCCAGCGCAAGCTTCATGAAATCCCTGACGACGGGGGCCGCCACGCCGCCGCCGGTGGCGGACCGGCCCATGCTGCGCGGCTTGTCGTAGCCGAGGTAGACGCCGACCGCGAGATTGGGGGAGAAACCGACGAACCAGGCATCCTTGTAATCGTTGGTGGTGCCGGTCTTGCCGGCGATCGGCTTGCCGACCGCCTTCAGCGCCGTGCCGGTGCCGCGCAACACCACGCCCTCGAGCATGGAGGTCATCTGATAGGCGGACAGGGGGTCAAGCACCTGCTCGCGCTTGTCCGTCAGGACCGGCGGATTCTGGCCGAGCCAGGCCGTGGCGCGGCAGCCGGTGCAGTCGCGTTCGTCATGCTTGTAGACGCTGCGGCCGTATCGGTCCTGGATGCGGTCGATCAGGGTCGGCGTGACCTTCTTGCCGCCGTTGGCGAAGACCGAATAGCCCGCGACCATCTTGAGCAGCGTGGTTTCACCCGCGCCCAGCGCCATGGACAGGAAGGGTGGCAGATCCTGATAGACGCCGAAGCGGCGGGAGTATTCGGAAATGACCGGCATGCCCATGTCCTGCGCGAGGCGGACGGTCATGACGTTGCGCGACTGTTCGATGCCGAAGCGCAAGGTCTGCGGGCCATAGAAGCGTTGGGCGTAGTTCTCCGGCCGCCACATATCGAGACCGGGGCCCTGGCTGATCTCGATCGGCCCGTCGAGCACCACGGAGGACGGCGTGTAGCCGTTGTCCAGGGCGGCGGCGTAGATGATCGGCTTGAAGGACGACCCGGGCTGGCGCAGGGCCTGACTGGCGCGGTTGAACTGGCTCTGGTCGTAGCTGAAGCCGCCGACCATGGCGCGCACGCGTCCGGTGTTGGGGTCCATGGCGACGAGAGCGCCCGCTATCTCCGGAACCTGCCGCAGGCGGTAGCCGTCCTCCTGGGGGTCCTTGCCCATCGGCTCGACGTAGACGACGTCGCCCGGATAGAGGGCCTGACTGGACTTTGCGCCTTCCGGGCGCTTGGCGCCCGAGGCCCACTTTGCCCAGGACATGCCTTTGGCCGGGATGACGCCGCGGACGCGCTCCGGCACGAGGGAGCCCGCGCCGGAGCGCGCCGGCTGCAGACCGATGCTCGCTTCGCCTCCGGACACGTCCAGCACGACCGCGAGCCGCCAGGGCCGCGCGTCGCCAAGCGCGGGGACTTCCGCCAGCTTCACGCCCCAGTCGCCGGTGATGTCGATGGTGTCGACGGGGCCGCGCCAGCCGCGCGCCTCGTCGAAGCGCACGAGCCCGCCCGTCAGGGCGGCCCTGGCCATCTCCTGCAACTGCGGATCGAGCGAGGTGCGCACCGACAGGCCGCCCTCATAGAGGCCCTTCTCGCCATAGCGCTCGTAGAGCGTGCGGCGCACTTCCTCGGCGTAATATTCGGCGGCGTAGATGTGCGCGCCGGTGGGGCGGGGCGTGACGGACAGCGGCGTCTTCTTGGCCTCCGCGCCGTCCTCGGCGCGGATGTAGCGGTTGTCGACCATGCGGTCGATCACCCAGTTGCGGCGTTCGATCGCGCGTTCGGTCTCGCGGAAGGGATGGTAGTTGTTGGGGGCCTTGGGCAGGGCGGCCAGGTAAGCCGCTTCCTGGATGTTGAGTTCGTTGACCGCCTTGTCAAAATAGAGCAGCGACGCCGCCGCCACGCCATAGGAGCCGATGCCGAGATAGATCTCGTTGAGGTAGAGCTCGAAGATCTGGTCCTTGGTGAGCGCCTGCTCGATCTTCACCGAGAGCAGCGCTTCCTTGATCTTGCGGTCGAAGGAGACCTCGTTGGTCAGGAGGAAGTTCTTGGCGACCTGCTGGGTGATGGTGGAGGCGCCCTGCTGGCGCACGTTGCGGCCGCGGTTCTCGACGTTGGTGACCACCGCGCGCAGGATGCCGACGGGATCGATGCCGTTGTGGCTGTAGAAGTTCTTATCCTCCGCCGAGAGGAAAGCCTGCTTGACCACATCCGGAATCGCCTGGATCGGCAGGAACAGGCGACGTTCCTTGGCGTATTCCGCGATCAGGCTGCCGTCGGCCGCGTGCAGGCGCGTCATGACCGGCGGCTCGTATTTTTCGAGCGCCGCATAGTCCGGCAGGTCCTGGGAATAGTGCCACAGCACATAGCCCGCGACAGCCGCGCCGACGATGCCGAGAATCGCACCCGTCGCGAACAGGAAGGCGAAGAAACGCAAAAGCAGGCGCATAAGCCGAGATATCCCGAAAACAAAAAGCCGGAGCAGCAACCGCAAACGGCGCGTCACACCGATACCGGCGTGATCTTGGTTTATGATGAAATTACGGCGCTTGAAAGATTCAGGGCCTGTCGTGAACTATGAAGAACAGACCCGCATCGTCAATTCACTTTTCGGCTGCTCTCCGAAGCAACCCGCCGGCCGAAGAATTCATCGACGGCCCTAATCATGGCCTCCGTCGCCTTCTCGCGCCATTCGTCGGACTGCAACAGCTTGAGGTCCTGGGCGCTGGACATGTAGCCGAGCTCCACCAGCACGGAGGGCACGTCGGGCGCCCGCAGCACCATGAAGCCGGCGGAGCGCGCCGGGTTCTTGTTGAGCCGGACGGCACTCTTCAGGGACGACGTCAGATTGCCGGCGAACCGTGACGAGAAACTGCGCGTCTCACGCTGCATCAGGTCGATCAGGATGCCGGCCACGTCGTCGAGCTGCTCGGGGATCGCCACGCCCGCCAGCGCGTCGGACCGGTTTTCCTTGTCGGCCAGATTGGCCGCCTCGGCGTCGGACGCGCGATCGGACAGAGTGTAGACCGTCGCGCCGCGCACACCGCCGCTGCTGGCGGACAGGGAATCGGCGTGGATCGACATGAAGAGCTGCGCGCCCGCCTCGCGCGCCACCTTCACGCGCTCGCCGAGGGCGATGAAGGTGTCGTCCTCGCGGGTCATGACGACGCGGTAATGGTTCGAGGCCTCCAGCTTGTCGCGCAGCATCAGCGCCACCTGGAGGACGATGTCCTTCTCGCTGACGACGCCGTTGTCGCCATAGGCGCCGGGATCGACGCCGCCATGGCCGGGATCGAGCACGATCAGGGGCCGGGTGTCGCCGGGCTTGGCCGCCTCGACCGGGCGGCGGGCGCTCTCCTCGGCGCGGGGCGCGGAAACCGCCGCCAGGAATTTCTCGCGCGTCGTCGGCGCGAGATCCACCACCAGCCGCGCGGGCTGGTCCTCCGACGCCTCGACCACGGAGATGTTCTCGACCGTCACGGGCTTCTTGGCGTCCACCACGATGCGGGAGCGGCCGCTGGCGATCAGGCCGTAGCGGAAGGCCGAGACCAGACCCCGCCCCTCGCCGCCGCGCTTGTCGGGGAACTTGAAGGAGATTTGCGGAAGATCGATGATGACGCGGTAGGGGTCGGCAAGGGTGAAATGGGTCGGTTGGACCGGCCCCGTGAGGTCCACCACGAGGCGGGTGCGCTGCGCATCGCCGCCGAGGCGCGCATCAAGGGCGGATACGGGATCGGACGCGGCGGCGGGAAGCACTGTTCCCAGGGCCACGGCAAGCACGGCCAGAAACCGCATGCATCCTATCAAGGCGCCAGTCCGACTCACCTGCCCTCCCCCTTCACGCCATCGCAGTGTAGCCATAGCCTAGTACCGGCGCGAGGGTTAACCCTCGTTAAAGACAATACACCCAGTTGCACTTATTATTGTTGCACCGCTGCAACATCGCCCCGCAGCGCTTGTCAAAGACAGGGGCCGCTCGTATGAAGGGTGTGTGCTTGCGGCGGAATCGGCGCGCATGCGACCGGCATCCATCAAGATTGTCGGCACGGCGCTCGATACACTCGCAAGCATACAACCGGCCCGAGCCAAGGGTTTCCCGGCGCACCGCTGCCTTAAGCAGATGTGACGCAGGGCGCGGCGGACACGATATGCACCGCCGCCTCCCCGCCATTCGTTCGGCTGGCTGCCTAATTCCCGCGCATCCATATCTGGCTGCGCATGCAACGAGGTTTCAGATGGTGACGCTCACGTCGAGCTCCGGTCGCGTTTCACGCGCAGGCTCTGCGTCGCACACCGTGCCATCGGCCCTCTCTCCTTTCATTGCCTTCACCCTTCGCGCCCCGAGCCGCGACGATGCCTCTCTCCTTTCGGAGCACGACATCGCGATCGGCCACCCCGGCGCGCCCACGAGAGTTTTTCATGGCCAACAAGATGCTCATCGACGCCACCCACCCGGAAGAGACCCGGGTCACGGTGGTTCGCGGAAACCGTATCGAGGAATTTGATTTCGAAAGCGCCAGCCGGCGACAGCTGCGCGGCAACATCTATCTCGCCAAGGTCACGCGCGTGGAGCCTTCGCTCCAGGCGGCCTTCGTCGAGTATGGCGGCAACCGCCACGGCTTTCTCGCTTTCAGCGAAATCCACCCCGACTATTACCAGATCCCCGTCGCCGACAGGCAGGCGCTGATCGAGGAAGACGAGCGCGCCGAACAGCGTGACGAAGAGGAAGAAGCCAGCGCCGGTAACGGCGGCGGGCGTCGCCGTGGGCGCGGACGCGGGCGCAGCGCGCCAAAGGACGCCGCCGCCGATGAGACCGTGACCGCAGACCTTCCCGCGGGTGACGCAGACGGCGCGGCTGAGGCCGAGGACCAGACGCCCGTCGAAGGCGGCGCCGACGGTTCCGAGCCTTCCTCGGACATCTCAGCCGATGAGGATCACGACGAGGAATCCGACCAGATCGAGTCCATCGGTTCGGAGGACGCGCTGGAGGAAACGCCGGTGCGCCGCGAACGCCGTGGGCGGGTCTACAAAATCCAGGAAGTCATCAAGCGCCGTCAGGTGCTGCTGATCCAGGTCGTCAAGGAAGAGCGCGGCAACAAGGGCGCGGCGCTGACGACCTATCTGTCGCTGGCGGGCCGCTACTGCGTCCTGATGCCGAACACGGCGCGCGGCGGCGGCATCAGCCGCAAGATCACCAGCGTGCAGGATCGCAAGCGCCTCAAGGAGATCGCCACCGATCTGGAGGTCCCGGAGGGCATGGGCGTCATCCTGCGCACCGCCGGGGCGAACCGCACCAAGACCGAGGTCAAGCGCGACTTCGAATATCTGCTGCGGATGTGGGAGACGGTGCGCGAGATGACGCTGACCTCGACCGCCCCGACGCTGGTCTATGAGGAAGGCTCGCTGGTCAAGCGCGCCATCCGCGACCTCTACAACAAGGACATCGACGAGGTCATCGTCGCGGGCGAGCCGTCCTACAAGGACGCCAAGGACTTCATGCGCATGCTCATGCCGAGCCATGCCAAGAACGTGAAGCCCTATCGCGAGGCGGCCCCGCTCTTCACCAAATACGGTGTCGAGAGCCAGCTCGACGCGATGTTCTCGCCGCAGGTGACGCTGAAGTCCGGCGGCTACATCGTCATCAACCAGACGGAAGCGCTGGTCGCCATCGACGTCAACTCGGGCCGCTCGACGCGCGAGCACAACATCGAGGACACCGCGCTCAAGACCAACCTGGAGGCCGCCGAAGAGGTCGCCCGCCAGTTGCGCCTGCGCGATCTCGCCGGTCTCATCGTGGTCGATTTCATCGACATGGAGGAGAACCGCAACAATCGCGCGGTCGAGAAGAAGCTGAAGGACTGTCTGGAGAACGACCGTGCGCGGCTCCAGGTCGGCCGGATTTCGCATTTCGGGCTGCTGGAGATGTCGCGTCAGCGCATCCGCTCGGGCGTGCTGGAAAGCTCGACCGAGGTCTGCACGACCTGCGGCGGCTCGGGACTGGTGCGCGCGGTTCCCTCCGTCGCACTGCATGCGCTGCGGAGCATCGAGGAATACCTGCTGCGCAACGCCGGCTATAACCTCAATGTGCGCACGCGCGGCGCCGTGGCGCTGTACATCCTCAACCAGAAGCGCGCGCATCTGCGCGAGCTGGAGGATCGTTTCGGCGTCACCATCCTGTTCAACGCCGACGAGCATCTGGGCGTCAGCAACCACCTCGCCATCGAAAAGGGCGAGCCCGCGCCGGAGCGTCCGCAGGGACGCGTGACGCAGGTCCGGATCGAGACGATCGAGGACGAGGTGGAAGACGAGGATGTGGAGGCCGAGGAGACCACGGAAACCGACGAGGCCGCCGAGGCCGCCGAGGCCGCCGACCGTCAGGACAGCGCATCATCTGAAGACGGCGAGGAAAACGGCGGACGCCGCCGCCGGCGGCGGCGACGGCGGCGGGGCGGTAACGGCGGCTCGCCGGATGGCGCACAGCAGGACCGGCATCACGCCAGCACGGACGAGGATGAATCCGCCGAAGGCGAGAGTGACGGTGAAGATAAATCCGATCAAGACGCTCAGGCCGACGCTCACAATGGCGAAGCGGGCGATGTCCGCAAGCGGAGGCGGCGTGGCCGCCGGGGTGGACGTCGCAACCGCCGCGAGGATGGCGCCGAAAATGGTGTCGAGAGTGATGCCGACACGGATACCGATGCCGTGACCGTCGCCGTTACGGACACGGTCGAGGCTCCGTCCGAGACGATCGCCACGGCTGTTGCTCCGGTCGCTCCCGATGAGATCGCGCCGGAAGCCGAAGCCGCGCCGGAACCGGCTGTCGTCGACGAGACACCGCCCGCCAAGCCCGTGCGCAAGCGTGCGCCACGGCGCAAGAAAGCCGAAACCGCCGAAGCGACGGAGACCGCGGAGCCGGTTCTGGCCGAGCCCGAAGCGCCCGCCATCCCCGAAACGCCGGCTGCCATTGCCCCCGCACCGAATCCGGAGCCTGCGCCCGAAGCCGCTCCGGCCGAGGAAGCGGACAATGACAAGGACGACAACCGGCCAGCGCGCGGCGGCTGGTGGCAACGGCGGATTTTCGGTAACTCGTGAGAAACAAAAACACCCCGCGTCATGCGGGGTGTTTCACATTCAGGGGGCCTTGACGCTGGCGAGGATTTCGTCGAGCCGTTTCCAGAAATGGCGCTCGCTGGTGAAGCCCTCGATGCGGCCGATCTCCCGGCCATCGTCCACCACTACGAAGGTTGGCACGCCGATGATCGTGCCCACCTTGGGCTTTGCCAGATCGGCCGGGCGTGGCGCAGTGACATCAATGCGGCGAAGCGGGGCTTTCCGGCCGGTGGCGTGGGCCGCATAGCTTGGCGCGATGGTCTTGTTCCAATACCGGCATGTGGGGCACCAGCTGCCTTCGAAGAGAACCAGTTGGGCCGCTCTGGCCTGTTCACCGGCGCCGGCAAGAACGACGGGCAGGCTTGCCATGGCCGCGAGCACGAAGGAACGCCATGAGTTCTTCATGGTGTGCTTCCCTTTCAGAACCTGAGCGCACGAGCGCGTTTCTGCGCGCGGTCAATGCCCAAGCCGGGTTTCCATGATGCCGGAATTCCCCCCGCACCAGATTCAAGTGTCATGCATCCGCATGAATGAATGGTTGCGACTGATATCGGAATAAGGGAGGCAATGAGGCGCTATCGCGGTCATCCGGTGTTTTCAACAGCGCAGCCACTCCTTGAGGCTGGCGATCGCCCGCACGACCGTTTCCTCCGGGCCGGCAAAGGAAAACCGCAGATAGCGGTGCCCCTGCTCGGGGTCGAAATCGAGCCCGGGGGTCGCGGCCACGCCGGATTGGGCCAGCATGGCGCGGGCGAATTCCAGGCTGTCGTTGGTCCGCCGCCCCACATCGCAGTAGACATAGAAGGCGCCATCGGGCGGCGCGAAATGATCGAAACCGAGCGCCGGGAGAGCTTCGACGAGATGGGCCCGGTTGCGGGCGTAGACCGCGCGGCGGGCATCCAGTTCGTCGGTCGCATCGAAGGCCGCCAGCGCGGCGACCTGGCTGATCATGGGCGCGGAGATGAAGAAATTTTGGGCGAGACGTTCGACCGGCCGCACCATATCCTCCGGCAGGATCAGCCAGCCGATCCGCCAGCCGGTCATGCCGTAGTATTTGGAGAAGCTGTTGACGACCACGGCTTCATGGGAGAAAGCGAGAGCCGTGTGCGCCGTCACGCCGTCGTAGGTGAGCCCGTGATAGATTTCGTCCGAGATGAGCCGGATGCCGAGGCGCTCGCAGGTCCGCGCCAGCGGGCCGAAGGCGTCCGGGCCGATCACGGTGCCGGTGGGATTGCCGGGGCTCATGACCAGCACGCCCTTGAGCGGCGTCCGCGCGTGCGCCTCCTCGACCTGCTCGGCGGTCAGCGCCCAGCGCGTCTCCTCGCGGGTCGCGATCTCGACCGGCTCGATGCCGAGCGCCTTCAGCGTGTTCCGGTAGGGCGGATAGGCCGGCATGGTGATGGCGACGCGGTCGCCGGGATCAAACAGCGTCTGGAAGGCCAGGATGAAACCGCCCGAGGAACCGATGGTGACCGCGACCCGGCTGGCCGGGATGTCGATGCCGTAGGTCTCCCTGTAATGCCGGGCGATGCGGGCACGCAGGTCCGGCATGCCGAGCGCGTCGGTGTAGCCGACCATGCCGCCCCCGGCCAGCAGCCGCTGGGCCGCCTCGACCGCCATGCGCGGCGGGGGAAAGCCAGGCTCGCCGATCTCCATGCGCATGACGTTGCCGCCCGCATCGAGACGAGCGCGGGCGGCGGCCATGACATCCATGGCCAGGAAGGGCGCAACCTCGGCGCGGCGCGCCAATGTCATGGGGATACTGCCGTTGTTGGTCATGCACCGTTTCCCGTTCGCCACGCTTGCGCCATGGTCCTAGAGCATTTCGGCATGAACTGGAAAGTGCTTCGCCCATCCATGCCAACCCCGCGCAAGACGACCCGCCCTCTCCTCACGCGCGCCATCGGCGTGCTCGCTGCGGCGTCCATCGCCGTTTCCAGCCTGCCGGCGACCGCCGTCGCGCAGGACCGGGAGAAATCCAGCAAGAGCCGTCTCATTCCCGTGCGCGACGCCGAGATCGAGGAATTGCTGCGCGATTACACCGCGCCGATCTTCAAGGTCGCGGGGATCAACGCCCGCGCCACCAACATCGTGCTGATCCGTGATTTCACCTTCAACGCCTTCGTCGCCAACGGGCAGAAGATCTTCATCAACGTCGGCGCGCTCCTGCAGGCGGAAACGCCCAACCAGCTCATCGGCGTGCTGGCGCACGAAACCGGGCACATCGCGGGCGGGCATCTGGCCTCGACGCGCCAGCGCATGGCCGAGGCGCAGACGCGTTCCATGATCGCCATGCTGCTCGGGGTCGCCGCCATGGCGGGCGCAGTCGCGGGTGGCGCAGGCAACGCGGGCACGGGCGCCGCCGGCGCGATCATGGGCGGGCAGGAGATCATCAAGCGCGACATGCTGTCCTATGTCCGCGCGCTGGAACAGGCGGCGGACCAGGCGGCGATCAGCTACCTCGCCAAGACGGGCCAGTCCGCCAAGGGCATGATCGACACCTTCCGGCGCTTCGCCGACCAGTCGATGTTCTCGGCGCGCTACGCTGACCCCTATGCCCAGAGCCATCCGATGCCAACCGACCGCATCGCCAACCTGGAAACGCTGGCGAAGAAGAGCCCGCATTACACCAAGACCGATTCCGAAAGCCTCAAATACCGCCATGCCATGGCGCAGGCGAAGACCATCGGCTTCCTGAAGGAGGCCGGGTCCATCACCAACGCCTATCCGGCGCGCGACACCAGCATGCCCGCACGCTATGCCCGCGCCATCAGCGCCTATCGCTTCGGCCGGCTGGAGCCCGCGATCGGCCTGATCGACGGGTTGATCCGCGAGGAGCCCGCCAATCCCTATTTCTGGGAGCTGAAGGGACAGGCCTATCTGGAGGGTGGCCGCCCGCGCGAGGCCGTCGGGCCGCTCCAGAAAGCCGTGGCGCTCGCGCCGGAAAAGGCCGCGGCGCTGATCCGCATCATGCTGGCGCAGGCGATGGTGGCGAGCGGCAACCACAAGTCCGCCATCACCGAGATCACCCGCGCGCTGGCCCATGAGAACGACGTGCCGGCCGCCTATCGCACGCTGGCCATGGCCTATGGCAAATCCGGCGACCTTGCGCGGGCGGACGTGGCCTCGGCGCAGGCGACCTTTCTGGAGGGGGATATCCGGCTTGCCAAGCAACTGGCTTCCCGCGCCAAGACACGCCTTCCGACCGGCTCGCCCGCATGGCTGCGGGCGGACGATATCGTGAACCACAAAGAACCCAAGCTGGATTAAAGTACGCCATCCCGATTCGGTGAGAGAGAAGCTCCTTGTCCATCAAAAGCAGCATATTGAGCATCGTGGTCGTCGGCATGGCCGCGGCCGCGGGCTGGGCCGTCGCCACGGGCCATGTCGTTATCCCGAAGTTCCAAAGCCAGCTGACCAGCACCGCCGTGGTCGAAGCCCCTCCCGGCGCGCCCCTCACCCCGGTGGACACCAGCGACCGCAAGACGATCGAGACCATCGTCCGCGAGTATCTCATCAACAATCCGGAAATCCTGCGGGACATGGCCGGGGCGCTTCAGGCCAAGGATCAGGCCGAGCAACGAGAAAAGGTCAAGGCCGTGTTCGGCGACCTGAAGCCAAAGATATTCTCGTCGCCGCTGCAGATGGTGATGGGCAACCCGGACGGCGACGTCACGCTGGTGGAGTTCTTCGACTACAACTGCGGCTTCTGCCGCCGCGCGCTGTCGGACCTCAACACACTGATCGAGCAGGACCCCAAGCTGAAAGTCGTGCTGAAGGAATATCCGGTGCTGAGCGAGGAATCGATCCAGGCGGCCCGCGTGGCCATCGCCGTGCATCGCCGCGCTCCGGAAAAATACGCCGAATTCCACCGCACCCTCCTGTCCAACGAGGGGCAGGTCAACGGCGAGGTGGCGCTCAAGGCCGCCGAAGGGCTGGGCCTGGATGCCGAGGCGCTGATGGCCGACGCCAACACGGTGGAAACCGAGGCTTTCATTCGCGAGGCCCACGAACTGGCGCAGGCGCTCGGCATCAACGGCACGCCGAGCTACGTGGTCGGCGAGGACGTCCTGGCCGGCGCGGTCGGGCTTCCGGCGCTGAAACAAGCCGTGGAGAACGTGCGTTCCTGCGGCAAGGCGACCTGTTCCTGATGCATTTTCAGGTACAGGCGCTTTTTTTCGCGGTCACCTGCCCGTATAAGAACGCCTCACGTCCGGTTCTCGGCTGAAGCCCAACACGCCCAAGGCGCATGCGTCCGATCCTTTTCATCCTCAATGGCCCCAACCTCAACCTGCTCGGCACCCGCGAGCCGGAGGTCTATGGCCGTGACACGCTCGCGGACATCGAGACGCGGGTGCGCGCACGGGCCGACGCGCTCGGCTTCGACGTCGACTTCCGCCAGTCGAACCACGAGGGCGAACTGGTCGACTGGGTTCAGGAAGCGGGCAAGCAGGCCGGCATCGTCATCAATCCGGGCGCCTACACCCACACCTCGGTGGCGCTCAGGGATGCGATCTCCGCCATCCCCGCGCCCGTGATCGAGGTTCATCTGTCCAACGTGCATGCGCGGGAGGACTTCCGCCGGCACTCCTATATCTCACCGGTCGTGCGCGGCGTCATCGCCGGGCTCGGACCTGTCGGCTACGAGCTGGCCGTCGAGGCCCTCGCTGGCCTCGCCAGCCGCCAAGGAAAGCGTGCCTGATGTCGAAAGAGCATTCCATCGATCAAAAGCTGATCCGCGACCTCGCCAAGCTTCTGTCGGAAACCGACCTGACCGAGATCGAGATCGAGAACGACGATCTGCGCATCCGCGTCGCGCGCACCGTGACCGCGACCACCATCTCGGTTCCGGCGGCGGCTCCCGCGCCTGCCGCCGCGCCCGTTGCGGCAACTGCCCCTGCGGCTCCCGCCGATCCGGCCAAGCATCCCGGCGTCGTGCTGTCGCCCATGGTCGGCACGGCCTACCGCTCGCCGGAGCCGGGCGCGAAGCCTTTCGTGGAGGTGGGCACGGAGGTGCGCGCCGGACAGACCGTCCTCATCGTCGAAGCGATGAAGACCATGAACGCGATCCCCGCGCCCAAGGGTGGCGTGGTGAAGGAAATCCTGTTCGATGACGGCTCGCCGGTGGAATACGGCGAACCCCTGTTCATTGTCGAATAAACGTCAGGCGGCCCCCATGTTCGACAAGGTGCTGATCGCAAACCGCGGCGAGATCGCGTTGCGCGTCCTGCGGGCTTGCAAGGAGCTCGGCATTTCGACGGTAGCGGTGCATTCCACCGCCGACGCCGACGCCATGCATGTCCGCCTCGCGGACGAGAGCGTGTGCATCGGCCCGCCTGCCGCGCGCGACAGCTATCTCAACATTCCGCAGATCCTGGCCGCCTGCGAGATCACAGGCGCCGACGCGGTCCATCCGGGCTACGGATTCCTGTCGGAGAACGCGCGCTTCGCCGAAATCCTCGAAGACCATGACATCGGCTTCATCGGGCCGAAGTCCGAGCACATCCGCGTCATGGGCGACAAGATCGCCGCAAAGCAGACCGCCCGCAAGCTCGGCATCCCCGTTGTGCCCGGCTCCGACGGCGGCGTCTCGGACCCGGACGAGGCCCTGCGCATCGGCCGCGAGATCGGCTTTCCCGTGCTGGTCAAGGCGGCGGCCGGCGGTGGCGGGCGCGGTATGAAGGTGGCGCACACGGAGTCGGAGCTGGAGCACGCGCTGGCGACGGCGCGATCGGAAGCCAAAGCCGCCTTCGGCGACGACGCGGTCTATCTGGAAAAATACCTCGAAAAGCCCCGTCACATCGAAATCCAGATCATCGGTGACGGCAAGGGCACGGCGGTTCATCTGGGCGAGCGCGACTGCTCGATCCAGCGCCGCCATCAGAAGCTCTGGGAGGAAGGTCCCTCGCCCGCACTCAACGCCGAGGAGCGCGCCCGCATCGGTGAGACCTGCGCCAAGGCCATGGCGGACCTCAATTATCT
>JBEBSP010000009.1:0-23715 GCA_040394255.1 Agaricicola taiwanensis | reverse complement strand
GCGAAGCCCATGACACGGATGTTGGTGTGGTATGGCATGCCGATCTTGATCGCCATGCCGACGATCAGTCCCGCGGCAGCTGCTGAAACACCCCGGAAGGCGCTTTCGATGGCGGGCAGGTGACCGTAGGCATCATAGAGCATCACCAGCAGCAGCACGATGACAACGGGCGCGGCCATCAGGCCGACGAAGCAGACGGCGGCACCCTTGAAGCCGTGGAAGCGAACCCCAACGCATGTGGAGACATTGACGATGTTCGCTCCCGGCAGGAACTGGCACAGGCTGAGAAGGTCCACGAACTCCGCGCTTGTGATCCAGCGGCGTTTGTCCACCATCATCCAGCGCGCCCAGGGCAGCACACCGCCGAAGCCGTAAAGGCCGATCGTGCCGAAGCCGATAAACAGTTCCAGAAGCGTGGGAGGAGGTGCCAGCAGACTTTCGGATGGAGCGTCGGAGGCGGTGATCGTGGACATCAGGCGGCCGCGTGTTTCTTATCTTCGGTGGTGTCGGTGGCGAGATCGTCGAGTAATTCGATAAGATCCGCCGGCTTGAAATGAGGGACCGATCTGGTTCTGTCGATGATGCGAGTTGCGCGGTTCGGATCGAATACTTCGGCAAGGCAGTCACGCGCCTTACGTTCGAGCATACCGGCTGCGGCAGGTTTACCCCAGATGCCGGGTGGGCCATCGCAACGGCCCGTTATGATTTGACCGCTCGTCGTTTCCACCACGACATCCAGCGTCATACGGTCGAAGCGGCCCTCGCGGGCAGGATCCACCTCGATGGTGGTGACGTCCAGCAGAGCGACCATGTCACGCGCATTGCGGCGGGCGTTGGTGAAGCTTTCCACCGTGGCCGCCCCGTCCAGCAGGCCAAGGGCGGCAGTGTATTGGAAGCTGAACTTGCCCGCCAGACCAGTGAGGGGCGCGGCACGGTCCACATAGGGCATTTGGGGCGCGATGATGCGCACGCGGGCGATCTCCGCACCGGCCGGCAGTTTGGAGCGGGCATCGAGCGCAGCGGTGATGACGAAATGGGTGCCATACTGGCTGGGGTAGAACTTGTAAGCCGGTCCGGGTTCGACGACGTGCCACTTGTCCTTGGGTGCGGTTAGGGCGGCGAGATCCACATCAGTACCGAAAAAGGCGGTGATATAGCCACGTGGACCAGCCAATGGATCGGCGTCGGAGGTGAAGCCGCGTGCCGCCAAGAGTGCAGCCTCAAGACCTGCCGCCGCTGCGCCACCGCAATGCAGGGCCTTGGTCATGCTGCCGATGTTGCCCAAGATGGTTCCTGCGCGCGAGCAGGCGATGCCAAGGGCATAGAGCAGTCTCTGGCTGTCGAGGCCGAGAAGGAATCCGCAAGCCATGGCGCTGCCGAGAGGGCCAACGACTCCCGGCGGATGGAATGTGAGACCCGCGGGCTCGAACTGCTGTGACGTGAGCCGCATCCGGCCTTGTGTTTCGATGCCGATGGACAGGGCTTTCAGCAGTGCTGCGCCGGACAGGTCGGGTGCTTGCGGTGCATTCGGATGCCCGCGTGCGATCATCTCGGCCAGTGCCAGCACGGCGGGCAGGGTGGTGGAAAGGGCATGGTTGGCCGGGTTCCACATGGGCTCATAGTCGAGCACATGCATGGCCGCGCCGTTGGCGCGGGCGGCTTCGGCAGCGGAGGTGCGGGTCTTGTGGCCGATGATGGTGGCGGCGGGTGCGGCACCGATGCCCAGCGCCAGCTCGGTCAGAAGGCGTGGGCCGGGCTGGCGCGCGCCCAGGGCCGCGACCGCGATGCCGTCAAGAAAGAGGTCGCTAGCCGCTTTTGTAGTGGGTGGATCGAGACCCTCGCTCCAGAGCGTTTCAAGATGATGGATGAAGGTCTCGGTCAGGTTCATTCGTTCAGGTCCTTGGGCGGTAGAGCAGAGTGCCTTCGAACAGCCGCCGGCAGGTGCGGAAGACGGCACCATGGTCTGCGCGCACGCCTCCCGGCTCTCCAGGGGCAGGTTCCACGAGCGCATCGACCGTGGTGACGCCCGAGGGTTGGGCGATGCGGATCGGGCCTTCGTGGCTGGCCACAAGCGAATGCGGGACCGAGCCTTCGATCCGGGTCGCGACCGCCAGGCAGACCGAGGCCGTCACTGGCACGGCACGGTGCGGTTGGCCGTTGGAGATAAGGCGGATGGCGATGCTCATATCGTCGGGTTTGAGCTGGCGGCCCGACAGGGTCGGCATGTCGCGAGGACTTACCACCATGGCAATGAAGGGCACGACGCGAATTTCGGCGGCGGCCTTCAGGTCCGGGGCCATGCCCATGGCGACAGAGCCGGCGCGGCGAATCTTTTGCAGCTTTTCGAGAAACTGCGGATCGGCTTCCAGTTGGTCAGGCAGTTCCGTGCCGGTGCGGCCCAAATCCTCGGCATTGACGAAGATGCACGGGTTGGCGGCGTCGACCATCGAGACGGTGACCTTGCCGAGGCCTTCCACGTCCAGCACATCGCGGGCGTTGCCGGTGGGCAGGAGCTTGCCGGTCTTGGATCCTCCCGGATCCGTGAATTCCAGCCGGACCGGGGCAGCCGTGCCCGCGATGCCGTCGACCGCAAAGTCGCCATCGACTGCGGCGTAATCGCCGTCCATATCAAAACGGGAAACGATGATCTTGTTGGTGTTGGTGTTGTGGATGCGCACCACAGCCTTACCACCGGAAGGCTTGGGAACGATGCCTTCATCGACCGCAAAGGGGCCGATGGCGGTCGACATGTTTCCGCAGTTGCCGGAGTAGTCGACGATGGCTTCCTTCACCTGCACCTGAGCAAAGGTATAGTCCACGTCGGCATCGGGGCGGCTCGGCTTGCCGATGATGCAGACCTTGGACAATGAGGAGACGCCGCCGCCCATTCCATCAAGCTGACGGCCATTGGGATCGGGCGTGCCCATGGCGGCGAGAAAGATGGGATCCCAGTCCTTGCGATCCTCGGGCAAGTCCTCACGACGGAACATGATGGCCTTGGAGGTTCCACCGCGCATGAAGGCTGCGCGGATGCGTGCTTGAGCCATTGGTAAACCTCAGATTTTCCTGGTGGGTACGGCGGCGGCTGTTCGACCTGTCGCGGTGGGAGGGCGATCAAGCGGCAGGAAGCGCGCGGATGTGTGCATGGTTTCTTCCTCCTCCCGCCTGCCCGCTTTTCGAAGGGGCTTCGCGGTCTTCATACAAGTTTCGCATGCGAGTGTATACAAACCCATACAGCGATGATAACGATGTGTCGATACGATGTTCCGCAACCATCCGGCGGGTGGCTGGCGACGTCGATGAAACCCAACTCGGATGCGCTCTAACGGCAGCTTGCCGAACATCCGAACCTGATGCGGAGGAGTTCGAAGCATGTCCCCCAGCGAAGCTGTGTCTGATCCCACGTCCATCGCCAGCCGTGCGCGTGAAGGCGGGTATGACGTTATTGTCGTGGGAGGTGGAAACGCGGCTTTTTGCGCGGCGCTTTCGGCGCGCGAAAGCGGAGCCTCGGTGCTCGTGATCGAGCGTGCGCCGGTGGACGAGAACGGCGGCAACAGCCGTTTCACGGCCGGTGCAATCCGCTTCGCCTATGAGGGCGTCGATGACCTCAAGGAGGTCATGCCGGACCTGACCGAAGACGAAATCGCGATGACCGATTTCGGCAGCTATACCAAGGATCAGTTCTACGACGACCTTGGCCGCGTCACGCAGTATCGCTGCGATCCGACGCTGAGCGAGATCCTGATCGAGAGCAGCTTCGAAACCATGAAGTGGATGCGCTCCAAGGGCGTGCGTTTTGCGCCGATCTATGGCCGCCAGGCCTTTAAGGTCGATGGTAAGTTCAAGTTCTGGGGCGGCCTGACGGTCGAGGCTTGGGGCGGTGGACCGGGCCTCGTCGACGCGCTGACCGCCTCGGCCAAGAAGAACGGCATCGACATTCTTTATGAGGCGCAGGCGATCGAGCTCATTTACGATGGCGTCGAGGTTTCCGGCGTCAAGGTCAAACACGACGGCAAGATCAGTGAATTTTCCGCCACTGCTGTTATCCTCGCCAGCGGTGGCTTCCAGGCCAACACCGAATGGCGCACGCGCTATCTGGGTCCCAACTGGGATCTCGTGAAGGTGCGCGGTACCCGCTTCAATACCGGCGATGGCATTCGCATGGCGTTGGACATCGGCGCCTCGCCCTATGGCAACTGGTCGGGCTGTCATGCGGTCGGTTGGGAGCGCAACGCTCCGGAGTTTGGCGACCTTGCGGTTGGCGACAACTTCCAGAAGCACTCCTATCCCTTCGCCATCATGGTCAATGCCGATGGCAAGCGCTTCGTCGACGAGGGCGCGGATTTTCGCAACTACACCTATGCCAAGTATGGGCGGGTTATCCTCAACCAGCCTGGCCAGTTCGCCTGGCAGATCTTCGACCAGAAGACCAAGCACCTGCAGCGCGACGAATACCGCATCCGGCAGGTGACCAAGGTGACCGCCAACACCGTCGAGGAACTGGCGACCAAGCTGGAGGGCGTCAATCCCGAAGGTTTCATCGAGACCATCAAGGAATACAACGCGGCGGTCCGCAAGGACATCCCGTTCAACCCCAACGTCAAGGACGGACGCACCACGGAAGGTCTTGAGTTTGACAAGACCAACTGGGCGAACACCATCGAGGATGGTCCTTTCGAAGCATTTCAGGTGACCTGCGGTATCACCTTCACCTTCGGCGGTCTGCGCATCTCCGATGAAGGACAGGTCATGGATACCGGCGGAAACCCGATTCCGGGTCTCTTCGCGGCAGGAGAACTTGTGGGCGGCATCTTCTACTTCAACTATCCAGGCGGCAGCGGCTTGATCTCGGGTGCGGTGTTCGGCAGGCTCGCCGGAAAATCTGCTGGAGCGGTTGCAATGCAAACCACGAGAGCGGCACAATGAAAGCTGGGTATGACCCTCGACGCTCCAACAACCGATCGTGACAGCCATGGTTCGGCAGCGGATTACGCCTATGCGGCGCTCAGGCGGGAGATCGTCGAAGGACGGTTTCCTCCCGGTCGCCGCATGCGCGAGATCGAGCTGTCGGACTGGCTTGGCATCAGCCGGACACCCACACGGCAGGCTCTCTCCCGTCTTGAAGTCGAAGGGTTGCTCGCCTTGCAGCCCCGGTCCGGGCTGGTCGTCGCCTCGCTTGACGAGCGGGCCATGGCCGAACTTTACGAGATGCGGCTGGCCCTTGAAGGCTCCGGCGCGGCCTTCGCGGCGCGCCATGCCAGTGAGCGGGATATCGCTCACCTGCGCGAACTTCTCGCCGCTGAGCATGATCTTCCCCACGAGGCCGGCGCGCTTTATCAGCACAACCTCGCTTTCCATCAGGCGCTCTACGCGGCGGCGCACAACCGTTTTCTGGTCAAGAGCCTTGCCGTGCTGCATGACGCGATGTCGTTGCTTGGTACCACCACGCTGGCGTGGCCAGGACGGCCTCGGGAAGCGTTGGCTGAGCACACGCGCATTGTCGATGCCATCGAACGGCGGGATGCTGAATCGGCCGAACGCGAAGCGCGCCATCATATCGAGAATGCACTCCGCGTTCGCAAATCCATGCGTCGTCCCCAAGCCATGTGATGGCTATACGGGATCAACTTCCCGTGTAGCGCTTCTCAAGAGCGTCGAAGAAATCCTTGTCGACCATACGCTGGCGCTCGATAAAGCCGGCCAGTTGATCCTCGATGCCGTCCAGCGAGCCGTTGTCCCGCAGATGGCCGAGAACGTTCTGCACAGCCTTGATTGTCGCCTGCAACGCTGCGTTGGCATAAAGCGTCAAGGCAAAGCCCATATCCTTCAACTCGGCTTGTCCCAGCATGGGAGTCTTGCCGCCAACCACCAGGTTGACCACCTGCGGCACGGACAGCTTGCCAATCTTGCGCAGCTCTTCGACGCTTTCGGGAGCTTCGACGAAAGTGATGTCGGCACCGGCTTCGATGAATGCCTGGGCGCGCTCCATGGCTCTCTCAAAGCCCTCGACGGCGCGAGCGTCGGTACGAGCGATGAGCAGAAGATTTGGATCGGTGCGGCTATCAACCACGGCCTTGATCTTGCCGATCATTTCAGGAAGGGGAATCACGCCCTTGCCGCTGAAGTGGCCGCATTTCTTGGGGAAAACCTGGTCTTCAAGCTGCATGGCAGATGCACCAGCACGCTCCATCAATCGCACTGTACGGTAGGCGTTCAGTGCATTTCCGAAGCCGGTATCGATGTCGACGATGAGCGGCAGGGAGACGACATCGGCAATGCGCGACGTGGTTTCGGCAAGCTCCGTCACTGTGACCAGACCAAGGTCCGGCACTCCGAGGTGTGTGTTCGCGAGGCCGGCTCCGGTCAGGTAAATCGCTTCAAAACCCAGGTCCTGGATGATGCGGGCACCGAGCGCATTGGCCGTGCCCGGGACCAGCATGTTGGTCCGTTTTTCGACCAGCCGGCGCAGCAGGGCGCGCGTTTCGGCAATGGAAGACGGTGCTGCGGCTGTTCCGCTCATGAAGTTCAACTCCCTCGGTTCATTTTTCGAACATCCGGCTTGCAACCGGGTCCACTTTTCCGTGATACGAGCAAGTGAGGTGAAGGTCAACTGTTGACAGTTTGAGACTGACAGATAAAGAGTTCTGACAAGCCCTGGATCAAAAGGGCGCTCCCATGGCCGGTATCGGCTGTTAAGACAGAGGAAACCACTATGCGCAATCAAACGCGTCGTACATTCACATCCTTGCTGGCGGGCAGTGCGCTCGCGGCGGCCGCTGCCGTTGCCTTCGCACCTCATGTTTCCGCGCAGGAGAACTGGGATCAGGTGGTCGCAGCCGCCAAGAAGGAAGGCAAGATCGTCTTCTACAACAACTTGCAGCCCAATGGCATCGAGCCCTTGTTGCAGAAATTCCGCGAGGAATATCCGGAAATCCAGACCGAGATGATTCGTCTCGGCAGCAACCCGCTGATCGAGCGTTTCGCGACAGAGTTCAATGCGGGCCGCAATCTTGCCGACGTGCTCATCACCTTCCCGGATGAGCGCATTTATGAAGGTGTCAAGGCTGGCTGGGCGGCCAAGTGGGAAGCGCCGGAAGCCAAGAATTTCGCTTCCGAGTTGATCGAAGACGATACGCTGTTCACGCTTCAGCTCGCTCGTGAGACCATCATCTGGAACAATACTCTTGTGAAGCCAGAGGATGCGCCAAAAGACTGGACGGACCTGTTCGATTCCAGGTTCAAGGGCAAGGTTGGCATGAACCCGCCATGGCGGTCCGTGTCCATCCAGCAGATCGTCGCCTATTGGGAAAACAACCTTAAGCTGGGCGATGTGGCCCAGAAGCTCAAGGACAACGACGTTCGTTTCTTTGAAGGCTCGGGCGGTATCATCCAGGCTGTCATCCGTGGTGATGTCCAGGTTGCCGAGATGACCGATCTGCCTCTCAATCCTCTGCTGGAAGATGGCGCTCCGATCAGTTTCCTCTATCCGGACAGCGGAACGACCACTTCGTCGAACAAGGCCTTCGTGGCCGCCAAGGCCCCGCATCCCAACGCCGCCAAGGTCTTCCTCAACTGGCTGATGACGGAGAAGGGCCAAGCCTATCTCCAGCAGTATGCAGGCCTGCCGGTGACCCGCACCGGCGCGGCTCCGCTGACCAAGCTGCCCGCGACCAAGGACCTGAAGAATGCTGTCGACGGCGAAACGGTCCTGACGCCCGAAATCCAGTCGAAGATGGTCAATCACTGGCGCGCCGTTTTCGGCATCAAGTGATCCGGCCAATGTAATCGCGGTGGTGCGGAATGCTCCGCGCCACCGTTTTCACAATCTCTTAGGAGCGGACGATGACCGACACGATCACCGCCGGCACCGATCAGCTTGGTACGCCCGGGCAGAGGCGCACTGCGCCTGACCGGGTGCTCCAGGCGGTCTATTACGCAACCTTCATCATCATATTGCTGCTGGTGACGATCCCCATCGCAGCACTGGTTTTCGGCAGTTTCCGTACAGCGCCTCCCGGCGCCGTGGGTGAATGGACGATCCAGAATTATCTCAATCTCTTCTCCGGGGGCGTCCTGTCCTCGATGGTCACGACGCTCTGGATCGGCCTGTTGTCATCAGTGCTGTGCATCATAATCGGTACGACGATCGCGCTTATCGTCCACCGGACGGACTTCAAATACGGCAAGCTCATCACGGCTTTTGTCGGACTCGCTTTCTATTTCCCGTCGTTCATCCTGGCCATGGCCTGGATCATCATTGGAGCGCCGGGCGGCGTCATCAACGCTGTGCTGCGCGACGTGCTGGGCATCACGGGTATCGCCTCCGATATCTACACGGCGGCGGGTATCGTCTTCGTCATGGTGCTGCACCAGGTGCCTTTCGTGTATCTGACCATGCGCGGGCCAATCATTGGCATGGACGGCATTTATGAAGAGGCCGCACGCACATCGGGCGCCAAGCCTTTCGCGGTTCTCTATCGCGTGACACTTCCGTTGCTGGGCTATTCGCTGCTGTCGAGCTTCATTCTTACCTTCATCATCACAATCGAGCAGTTCGCCATTCCGGCCCTGATCGGCATTCCCGGTCACGTCCACATGCTGGCGACGCAGCTTTATCTGCTCGTGCGCTTCACACCCGCCGACTATGGCCTTGCGGCTTCCATCGGTCTGATGCTGAGCGTCATCACTGGCATCGCCATATGGGCGCAACGACGGGTGACCAAGACCGGACGGCTCACGACCATCACCGGTAAGGCGGGTCGCGCTGCACTCATTCCGCTCGGCAAATGGAAGTGGCCGGCCTATGTCGTCTGCTTCGGCTTCGTGATCCTTGGGCTTCTGCTGCCCATGGTGATCCTGGTCTATACGTCCCTGCTGAAGTGGTTCACGGCGAACCCGATGAATGGGATGTACACGACCCGGAACTATGTCTTCATCTGGGAGAGCGCTTCGACCTTGAGCGCGTTCTGGAACACGCTGATCGTCTCCGGCGTCGGTGCGATATTCGGTGTTCTCCTGGGCTTGTTCGCGTCCTACTTCACTTTGCGCTTGAAGCCGACGGGCTATCGCTTCCTCGACTTCATCGTCACGCTGCCGTTCGGCGTGCCGGGCATCGTCATGGGTCTCGGATTGTTGTGGGCCTATGCCTATCTGCCCATTCCGCTTTACGGCACGCTGGCGGTCATCATCATCGCTTTCGTGACGCGTTTCCTGCCTTACGCCAGTGAGACCATCGGCGGGCAGATGGTGCAGATCGACAAGAGTCTGGAGGAGGCTGCCTGGGTCGGCGGCGCCACACGACTGCAGGGTGTCGGCCGTATTCTGCTGCCGATCATCTCGCCTTCGGTCCAGGGCGCCTACTTCCTGTTGTTCATGGCGTTCTTCCGAGAAATTTCCTCGGCGATCCTGCTCTACACCGGCGCAACATCGGTGGTGTCGATCTCGATCTGGGCGTTCTTCGAACAAGCCAACTGGGGTCTTGCGAGCTCACTCTCGGTGATCGCCACCCTCATCATCTTCATCGCAATGTCGCTCATCCTCTGGCTGATGCCAGCTGCGCGTAAGTCCTAAGGGAGGCACCAACCATGAGCATTAGCGTTCAAAATCTGGTCAAGAAGTATGGTTCGCTCACCGTCGTCCACGGAGTCTCGTTCGACGTGGAGAAGGGTGAGTTCCTCAGCCTGCTCGGCCCCTCCGGCTGCGGCAAGACCACTTCACTCCGTTGCATCGCGGGGCTGGAGGAATCCAACGGCGGCGTCATCAAGATCGATGACAAGATCGTTTCGGCCCCCACGCAGGGCATCATGACGCCTCCGCATGAGCGGCAGATCGGCATGGTGTTTCAGTCCTACGCCATCTGGCCGCATATGACAGTCGGTCAGAACGTCGGCTTCCCGCTGACGATCCGCAAAATGCCGAAGGCGCAGGTGCAGAAGGAAGTCGACGAGGCGCTGGAGATCGTCAACATGCGGGCGCTGAAGGATCGGCATCCTTCGCAGCTCTCCGGCGGGCAGCAACAGCGCGTCGCCTTGGCGCGCGCCATCGTGGGCAAGCCCAAGGTGCTGCTGTTCGATGAGCCGCTTTCAAACCTCGATGCAAAACTGCGTGAAAGCACGCGCAGTGAAATCCGCCGCCTGCAGCGCGAACTGGATGTGGCCGCGGTCTATGTCACGCACGATCAGGAGGAGGCACTCTCCATGTCCGATCGGGTGATCGTCATGAACCTCGGACACATCATGCAGGAGGGCAGTCCGCGGGATCTCTACCGCAAGCCCGCCAACCGCTTCGTTGGCGATTTCGTGGGGCGCGCCAGCTTCATCGACGTGAAACGCGACGGTGAAGTCTGGACCACGGAGGATGGCACCCGCCTCAACGTCGCCGGCGCAAAACTCGCCCAGGCCAGCGGCGGGCGCCACCAGGCGATGCTGCGTCCTGAAGCGATCGAACTGATCGAGGCAAGTGTGGCGCCTGCGGGCACATCCACGGATCCCGAGGTCAACCTGATCCCTGGCACCATTGGCGAGGGCCATTATCTCGGCGCTTATACCGAGTATATGGTCAAGGCAGCGGGTTCGCACATCAAGGTCCACTCGCTTGCGGACCTGGCTCCCGGAGCGCCGGTCATGATGCGGTTCGCCCGCCTCGACACACGTCTCGTCGCCGTACCCGAGTGACCTGACTGAAGGGCGCCGTTCCGGCGCCCTTCACACATCTGACTGGCGGTCGTCAGAACCGCGCTTCCAAGGCAGTACCATCGTGCAAACCTCTTCCCCAGTATCCGATGCAACCCGTTCCGTTTCACCCGACGATCTGGAGCCTTTTGTCGCCCGCATCTTCGCGGCGCATGGCGTGCCGGAGAATGATGCGGCCCGCGTGGCGCAGTGCCTCGTCCAGGCCGATCTCAGGGGTGTTTCCTCACATGGTGTCGGCCGCATTCCGATCTACACCGAGCGACTGCAGAAGGGGCTGGTCAAGGCCCGTCCGAACATCACGATCAATCGCCCCACGAGCGTCACGGCCCAGATTAACGGTGATGACGGTCTCGGCTTCGTGGTCGCAACAACGGCCATGGGCGAAGGCATCAAAATCGCGCGCGAGCACGGCGTGGCTTTTGTCACCGCCTGCCATAGCGCGCATTTCGGCATGGCGGCCAGTTATCTCCTGATGGCGGTCGAGGTCGGGCTTTCCGCCTTCGTCTTCACCAATGCGTCTCCGGCTATGCCCATATGGGGTGGGCGCACGCCTTTCCTCGGCACCAGTCCCTTTGCTTTCGCTGCTCCCTCCGGCAAAAAACATCCGGGCATCATCCTGGACATGGCGACATCCGTCGTGGCGAGGGGCAAAATCCGGCGCGCGGCGCAAAAGGGCGAGCAGATTCCGCTTGGCTGGGCGCTCGATGCCGAGGGCAAGCCCACCACGGACGGCAAGAAGGGTTATGACGGTATCATTCTGCCGCTGGGCGGGCCGAAAGGTTCGGGCTTGTCGTTGATGATGGAGGCCATCGGCGGCGTCATGTCCGGGGCGGCCTTTGGCGGCGAAGTGCGCAACCAGTATTTCGACTTCGAGGAGCCGCAGAATGTCGGCCACTCCTTCATCGTCATGAAGCCGGATGTTTTCGTGGGACCGGAAGCTTACGCCGAGCGCATGGACGCCTTGGTGGAGCGCGCCAAGGCCTGCCCGAAGGCTGAGGGTTTCGAAGAAATCCTCATGCCCGGCGAGCCGGAGTCACGTTCGGAAGCAAAGCGCCGCGCGAACGGCATCCCGCTGGCGGTCGATGATGTCGAGACCTTGATGGCGGAAGCCGACAAGGCGGGGCTCGATCATCCTGCATTCCTGAAAAGTTGAGGAGTTACATCGTGGATATTCTGGTCCTCGAAGGAGACGGCATTGGTCCGGAAATCGTTGCTGCCACCAGGGCATGCCTCTCCGCACTCGATGCACGGCACAAGCTCGGCATTGTGATGCGTGAGGAAGACATCGGCTTCAAAAGCTTGAAGGCGAAGGGTTCCACGCTCACCGATGCAACACTGGAGGAGGCCCGGCGCGCCGATGGCGTCATCCTCGGGCCTGTGTCCACCGCCGACTACCCGCCGCGGGATCAGGGCGGGATCAATCCTTCCGCCGGCCTGCGTCTGGGGCTTGATCTCTATGCCAATATGCGGCCGAGCTATGTGCGCAAGGGCGTGGACTCGCTGGTTCCCAAGATGGACCTCCTGATTGCTCGGGAGAACACCGAGGGATTTTACGCCGACCGCAACATGGCCGGGGGCACCAGCAGTGAACTCATGCCGACGCCGGATCTGGCGCTCGCCATGCGCAAGATCACGCGTCATGGCAGCGAACGGATCGCGCGCGCCGGCTTCGAAGCGGCGATGACCCGACGCAAGCAGGTCACCATCGTGCACAAGGCCAACGTCATGAAGAAGAGCGATGGGCTCTTCGTCGAGGCCTGCCGCCATGTGGCGAAGGACTTTCCTGAGGTTTCGGTCAACGACGTTCTGGTGGATGCCATGACCTCGCATCTGGTGCGCGATCCCAGCCGTTACGACGTCATCATCACCACCAACATGTTCGGCGACATCATCTCCAACCTTGCAGCCGAGCTCTCCGGCGGCCTTGGACTCGCCGAATCCATCAACCAGGGCGACCGCAATGCGGTTGCGCAGGCAAGCCACGGTTCCGCGCCGGACATCGCTGGCCGCGACATCGCCAATCCGACCGCACTCGTGCTCTCCATGGGCATGCTGCTCGACTGGATCGGGACACGTCATTCCCGCGGAAACTTCCGCGAAGCGGCGACCGAACTGAGGGCGGCTGTGTTCGATCGGCTGGCGGATCCCACCGTGCGCACGCCGGATCTGGGAGGCAAGGGCTCCACGACGAGCTTCACCGGATCGGTGGTCGATCTCATCAAAAGCGGTAAGGCAAAGGCAGCATAATCATGGGAACACAGCTTCAAAACATTGCCACGGTCATCCGCAGCAAGAACGCAGGTCCTTGTCTCGTCACTTTTGACCTGATGTTCAAGAATACGGAAGATTTCACGCGGGCGAAGAACGCCGCAACCCACATCCGCCGCGAAGTTGCCCGGCTTTACAGAAAATCCGAGAACGAAGTGCGGGTGATCGACTATGCGCCTTCCAATGCGGTGAAGATCACCATTCCGCGTGACATCGTTTCGGGTGACCCCGGAGACAAGGATGTCTATGGAGCCCAGCAGCACAGCCTTTTACTGGAGATTGAGATTTGAGCGCCATCGGACGTCTTCTTGAAGACTTTGAAAAAAACGGCCGCCGTCCATTGCGCGTGCTCGGTGCCTCGGGTCAGCTTGGCTACGGCATTCCGACACCCGCCTTGGAAGAAGGGTTGACCCGCAAGCCCGACATGATCGGCTGCGACATGGGATCGATCGACATCGGCCCTAACTATCTTGGCGCTGGCAAGATGGCTCCGACCCGGGTCGGGGCCAAGCGCGACATGCGGAAAGTTCTGCGCGCGGCGCGCAAGCTCGACATTCCGCTCATGATCGGCTCGGCCGGCTCGGCGGGCGCCAAGCCGCATCTCGACCAGACGCTGGAGATAATCCGAGAGATCGCGGCCGAGGATGGATTGCATTTCAAACTGGCCTACATTCCGTCGGATGTGCCGAAGGATGTACTGGTCCATGAAATCCGCGCCGGACGGGTCACCCCCATGGACACCATGCCGGACCTGACCGAAGAGGAAGTTGAAGCATCCTCGCAGATCGTCGGGCAGATCGGGCTGGAGGCGTTCCGCCGGGCCTTGGAAACCGGCGCCGATGTGGTGGTGACGGGCCGCGCCTGCGACACGGGCATCTTCGCATCGATCCCCGCCATGCTGGGATTCCCGCTCGGTATCGCCACCCACATGGCCAAGATCGTGGAATGCGCATCGCTCTGTTGCACTCCAGGTGGGCGCGACACCATCCTGGCTGAACTGGACGATGAAGGTTTTGTTCTGGAGAGCATGTCGTCCAAGCGTGCGGCGACGCCGGCCTCGGTGGCGGCGCACAGCCTTTACGAACAAGCAGACCCTTATGACATCCGTGAACCCGCGGGGCGCTGCGATCTGCGCAACGCGCGATATGAGGCCGTCGATGCGCGGCGCACACGCGTTACCGGAGCTGTCTGGCATCCTGCGGAGAAAACGACGCTCAAACTTGAGGGGGCGCGTCTTGTCGGTCATCGGGCCCTGCTGTTGTGTGCAACAGCCGATCCCCGCTTCATCGCGAAGCATGTGGCGCTTCTGGAAGAGGTGAAGGGTGTGGTGCGGGATCTCGTCTGCGAGGACACTGCGCCGGATTATGACCTTTTCTTCCGCGTCTACGGCGTCGACGGCGTTCGTGCCTGGCCTGCGCTGCCCGATCCCATGCCGCGCGAGGTGTTCATCATGGGCGAATGTCTTGCCCCGACCGCCGACCGGGCGGAGGAAGTGGTGCGCACCACCAAGCAGTATCTGCTGCACCATGGTTTTGAAGGACGCTTGTCGACAGCGGGGAACCTGGCTTTCCCGTTCACGCCTCCCGAGGTGGTGACGGGAGCGGCTTATCGCTTCAATGTTTTCCATCTCATGGAAGTTGATGACATGGCGGCGATGTTCCCGGTTCTGACGGAGACCTTCTGAGCTATGCTGAGGATCGCTGTTCTCGACGACTACCAAAGGGTGGCGCTGACTTTTGCGGACTGGTCGCGCCTTGGTGATGATGTGACGGTCGATGTGTTCGACCGGAACCTTGCCACCGAGGACGAAGCTGCAGTGGCGCTTGCATCCTACGATGTTCTCTGCCTCATGCGCGAACGCATGCCGCTGCCGGCTTCATTGATCCATCGACTGCCAAACCTCAAACTCGTGGTGGTTACCGGGGCGCGGGTGCGAACTATCGACATGGAGGCTGCCGTCGCGCGCGGCATCACGGTCTGTCACACCTATGCGGGAGAATCCCAGTATGCGACACCCGAAATCGCATGGGGCCTCATCCTGTCCGTGGCGCGCAATATTCCCGATGAGCATGCGCGGGTACGGGCTGGCCGGTGGCAGGAGACCATAGGCACCACGCTGGGCGGCAAGACGCTTGGCCTGCTCGGGCTTGGCAAGCTCGGCACACGCATGGTGCCGATCGCCAAGGCTTTCGGTATGGAAGTGATAGCCTGGAGCCAGAACCTCGATGCCGTCCGTGCCGATGAGGCCGGTGCCCGTCTGGTCGACAAGGATACCCTGTTCCGCGAATCCGACTTTATCAGCATCCACCTGATACTGAGCGAACGGACGCGAGGTCTAGTGGGCTCGCGTGAGATATCACTGATGAAATCCTCATCGGTGCTTATCAATACGTCCCGCGGGCCAATCGTGGACGAAGCGGCTCTGATCGAGGCGTTGCAGAGCGGCCGTATTCGCGCCGGTCTTGATGTATTCGATAAGGAACCTCTGCCGGTCGATCATCCTCTGCGCGGTGTCCCGAACGCCGTGCTGACCCCACATCTCGGCTATGTCACGGAAGGTGCCTACCGCGCCTTTTATATGGACATGGTGGAGGATATTGCCGCTTGGCGGTCCGGTACACCCGTGCGGATCCTCGCGGCTCCTGCAACATCCTGAGGAAACAAATATGACCTACAAGACCGCTGATCTTGTTGACACGCATGACGATGAAGTCCGTCTCTGCCATTTGCCGTTCCAGCTCTATGGCAAGCGCAGGAACTTCAATGGCACGATTGTTACCATCAAGACTTTCGAGGACAACGTCCTTCTCAAGAAAACGCTTGAGACGGACGGTAGAGGCAAAGTCCTCGTGGTCGATGGCGGCGGTTCAACACGCGTGGCGTTGATCGGTGATATGATCGCAGCCATCGGCATGAAGAATGGCTGGGAAGGCATCATCATAAACGGTGCGTTGCGCGACAGTGTCGACATCGGTGAAATGGAGTTTGGTATCTTTGTCCTGGGACGCTCGCCGAAGAAAAGCGGCAAGGCCGGTATCGGTGTCGTCGGTGTACCGGTGACGTTTGGCAATGTTGATTTTCTGCCAGGAGGCCATGTCTATGGAGATGACGATGGTGTTCTCGTGGCGGCCAAGAAATTGAAGATCAACTGAAATCTTCAAACCCTGCGCATCTCTGATGGCGGAGTGTATATTATACAGGGCTGTTTCCGACCCGTTTGGGAGTGGAAACAGCCCTAAGTTCAGTTCATCATCCCTTCTCAGCCACAGTATCCCCCTGATATGGGCGGCAGGATTATCGCTTCTCAGTCGATGTCAGGGTGCCTTCTTGCGTCCGCGCGTCGTCCTAGCCGGTGCTTCCTCAGCTTCGCGCTTCTGTCCAAGTCCCATCTTGCGTGCAAGATCGGAGCGCGAAGCCGCATAGTTCGGTGCAACCATGGGATAGTCGGCTGGTAGACCCCATTTCTTACGGTAGTCATCCGGCGTCATGTTGTACTTCGTGCGAAGGTGCCGCTTCAACGACTTGAATTTCTGGCCGTCTTCAAGGCTGATGATGAAGTCAGGCGTTACGGATTTCTTGACTGCGACCGCAGGTGAGGGGCGTTCTTCCACTTTCTCGGGCTCGCCGCCACTGATGCGCTTCAATGCAGCATGAACCTGGCTCACGAGATCCGGAAGGTCAGAAATCGCAACGGTGTTGTTGCTTACGTAAGCGCTGACGATGTCAGCCGCCAGTTCGACGTAGCTGGCATTTTCGTTTTGATCTAGCATTTTGTTCACCTAAAGAAGGGGGATTATGATTTTTGAAGATAGCAAAATGTCTTTCATTCATACTGTTACTTGTCTTGCCTATCTCCCAACTTCATGATCTGACACATTGGAAGTAGAGCCGCAAGCCCCAATTCTCATATGTTTGTATGCATGAAGCGAGAAAAAAGCATCTGTGATGAAGTTCTCAGAAACGGGATTTATAGCGGCACTCTGCGCTGTCCTTGGATTTGCTTGTAAACTGAGATTGGGCGGCCGCTGCTCCCATCGGAACGATCTCGCCAAGATGTTTTGAATTCTGTCCTCGAAAGCTTAGCGAGCTATTCAGTTTATGGCGTCATCAGAACCCTGCGGTTACCTGTGAAAGCGAATCAAAGAGGGGCAGCTGATCTGTCGCAAGATCGTTGTTTTTAAGTGTGTGGCCAGCCAATCGCTATCGCGACGGAAAATGACACCTCAGCCGTTTCATCTGTGTAGAGAGACAGAAAGCCCGGCTGAACTGACGCCGCTATGGATGACTGTGTGTTATGTGGAAGTCCGGTATTGATCGTGGTCCTGCATTCCCGCCATGGTGCATCCATGAGCATAGTGTGCCGACCCCGCAAGAGACTGCCTTGCCGGCAGGCCGTGACCTGACCCCAGCCGAGGAACCGATCGTCCATGGCTCCGGAGCCGGATCACAATCGTATCGCTGCCGATGCATCCGTCATGGCGCTGATCTCCAGCGGCGATCAGGTTGCGCTTGCACAGCTCATATCGCGCGAGACACCGCGGTTGCTGCGTATGGCAACGTCGCTTCTGGGCGAGCAGGCGGAAGCCGAGGAGGTCATCCAGGATGCCTTCCTGCGTCTTTGGAAGGCCGCTCCGGAATGGGAGCCGCGTGCCCAGATCAGCACATGGCTGCATCATGTGGCCTATCGTCTTTCGATCGATATCATTCGCCGGCGCCGATCGATGGTGAATGTGGAGGACGTGGAGTCCGCGCTGCCCGACGGGCGGGGAACCCCGGAAGCCGCGGTTCTGGAAGGCGAAAGGGAGCGTTTGATATCGGACGCCATGGACAGATTGCCTCCGCGTCAGCGCAGCGCGATCGTGCTGGCGCATTTCCAGGGCTTGAGCCAGACGGAGGCCGCCGCCGTGCTGGATGTGACGGAAGACGCCTACGAATCCTTGCTGGCGCGCGCGCGGCGCCGTCTCAAGGAACTCGTCATGGCCAGGGATGATTAAGATGAACACTGATCTTTCAAGGTTTTCAGACCTCCTCGACCGATATGGTCCGATGTTCGATCTGTGGCCCGCGACGGCTGATCCTGCGTGGGGCCGCCGGTTCCTGATGTCCGATCTGGAGGCGCGGCGGTTGCATGATGAAGCCCTCGATCTGGACGGCATGCTGGCCGGCTATGGGGCAAATCTGGATGCCAGTCTCGATTCCGACGCGGCCATTTCCCGGATTTCCCGCAAGATTATGGTGCGCCTGCCGCAGCGGGTGCCTGAGGTGCGGTGGTGGGCGCCGCGCATCGCGGCCGGCTTCATGCTGGCCGTCATGGCGGGAGGGATGTTCGA
The DNA here is from genome assembly GCA_040394255.1 of Agaricicola taiwanensis. GTDB lineage: Bacteria > Pseudomonadota > Alphaproteobacteria > Rhizobiales > Methylopilaceae > Agaricicola > Agaricicola taiwanensis_A. The sequence goes on along the minus strand of JBEBSP010000009.1, from coordinate 5,426 downwards.
TATCTATCTCGCTGATCGTAACCCTATCGATTCCATCGAAGTGGCTTCGCTCGACACCTTGATCTTCGGCCCGGCTGAACTGGATCTGCCATGAGTGTGCTTGCCACGATGTTGAAGAGCCGCCGCCTTTTCTGGGGTGCTCTCTCGGTATCCTTGCTGCTCAACGGATTCTTCGTTGGCATGGCGGTGACCGGATGGTTCGATCCGCCACGTCGTGGAGGGCCTATCCGCCTGGAAATCGAGACGGTCGGGCGCAATCTGCCAGATGAATACCGCGAACAGCTCAAGCAGGATGTGAGGGCCATGCTGCCGGAGCTGAGGCCGCAGTGGCGACGCTTGCGCGAGTTGCGCCGGGAGATCGGCGTGGAAGCGGCAAGGGCCACGCCGGACCGGATCAGAATCCAAGAAAATCTGAAGGAAATCCGATCCATCACAGGGGAAACACAAGCCCTGGTGCAGGGGAGGATCTTCGACCGGGTGCTGGCCTTCCCTCCCGAGGTCCGCGAAAGGCTGGGAACCGAGCCGGAACGGCGCTAGCCCAAGAGCTTCATGATCTGGCGCAGGGCTCCCAGTGCGATCAGGACATAGATGACACTGGCGCCGATCACCCAGAGGCGGCGCTCCAGCCGGGACTCCACGGGCGCGTCCGGCTTCATGACGGAGCGCCCCCAGCCGCCGCTTCGGCCGCACGGGCCGCATCAACCGACGTTCCGGTCGCAGCCTGCGTGACGCGGATCACCGTCGCGCCGGTCGCCGCCCGCAGACGGGCGGGATCGACCCCGAACAGCGTGTTCGGCGTGCCGGCGGCGGCGAAGACCTCTCCGTGTTCCAGCAGATCGGCATCCATCCACGAGGCGATCGGCGTGTCGTGGCCGAGCGGCGGGATGCCGCCGATGGCATAGCCGGTCAGCTCGCGCACAGTGCGGACCTCCATGCGGGCGAGGCGTTCGCCGAGATGGCCGGCGACCTCGTCCTCGTCGACCCGGTTGGCGCCGGAAACCAGCAGGAGGTAGGGCTTTCCGGTCTCAGCGCCCACGAAGACCAGCGATTTCACGATCTGCGCGACCTCGACGCCGCAGGCGGCGGCCGCCTCCGCCGCGGTGCGGGTCGGAACCTCCATGACCCGGATGTCGGGGCTCAGCCCCGCGGCCTCAGCCGCATCCCGGACGCGCAGGGCGGCTGCCGGCAGGTCGGTCATGGCGGGTTCTCCTCGTGATTGCCGTGGATCACGGCAGCATAGGCCGGCGGGCATCTTTCGCGCGGGCGCATGGGTTGGTAGTGTCGGACAAGGTTAACGAAAGGTTAGCGCCGATGGCAACCACTGTCCCGACCGGCGGAGAGGTTCCGCAGCCGAGCCTGCGCGCCGCCCTGCGCAAGGCGCGTGCCGACACGGCCGAGCGCGGCGCGGTGATCGTCCAGCTGCGCGCCGCCGAGCTGTCGCGGCTCGATATCCTGAAGGAACGGCTGGAGCCGCTCATCAGCGGGGTGCCGGAAAAGGTCGAGATGTTCGATCTCGGCGTCTTGCCGGGAGAGCCGGCGCGGCTGTTCATCGACATGGTGGCCTTTGTGGAGCTGGGGCACGACCGCCGGATTTTCCGCTTCGTGCAGGACACCCGCTACGGCCGCGCGGTGCTGTCGGAGACGCAGAGCCTCGACGAGACGGTGCAGGCGGTGACCGATTACGTGGCGCGCCGTCTGGTGGAACGCGAACGCGCGCTCGCCGCCGACAGTCTGACGATCTCCACCGCGCCGGGAGTGGTTCTGGCCAGGGACGGCACGGCGCGGAGCGGCGCCGTCAAGGGCTTCGGCGCGGCGGTCTTTGCCGCCTTCGCGCTGGGCGCGGTCGCGGGCAGCGCGGCCATCCTCGCCTTCGGCTGGTTCTGGGTGAACGGGGCCGGATTCGCGCCGTAGTGGCCTCGGGATGGAATTCGCGCGATTTTAGGATAAAAGACCTTGCAGCGTTACGCTGGACGGGGTATCCTGTGACACGGTCGGGTGAACCGTGCTGTGGCGGCTGTACCAGCGCCGTGAATCCGTAGCCCATCTTCGAGTTCGAGATATCCGCTGACGCGACGTCCTCGGAGCTTGGCCGGCAATGACCCCTGACTCATCAAAGACATGTGACGAGGCGGCGGTGGCGCGGATCAAGGATGCCGTGCCCGGCGCGGGAGGTACCCGGCGTCGCCGCGGACCTCGCGGGCTGATGGCTGCGCCCCGCTGATCGCGGCCCAACCTCACGCGGACATCCTGGTCAACAGCCTGGGAATCTTCGCCGCCATCCCCTTTTCGAGACGCCGGACGAGGACTGGGAGCGCTTCTTCCAGGTCAACGTCATGTCCGGCGTGCGGCTGACGCGGCCTTATCTGAAGGCCATGATGGGGGCGAGCTGTGTTTCCCGCCGCCGGAATCGGCGGTCAACATCCCCGCAGGTATGCTCCATTACGGCGTCATGCGGTTTGGCGGCGGTCACGGACGTGCCATGACAAACAGCTCTCTTGCAGGCTCGACCCGACCCTTCGACGGTTTGACCACAAGACGCGGCCAAACCTCGGCGCGGCGCGCAATCGTCACGGCTACCACGATTCCTCAGGCATCATGACGTCGTGCATCGCGCTGAAGTCCATAGCGCCAGGTAGCCCATACGAGTTGGTGATCGGTTTCCACGTGCCTTGGTAGACGTCCTTCTTTTCGTGGTTCTTGATCGAATCCCAGATGGCGAACCCGACAGCTGCGAGAGCGGCGACGATGTTCAGGACCAGTGAGGCCGAGCCGATTGCAGAGAACAAGCGACCGGTCACAAGGCGGGCGATGGTCTCGGGCGCCACGCGAGGCAGTATCTGTGTCAACAACCGGGCGTTGACGCTGTTGGCGAACTTGTTCCACGCCGCGATGCTGCCCGTCGTCAGAGCTTCAGTCAGCGGCCCCGAGGCCGTCAGCAGGTTCGATATGCCCTGGGTGTAGAATACACCGGCCATGGCCTGGTCGCCCTGGTTCTGGGCCTGGACACCGAATATGATGCCCATGACGCCCGCCGCCATGCCGCCGGCGCCGTTCAGTGTCTTGCCGATGTTCATGATGGCCTGGCGGCGCGGGTCATACTTGGCCTTGAACTGGGCGTCGGTCTTCTTGCCGTCGCCCCAGCCGAGCAGCTTGTTGTTGAAGTTATCCGGCCGTTGCGTGAACTCGAAGCCCTGCAGCGCGACGCCGAAGGCCTGGATCGAATTGCCGGCGATGGCGATCTTAGTTTCCGTCGACAGTTCCTGACCCGACTGCGAACGTGCGATCGCGATGCCCGCGCAGAGGATGGCACTGACGCCGTGCATCATGCCTGATCCGAAGGTCTTCTTCAGCTTGCTGTCGGTGGCCAGGAACTGCTTCAGGTTGGCCTTGCCGTTCGCGGCATTGACCTTGGCGGCGTTGCGGAAGGAGTCGAAGGAGGCGCGCGTCGCGGTGACGATCTGGGCGTTGCTCAGCTCTTGCCCGTCATCACCGATGAAGATCGGATGGTCCGGATCGTTCTTGCGCATGACTTCCAGCGCCTTGGTCAGGAAATCCTCGTCGACCTCGCCCTTGTCATTGATGATGCCGCTGCCCTTGAAGTCATCGACCGACACATCGCCGAGCAGGGCTTCCTGAATATTGTCCGCGGCGATCTCGTCGATCTCGTAGATATCGCCATCCTCTCCCTCGATGCCCTTGATGTCGAAGGACGAGAACAGCATCGCCCGTCCGGAAAATTCCGTGAAGGCTTCCTCCTCGCCCTTCTCCTTGATCAGCTTCTTCAGCGTATCGGGCTTGGCGAAGTTGTCCCTGAATTCCTGCTCGATGAGCTTGAAGGCCGGGTTGGCCCTGGTGTTGAGCGTGAGGTTCTCGATCAGCGGCTCGCCGTTGCTGCCGAGGGCCTGGTTGAGCATCTGGGCGACGCCGAGATAGGCTCCCATGCCTTCGTAGATATCCTTGCCTTTCTTGACATAGTTATCCAGACCCGTGCCCTTTTCACGCATGTCCTTGAGAACTTTCTGGGCCTGCGCCTTCAGGGTCGGATCGCTGGCGAGCACGTCCTGGAACGCCTTGGGCTCGACCTTGTCGGCGTATTTCTGGACCTCTTCGCTATGCAGCTTCTTTACGGCTCTCTTGATGGCATTCTGCGTCCTGCGCAGTTGCTTGGGATCCTTCCAATAGTCCGGATGCTGGCTGATGTTGTCATAGGCGATCAACAGCTCAAGCCGGGCGGCATGCCTTTGCTTCGCCGTGTACTTGTCGGGATTGTCGATCATGTCCTTCTTGCTATCCGGCAGATCGGCCTGGGCAATGATGCTCTCGAAGGCCTTGCGCCGGATCTCGGCAACGAAATCGCCTCCTCCGGAGCTTGACGGAACCGGCGCGGTGAAGCCCTTGAGGTGATCGAAGCCATATTTGGCGAAGTCCTGCAGGCGGGCTGATTCCGTATCCGGATTGGCCCAGTCCTTGCCGCCCTTCTTGAAGAATCCGTCGATACGGTTGTTGCCAATGAGGTTGTCGTTGTCGGCGATCTTGCCGTTCGGCCCATAGTTCTCGATCCACTCAAGGATGCGGGCGGCGCGATAGGCCTTGTCGACGTCCTTGTCCTTCTCCCAATCGCCGATGCCTTCGAAGGGCTTGTCGGGCTTCTTGTGGTCGCCGTTGTTCCAGTCCTTGAAGCCGTATTTGATCCAGTCCTTGCCCCGGCCCGAGAGGTTGGCGAGTATGGGGAATTCCTCCATGACCTTCTCATAGGTCCAGCCCTCCGGCGCATTGGTCTCGGCGGTCGGCGGTTCCTTTGGAGGCTCCTTCTTGCCCCCGTGCAGGGTGCCCCAGCCGAACTTCATGAAATCAAGCAGGCGCGCGGCTTCCGTGCCGGGATTGGCGTCCTTCGTGAGGTTGCCGAAGAAGCCGTTAATCTTGTTCTTGTCTCCGCCTTCGCCCGTGACCTTGTTGCCCTTGTCATCATAGTTCTGGATATGCTGGAGGATCTGGACGGCAAGCCAGGCTTTCTCGGGATCCTTCTCGAAATCTCCGATACCCTTGAACGGATTATCGGGCTTCTTGTGGTTGCCGTTGTCCCAGCCGTCGAAGCCGTATTTCAGCCACTCCTTGTGTTGCCGTTTCAGTTCGCGGAGAATCGGGGTCTGGTTGATGATCTCTTGCGCCGAGCGCTTTTCCGTCGCGGGCATCTTCCAGCTGGCATTCGGGGGGCCGTAGTTCGCGGTGACCGACTCCTCTTCCGGTTCTTCTTCTGGTTCCTCGCTTCCCGGCGCGCCGTTCTCCTTCAGGATGTCGGCGATCTCCTTGTAGCGCTTGCGGCTCGCCTCATCGATTTTCTTGTCGTCAGCCATATTCTTGAAGAACTCATACGGCTTCACGCCGTTGACCTCTTCATCCATCAGCGCTTTGCGATCGATCTGGCC
>JBEBSP010000008.1:0-24122 GCA_040394255.1 Agaricicola taiwanensis | reverse complement strand
TTCAGGGAGAATGTCCGCGCCGCTCTTGCCGACGGCACCCTTCAGCGCGCTCTCGGCAATGTGCAGACCGGCTTCATCGCCAAGCGCGCCAAGGCCGTGGACAGGCTTCCGGAGTTCGAAGCCATTCGCGATAACGCCCGCGACATCAAGAACCACACGCTGGCCCATCTCGATCTCTACCTTGAGGCTTACGCTGACCGCGTGGGTGAAACGGGCGGACATGTTCATTTTGCTCCGACGAGCGCGGACGCTTGCGCGATCATCGCCGACATTTGCGCCCGCGCCGACGCGAAAAGCGTCACCAAGGGCAAATCCATGATCTCGGAGGAGATCGGTCTCAACACCCACCTCGAGGCCATGGGGCTGGAGGTAATCGAAACCGATCTGGGCGAATACGTCATCCAGTTGAGAGGCGAAGCGCCCAGCCACATCATAGCGCCCGCGATCCATCTCAACCGGGAACAGATCGAAGCCGACTTCCGGCGCGTCCATGACGCCCTTGCGCCCGAACGCCCTCTGAATGATCCAGCCGCTCTGCTGGCCGAGGCACGCACCGTTCTGCGCCAGAAGTTCCTGGCCGCCGATGTCGGCATCACCGGCGCCAACTTCCTCGTCGCCGAGACAGGCTCTTCGGTCATCGTCACGAACGAAGGAAACGGAGACCTGACACAAACCCTGCCGCGCATCCACATCGTCCTCGCCTCGATCGAGAAGGTCGTTCCCACGCTGGAGGATGTGTCGCAGTTCCTGCGCCTGCTGGCGCGATCCGCGACGGGCCAGGAAATCTCGGTCTACACCACCTTCTCGACAGGCCCGCGCCGCTCCGGCGATCCCGACGGACCGGAGGAGTATCACGTCATACTGGTCGACAATGGCCGCTCAGCGATGCTCGGCGGAACGTTTCAGGACATGCTGCGCTGCATCCGCTGCGGTGCCTGCATGAACCACTGCCCCGTCTATCATTCGGTCGGAGGGCACGCCTACGGCTGGGTCTACCCTGGGCCCATGGGCGCGGTGCTGACGCCTTCGCTGATCGGTGTCGCCAAGGCGGGCCATCTTCCCAACGCCTCCACCTTCTGCGGCCGTTGCGAAAGCGTGTGCCCGGTGAAGATACCCCTGCCGAAACTGATGCGGCATTGGCGCGAGCGGGAATTCGAACGCCACCTCACTCCCGGCACGCAACGTTCGGGGTTGAAGGTCTGGGCCTATTTCGCCGAACGTCCGCGGCTTTACCGCGCGCTATCCTCGCTGGGCATGCGCGCCCTCGCCTTCATGGGACGTGGACGTGGGCGTTTCTCTCGCCTGCCCTTTGCCGGAGGCTGGACGGATCATCGGGAGTTTCCCGCGCCTGATGGCAGGACCTTCCAGGCACAATGGAAACAGCGGAAGGCGGCCCGATGAACCCGCGCGACCAGGTTTTCGCCAGTATCCGGCGCGCACTTGGCGTCACGAGCCATGAGGCTTCCCGGCGGGCGGCGGCCAACGACCGTCTTGAGAGTGCGCCCAGAGGCCTGATCCCACAGCGTGGCCAGCTTCCCCAGCCTGAACGGATCAAACTTTTCCACGACATGCTCACCGCCGCCCAGGCGACCGTTACGGGGGTCGAGGATGAAGCCCGCGTTCCAGCCGCTATCCGCGATTATCTCATGGGCCAAAACCTGCCGCTCAGGCTCCGCCACGGCAGTGATCCGCGTCTTGCGCGGTTGCCCTGGAGGCTCGCGCCGCTCACCCGCCAGGATGGCCCCTCAGATGGATACGACGAGGTGGGGCTCAGTCACGCCGAGACCGGCATCGCGGAGAGCGGAACCCTCGTCGTGCTGTCCGGGCCTGACAATCCGACGACGTTGAGCTTCCTGCCCGACACGCATATCGTGCTGGTCGAAGCCCGGACGATCGTTGGCGATCCCGAGACGAGCTGGACGCTTCTGCGCGACCGCGTGGGAAGGCTATGGCCCCGGACCGTCAACTGGATCAGCGGCCCTTCACGCTCCGCCGATATCGAACAGCAAATCCTGCTCGGAGCACACGGCCCCCGGCGTCTGCACGTCATCATCCTGGGCATAAACCAAGACAGCCTTATATGAGGCGATGACACACAGAGGAGGTTTTCATGCCCGTACCACCAAAAGCGGATGAAGCTGTTCCTGAATCAACGCAATCAAGAGAGTTGGACGAGCAGCTCGACCAGACATTCCCGGCCAGCGATCCACCCGCCATGACCCAGCCGGGCGGCGGCAAGCGCAGGGCCGAGAGGGCCGGGCAGCGCTGATCCAGATCCGAAATCGGGAACGACATGGCAGTGGGCACGTTATCTCCGTGAGAATAAAAGGAGAGGCCACACCATGGCAGAAACAAACACTCAGCCCAAAACCGAGAATAAGAAACACCAGCCCACATCCGAGGAATTGGACAAGGAAATCAAGGACAGCTTTCCGGCCAGCGATCCTCCGAGTTCGACACAGCCAGGCTCTGGCATCACCGGCCCTGAAGTGAAACGCAAGCACTGATCTTTCAGAGCGTGGGCGGCTTGCCTATATGACAGGATATCTTCCTTCATAGGGCGGCTGTGTGCTGAAACTGGTCAAGATAAGTGCGCTGATCGCCACGGTTTGTTTCCTCCTGCCTTTGGCCAGCCACGCTTTATGGTGGTGGAATCAAGGGTGGTCGGAGCATTGGCGCGGAGCTGATTGGTCGTCGGCGCGGCTCCTTCCCGATGCCCGCGAGATGGACGATGCAGTGGTCCATGTCATGGCCGCGAGAGTCGGGCGCTGGCGGGGCATTTTCGCCCATCACAGCTGGATTGTCCTGAAGGCTGCGGGCTCCGAGCGATACAGCCGCTATGATGTGGTGGGATGGGGCAGACCTGTCCGAACCGACAGTTACGAACCGGACGGGCGCTGGTTCGGCAACGATCCTGTCATACTGCTCACCTTGAAGGGAGCGAAGGCCGAAGCGGCCATTCCTGAAATCCGGGCAGCCGTGAGTGTCTATCCCTACTCGGAAATGGGCGCCTACCGGGCATGGCCGGGACCCAATTCAAATACATTCATCGCGCATGTCGCGACGACCGTCCCCGATCTGACCCCGGCCCTGTTGCCGACAGCGCTCGGCAAGGATTTCCGCAATCCCGGGCTGTTCTTCGGACCATCCCCAAGCGGGTTCGGATTCCAGATATCCTATGAGGGGTTAGCCGGCATCACCCTCGGGTGGGTGGAAGGGATCGAGGTGAATGTCTTCGGCCTCGTCACAGGCCTGGATATTCGTCGCCCCGCCCTCAAGCTGCCGGGCTGGGGCCGTATCGGACTGGCTCCAGGCTAGCGTTCCTGCGCTTCGGAGATTTCGGACATGAAGTCCGTGACGGGTGTCTCAAGCAAGCGAGGCATGTCGGCCAGGAGGCCGAGGATTCGATCCTGACGTTGCCTGTTCCAGAGATGGGCCGTCATGGAGAAGAACTTCTCACGCAACATGGGAGCCGCTTCGGAACGGCGCAGAGCGTCGCCAATCGGATAGAGTATCTCGATGCGCGGCGATGCCTGGCCACCGTGGGTGATGATCTCCACCGAGTTGGCGCATGACCGCTTCGTCAGATCATGATGATCGGCGGTATAGTCAGGGCTCTCTTCAACGGTGATCCGCTCCCTCAGCTGGTCGATGGCGGGATCGGATGCGGCCTCATCGGTGTAATCCTGCAGCTCAAGCCGCCCTCTGAGCAGGGCAACCGCGACCATATACTGAATGCAATGATCCCGCGCTTCCCGATTGGGCAATGGGCCGGTCTTCGTGACGCGCCGGATCGCTTCGTCATGCGTCACGATCCGCACGCGCGCCACCTGGTCCTTATGCTCGGAGTACCAAGCGTGGAGCCTGATCGCCGCTTCGATCGCGGTCGAACAGTTGCGCTGCGCCGGCACGAGCTTGAAGATGACGTTGTCCATGAAGAATGTGCCGAGAGGCGTCGCCATCTTCACGGCGTCGCCGTTCAGGAATACGTCGTTGAATCCCCAGACCGGAGCCGACAACGGCTGAGGCGCTCCCTTTTCACCGCGCATGGCGAGCCACGCCATCAGGAGGCCGCGGCTGGCCGCGTTGCCACCTGCCCAACCCTTGCGGGCGCCGGCGTTGGGGACATGGCGATAGGCGTTGAGACCCTGACCATCGAGCCAGGCGTTCGATACGGCCGCTTTGATCTGTTGCGCATCTCCGCCCATCAGCCGGCATGTGACAGCGGCGGATGCGATTTTGACATAGATGACGTGATCGAGCCCGATGTCCGGCCTGTCGAAACGGTTGGCCGCCGCCAGGGAGCAATGGATTTCATAGGCATCCACCATGGCGCGCAGAATGTCCCGCACGGTCAGCGCCTGATGTCCTTCCGACATCCTGATGCGGCTGACGTAATCGCCGGCGGCCAGGATGGCTCCGATGTTGTCGGATGGGTGCCCACCGACAGGACTCGTATCGCTTATATCGAGCCAGCGGATCAGCACCGAAGTGTCGAATGCGGCCTTGATCGGATCGAGGACAAATGATGTTCCGGGCACACGCGCGCCATTCGGAACGACCGTTCCGGGGCAATAAGGACCAAGCAGATGCTGGATCTGCGTGTCCTGCAGTGAACCCAGCGCGCAGGCGAGAGCATCAATCAGACACAGGGAAGCCGTATGGAGGGTTTCCGGGGCGGGTTCGAGACGGTTCACGACACGATCCACGATCGCTGCGATCACGTCTTCCGAGGCTTTCATTTCAGCCGCCGATTGTAACTCCGCCACTGGCGCTCTCCCCGGATTGTTCTGAATAGCTGCCATACAGCTCCTTCAGACACCCGCTCTATTAGCAAAGTCAACAATCGGCAATTCTGAAAGAGCGATCCAGAGGGCTGGCAGACATTCGGCGCCAAGCCGCCCACACCAGCGTTGCGGTGACGCAAGGCATGCTCGGGTGACGCCTGAGACGACGCCTGCCAGGATCGCGGCGATCGTTGGTGTAGCCGCCCTCCTTCTTGAGGATGATCTTCAGCGCAGTTTCGGGCGGTCAGACGCTGCAACGCACTGGCGTCAGGGTCGGGACATGATAAACTTCGCGGCCAGCGAGATGGGGTATCGTGCCCGTCTGGCAACCGGCGGGGCACTCGGTCCTTCCCTCGCCGCGCTGTTGAGTATCCGCCCGAAGGAGACCGGTCGTCGGGAAGGGCTCATGTGGTGTCCGTCCTTCCGTTCATGACGTTAGAGCCTGGGGCTTCGGCAGCAAGGTCTCGATGGGCGGCACCACGCCTCGTCACTGAAGCAGGCAAGGCCGGAGCCACGATGCACGACACGGCCAAACAGGCTCTGCACAGTGATCCGAACTTTACAGCGAAGGTTTACGATCGAGATCATCTCGAAGCGACACGGCACGTCGCAAAGCTATGTGTCGCCTTGCGGAACGCTGGGTGAACAAGCTGAGGAACGTTTGGGGGAACGCGGAGGAACGTCGCTCTATTGGTTAGGTCATGAACGTCTGGAAGATGTTGGTACCACCGCCCCGGCTCGAACGGGGGACCCCTAGATCCACAATCTAGTGCTCTAACCAACTGAGCTACGGCGGCCCAGACGTGGCATTCATGTATGGGAAAATGGGACGATCGGCAAGACCAAGGATACGGTCGGGCACATAAGAAAATGGCTCGGCGCGTGCCGAGCCATACATTCGCTCACTCAGGACGCGGATCAGCGGCCTGCCGAGAAGCCCTTGGACACCAGCTCCTGATAAGGCTTCACCGAGTCGCTGGCGATCTTGGTCGCAAGCTGGGTGAGGTCTTTGGACTGGTTCGAGAAGGCTTCAAATTGCTTGCGCGCATGAGTGGTCTGCAACTCGATCGCCTCGCTGAGCGATTTCACGCCCGTCAACGCCACCGCGAAATCAAACGCAGCGTTTACATTCTGGCGGGTGGCTTCAAGTGCCTTCACGCGAAGCTCGTTGCCGCCCTTCGTGGCGCGCGTATAGCTTTCTTCGAGGATGTCAGTGGCTTCCTCGGCGGAGGTCTTGATGTTCTCGAAATTGGCCTTGGCCTGGGTCACGCTCTTCTCCGCGACCGCGCGGATGGCTTCCGGAACCTCAAGCTTGGGCGCGCTCGGCAGCTCAAGCACGGTCTCGGCGGCCTTGGGAGAGTCAGATTTGATCGTTGGCTTGACGTTTGCCATGTCAGCTTACCTCACATTTGGGGGTCAGGGTATGCACGGCTTTTTTACGAATGCTCGCGCCCCCGCCGCTTGGCGCGCGAGCTTAAGATAAGGGCTTATTGCCCTCTTCCGGCGCATCCTACACATTCTTTTGTGCAATGCAACATCGCCACAGGCTCATCCGCGCGGCTTGACCATGCTTTCCGCAAGCCGCGCTCCGGCCGAGCCGAGCTCCTGAACCTGCTGGCTGGCATTGGACGCCTGTCTCGCAGCATATTCGCTCTGCAATCGCATGACTTCCTCGACGGTCTTGGCGCGTGCAATGCGTTCTGCAAGGTCAAAGGCCGATTGCATATTCGCCTGGGCAAAGGTCATGGCTTTCTGACCGATGGCCTGGCTGTCGGCGCGCACTGACGCGGAACGGGCTTCGGCGGCGGCCACGGCGTCGCGGGTGGCGTCGAGCATGCGTTCGACGGCCTTGCGCGCTTCCGCGACGCTGCGTTCGGCCGCCTCGCGTACAGCCTCTGGAATGTCACTGCCCGTGTTGTCTTTGGCTGCCATTGATGCCTCCTCCTTGTCATGGGTCCCGCGCCGCTCGCGTTTACCCTCTTCGCATCATGTCGTGATTTGAGGCCAGAGTCACATGGACCGGCCGAACCCCATGGATTAATAATACGTTAACGCAGGAACCCCGCCCGACAAGCGTCGAGCTCAACCCATTTGATGTGCCAAGCCTCATGATCTTGCCCGACATCTTCAGTACCGAGGCGACACTCGCCGCGCTCACAGCAGACGATGGCGCCGCCATCGCGCTGTCGAACAGCGGCGAGCGTGTGCTGGGTGCGACGGAGATCGGAAAACAGGTCTTCGGAGCCGGTACGGACAGCCTGCCACGTCTCGTTTCCGAGCAGATGGCGCGGCTTGCCTCGCAGGTGTCCTCTGGATCGCCCCGGCTTGTCCGGTTGCGGCTCGGGGGTCTGCGGCCCGTGACGGTCAGGGCGCAGCGCGTGCGCCTCGCGGATGGCACGGGCGCTCTTGTCCTGGTCGCCCTCGACGCCCCTCGCCCGCGCCGGAGCGAGCCGGCCGCGCAGCCTGAAGCGTCCCCGCTCCCGGAAGCGCACCTCTCCGAGCAGCCTTCAGCCGAGGTCGAAGCGGAGACCCCGGCAACGGTTGACGACCAGGCGGAACCGATCGACACCGAAGCCGTCGCCACTCCCCTCCAGGCGGCTCATGCCGGGATTGATGCGGAGCCGTCCAATGCCGCGCCGCCCCCCGTCGACATTGAGATTTCGCCTCAAATTCCAGAGCAGGAGGCCACGGAAGCGCCCGTGGATACCCCGGATGTGGCGCCGGAGATTTCCGCACCCGCGAGCGAACCGCCCGCAAAACGTCCCCTCCGCTTCGTCTGGCAGACCGACGAGACCGGCGCTCTTGGCCTTGTTTCTCCTGAATTCGCAACAGCCGTGAAGCACGATGCAGACAGCCTCGTGGGGCGCAAATGGACCGACCTCGCCTCCGAAATCGGCTTTGACTCCGAGGGGAAGCTCCACCGTGCGCTCGGCCGACGGGACACATGGAGCGGCGTGACCATCGACTGGCCGCTCGACAATGGGCACATTCTGGCGGTCGATCTTGCCGGTCTCCCGGTGTTTGATCGGGAGCGTAATTTCAAGGGCTTCAGGGGGTTCGGCGTCTGCCACGAACCCCAGGCCATACCCGAACCTGCGGTTGGAAACGTGGCGGAACCCGTGGCTCCGCCACCGCCACCCGCAACCACCGTGGTGCCCTTCCCCGAACCGCGCGAACCCGGACGTCCGCCGCTCTCCAACAGCGACCGTCATGCCCTGCGCGAAATTGCCCGTGCTCTTGGTTCTCCCGCTCCCGACAAGGTCATATCGGTGGCGTCGAGGCGCGCGCCCGCGCCCGTCAAGCCGACGCCGACGGAAGCCGGAGCACCCCCGGCCCAGCCGCCCTCACCCGCCCCTTCGACCGCCCCGGCCGCCGCTTCGCCCCTTCCAGCGGCAGCTTCAGAGCCGGAACTTGCCCCCGCCCCTGCCCCGGTGGCGGACAATGCGCCGGACAGCCGCGCCACGCTCGTCGACGCCCTGCCCTATGCCGTCCTGGTCCACCGCGCCGGGGTGCCGATCTACGCCAACCGCGCCTTCACCGACCTCAGCGGCTATGCCGATCTCGATGTGCTGGCGCGAGCGGGAGTGGACGCGCTGTTCGGGGATGAGCCCGCACCGGACGAGGCGGCCCTTCCACCGGGCAGCATGCGCATCCGCCGCGCCGACGGACTGGCCCTGCCGGTGGAATGCCATCTGAAACAGATATCCTGGCAGGACGATCCGGCGACGCTTCTGACCTTCCGCGTCTCGGAACCCGCTCCGCTCGCCGCCGAGCCGGTATCCGCATCCCCGGCGGACACCCCCGCCATGGCGGAAATGGCGCGTCAGGTCCGGGAACTGACGGCGATCCTCGACACCGCCACCGACGGCGTGGTCGTGCTGGACGCCGACGGGCGCATCCTGTCCATCAACCGCAGCGCCGAGGCCCTGTTCGGATACGAAAGCGTGGAGCTTTCCGGCCGCAGCCTGACGCTGCTGCTGTCGACCGAAAGCCACAACGCCGCGCTGGACTATCTCGACGGCATGCGCGCCAACGGCGTCGCCTCGCTGCTCAACGACGGGCGCGAGGTGATCGGCATCGCCCGGCGCGGCGGGTCGATCCCGCTGTTCATGACGCTGGGACGGCTCGACGACGACGCCGGCGCGAAATTCTGCGCGGTGCTGCGCGACATCACCCAGTTCAAGAAGGCGGAAGAGGAACTGCGCGCCTCCAAGACCCATGCGGAGAGCACCAGCGCCCAGAAGTCGGACTTCCTCGCCCGCATCAGCCACGAGATCCGCACCCCACTCAACGCCATCCTCGGGTTCGCCGAGGTGATGATGGAGGAACGCTTCGGCCCGATCGGCACCGAGCGCTACCGCGACTACCTGCGCGACATCCACACCTCCGGCCAGCACGTCATCAGCCTGGTCAACGACCTGCTCGACCTCTCCAAGATCGAGGCCGGACGACTCGACCTTGCCTTCACCAGCCTCCAGCTCAACGACGTGGTGACCACCGCCGTCGGGCTGATGCAGCCGCAGGCGAACACATCGCGGGTGATCGTGCGCACCAGCCTCGCCGCGAAACTGCCCGCCGTGGTGGCGGACGAGCGCAGCCTGCGCCAGATCGCGCTCAACCTCCTGTCCAACGCCATCAAGTTCACCCCGGCGGGCGGACAGGTCATCATCTCCACCGCGCTGACCGACCTGGGGCAGGCGGTCATCCGGGTGCGCGACACCGGCATCGGCATGACCGACAAGGACATCCAGGCCGCGCTGGAGCCGTTCCGCCAGATCGCCTCGTCGGGGCGCGGCGACGGCACCGGCCTCGGCCTGCCGCTGACCAAGGCCCTGACCGAAGCCAACCGGGCCACCTTCGCCATCCAGAGCGCGACGGGATCGGGCACACTGGTGGAGGTGATCTTTCCGCCGACGCGGGTGCTGGCGGAGTAACTTTCGCGGCCGGGGCTTCCCCGGAACCGGCATATGCACGCATCAGCCTGCGCGAAAGCATGCTCGCCGGACCATACAATCAAGCGTCACTCTTTACGAATATTTAGAGTCACATCAATCAGACTACGAGGGCTTGCTCAAAGAGCCCCCGCATGCACTCAGTACAGTCATTCCGACGGAATTCAGATGGCAATATTGCCGTTACGTTCGCACTGTGCGCTGTTGTTGTCCTTGTCGCGATCGGGGTGGCGCTGGATTACTCTCGCAGCTTCTCGCATCAGCAGAAGATACAAGCCGTCCTGGATGCATCGCTGCTGCATGTCGTGCATGACGCGAGTTCCATGGACGATGAGCAACTGAGCCAAGCGGTCACCGGCATGGTGGTGGATCGCCTGGCGGATACCATGGATCTTCGGAGCGTCGCCATCACGGTCTCACGGGCGGGGAACGTCATATCGGCGACAGGCTCGGGGCGCGTTCCGACGACGCTGATGACATTCGCCGGCATCGATAGCGTCGATGTCTCCGTGCAATCGGCCGTTACGGCAGGATCACGGCCTGTCGAGATCGCCATGGTGATCGACGTTACCGGCTCAATGGCCGCCAATATGCCCAAGCTTCGCGAAGGCGTCCAACAGCTCGTGGATATTGTCGCGCCTCCGGGAAACGGCGGGAACATGCGTGTAGCGATCGTGCCTTTTGTGGGCGCCGTGAACATTGGCAATCAACTCTCGCACGAGGCCTGGCTGGATAAGGATGGCCTGTCCCAGCATGCAGGGCAAACAGTGCGGGGGCGGCGGGTGGCGGTCAGCACCAGCCCCGCATGCGCCGGCCTCAAGGTCACCGATCCTGATCCGAACCATCGGACCTGGCTCGATGAACTCATCCCGAATGTTGTGAAATCGGCGTTCCAGGCCGTTTTCAGCACAGGCGAGGCCCATGCCGGAACGCCCTATTCATACACACGGGATGGCTGCTATTATCGGAACCCGGCCCGCGTCAGCAACTGGCAGCTGTTCCAGAACCTTTCCAACGTTGCATGGAAAGGCTGCGTCGAGGCGCGGCCCATACCATACGACCTGGAGGATGTACCGCCATCCTTCAACCCTGACACACGCTGGGTCCCGTTCTTTTCGCTCGATGGCAACGATGCGGATGTCTTCGACGACACCGGCACGCGATACAGGGAAAGCGGCAACACCTATATCGATGACGATCCGCTGCCTGACACCGACATGGCCACTTCCGACTTCGGACGGGCCTATTCCGTGCTGAAATACAAAAACCAGCCGATCCCGGCCTTGAATGAAAACCCTCCCCTTTCCAATGGTCCAAACAAGAATTGCCCTTCACCTATTCTGCCCCTGACGAGCGATCATGCCGCACTGACAGAGAGCATCTCGGATTTGAACGACTGGTTCAATGGCGGCACCAATACGGCGGAAGGCATCGCCTGGGGCTTGCGCGTCCTGTCGCCGGGGGAGCCCTTCACGGAAGGCGCGCCCTATGGCGAGGTCGAGAAGATCATGGTTGTTTTCAGCGACGGCGTGAACGATGTGGCCGGCGAGGCCACGGGCGTCGGCAACAATCCCACGATGCCCTTCGTCTCCGAATATTCATCTTATGGATATGCACGGCATGGGCGCTATGGCGCCAACGGCCTGACGCAGAAAGGCCGCCAGGACTTCCTGAACGATCGCATGGATGTCGCGTGCAAAATCGTCAAAAGCAATGACATCACGATATTCGTCATCGCCTATGGAGCCGGCGCGCAGGCGATCGCCAATCTCACGAAATGCGCGACAAGTCCCGATCACATCATGATCGAAGCGCGCGGAGACAGTCTCGCGCCCGCCTTCCAGAAGATCGCGCGCAAAATCGCGCCGCCACGCCTGACGCGTTGACGTCCATGGCGTGACTGCGACGATCCGTTATCCGTCAAAAGCCCGCTTCAACTTCGGCAGATCGAGTTTCACCATGGCCATCACGGCTTCCATGACCCGGCGGACCTTTTCGGGATCCTTGTCCTTCATCATCACCGTCAGCGCCTTGGGAACGATCTGCCATGAGAAGCCATAGCGGTCCTTCAACCAGCCGCATTGCTGCGGCGCTCCGCCATTCGCCGTCAGGGCATCCCACAGGCGGTCGACCTCGGCCTGATCCTCACAGGACACGGAAAAGGAAACCGCTTCGTTGGGCTTGAAGAGCGGCCCGCCGTTGAGAGCCATGTAGGACTGACCGGCCAGAGTGAATTCCACCAGCATGGTCTCGCCCGGTTTGCCGCTCGGCGTCTCGACGCTGTACGCCGTCACATGGTCGATGCGGCTGTCGGGCAGAAGCGAGGTGTAGAGGCGGGCGGCCTCCTCCGCGTTTCTGTCAAACCACAGGCAGGGGGTGATCCTCGACATCGCGCTCACCCCTCGCCGGTATCCAGCAGGACGGTGAAGCCTCCGAAGATCATGCGCTGGCCGTCGAAGGGCATGTCCTTGGACTGCAGCCGGGGATCTTCCATGACCTTCCTCATGCCCTCATCGCGCACGGCCTTCGAGGGCCAGACGATCCATGAAAAGACCACGACTTCGCCCTCCTCCGCCTTCACGGAGCGCCTGAAGTCGGTGACCTTGCCTTCCGGCACGTCGTCGCCCCAGCACTCGACCATGCGGGTCGCCCCATGGTCCATGAAGACCGGCGCGGCCCTGGCCGCCATGGCGCGGTAGGCTTCCTTGTTGCCCGCGGGCACGGGCACGACGAATCCGTCTATGTAGCTCATGATGTCCTCCTTCGGTCCGGGGTTCGATCAGGCCGGGGCCATGGCCTTGGCGGCGGCTTCCAGGTCCATCCACATGACTTCCCAGATGTGGCCGTCCGGGTCCTCGAAGCTGCGGCCGTACATGAAGCCGAAGTCCTGGGTCGGGGTCGGATCGGGCGCGCCGCCGGCCTTCCGGGCCTTCGCCACATAACCGTCGACCTCATCCTTGCCGTCGCACGACAGGCAGATCATCACCTCGCTGGAGGTCCTGGCGTCGACGATCGTCTTGGACGTGAACTGACTGTATTTATCGTGGGTCAGCAGCATCACATGGATGGTTTCCGAGACGACCATGCAGGCGGCCGTGTCGTCGGTGAACTGCGGATTGAGCGTCGCGCCGACGGCCTCGTAGAAGGCGATGGATTTCTTCAGATCGGCGACGGGCAGATTGACGAAAATCAGCTTGGGCATCGGTTCTCTCCTCACATTGTTCCGGTAGAACGTCACGATCTCAGGACAGGGCCTTCAGATCCTGCCGCAGGCGATCGGGATCGGCGGCGGGCAAGAGGCCCTCCACCTCGGTATGGGACCGCTCCCAGACGGGAACCGCCGTGGCCAGAAGGGTCATGCCCTCCGGCGTCAGCTTCAAAAGACGGCTGCGCCGGTCCTTCGGATCGGGCATGACCGTCACCAGACCGCGCCGCTCCAGCGCCTTCAGCGCCGCCGTCAGTGTCGTGCGGTCCATGGCCAGCAGGGTCGCCACCGGACCCATGGCCGGCGGCTCTGGCCGGTTCAGCGACATCATCAACGAGAATTGGCCGTTGGTGAGGCCAAGTGGGCGCAACGCCTCGTCGAACCGCCGCGCCAGCGCACGGGCCGCGCGCTGCACATGCAGGCACAGGCAGCAGTCACGCACATGCAGGGTCGTCTGATAGGGAACGGCATCAAGATTCGACATGGCGCAATTATGTTGATATCAACTTATCATGTCAACCCGCAGCTTTTGAAGACCGGAACGCGCGTCATGCTTGTGCGGCATCGCCATTGGCATTATTGGCAACAGCGATGCTGGAACACCTGAAGGCGAACAATCGGGAATGGGCGAAGCGGATGGTTTCCGCCGACGCCGGATTCTTCAAACGCCTCGTCGGACAGCAGGCTCCCCAGTACCTCTGGATCGGCTGCTCCGACAGCCGCGTGCCCGCCAACGAGATCGTCGATCTCGACCCCGGCGAGATGTTCGTCCACCGTAATGTCGCCAATCTCGCCCCGCCGCAGGACGCCAACTACCTCTCGGTGCTGCAGTTCGCGGTCGACGTCATCAAGGTCAAGCACATCCTCGTGGTCGGACATTACGGCTGCGGCGGCATCGCCGCGGCGATCGACGACAGGAGACTGGGCCTCATCGACCACTGGCTGCACCCGATCCGCGACGTCTACCACGAGCACCGGCAGGAGCTGGAGGCGATCCCCGACCGAAAGACGATGCTCAACCGGCTGTGCGAGTTGAACGTCATCCGGCAGGTGCGCAATGTCGCGACCGATGTCTTCGTGCAGGACGCCTGGAAGCGCGGCCAGGACCTCTGCGTGCATGGCTGGGTCTATTCGCTGGAGAACGGCCTCATCACCGATCTTGATGTCGCGGTGTACAAACCGGAAGGCGTCAAGGGCCTCGGCTAAACACCATGGTCGCTGTCGAACCTGCCCGACCCGCCGTCTATATCCTGATGTAATTTCCTGTCTTTACTCTCATACATGCCCTCAAGACATCCACTCGCTTCCGGATTCCCGCGGATCATGAAAACTCCTTGTTAGTATAACACGCAGTACTGTTCATCGTGCTGGAAGCATGAATTCAGCACTTGCCGGGCGGGCGTGAAAATGAGGGCTTCCACTCGATTCCAACGAGATCACCGCGGGTCCATCGCGGTGATATTCTGCCTGTGCCTGGTTCCCATCATCATTGCGGTGGGAATCGCCCTGGACTATTCGCGGGCAAGCTCGGCCCGGACAGCCATGCAGGCCGCCGCCGATTCCGCCGCGCTCGCGTCCGTCCATCACGCCGCGGCGATGACCGCAGGCGAACTCAAGGCTTTCGCACGGAAGCAGTTCGACGCCAGCTTCAACAACATCGGCGTGGCGCTCACTGATTTTAACGCACAAACGGAAGGAACATCGGTAGTCGTAACCGCGGGAGGCCAGTTGGGCACATCGCTCATGGCCGTCGTTCCCGGCTTCAGCATGCTACCCATCAAAGCGAACTCCCGCGCCGCCTGGCGCAGCGCCAGTATAGACATTGCCCTCGTCCTCGACATCACGCGCTCCATGGAAGGCAGCCGCATGGATGAGATGAAGGCGGCGGTTCTGGCCATGCTCGATGCGCTGGAGGCGGCGAGCACATCCGGCAATGTGAGGGTTTCACTTGTAACGTTCAACTCGCAGGTGAAAATCGATCCGTCGCTCTATCGAAATGCACCATGGCTTCGCTTTGAAGGCGTCACGCAAGCGGCCTGGAATGGCTGCCTGAACGAGCGTGACGTACCGTACAATTACAACAGCGCGCCTCACAATGGGAGCGTGCCGACAAAATACTATGCCGAGCCATGCCAGGTCGGGATTTTCCCCGATGATCCGACTGGATCGTATGACAACGATAACTGGATGGAACCTATTCTTATTCTTTCCGATGATTTTGATCTTTTACGCTCCAGAGTATCCTCCCTCATTCCGTCCAATAATACGAATATTACCATAGGAGCCGCATGGGGGCTGGCAACACTTACTCCAGACCATCCCATCAACAGCACCATTTCATTCGACACGTCATCTCAGAAAATCATGGTCCTGTTATCTGATGGCCACAATACGGAGAGCCGCTTCGTCGATCCCTTTACGACCGCCGGAAAAGCCACCGCGGACAAATACACCTCAGATCTTTGCCAGAAAATTCGTTCCAACGGCATACAGCTGCACACCATCCGATTCATCGAAGGCAGCGAAGCCTTGATGAGCGCCTGCGCATCAGATCCGTCGATGTATTATAACGTCACCAATGTTTCCAATATAGATTCCGCATTCATGAGCATTGTCCGAAATATCATGCATCTTCGTCTGACACATTGATCTGCCCATCATCCAGCGGCTGCGAGCAACGTCTTCCGCCTTCAGGCGAGCCACCTGAAACCGTCCGAAAATCCGCGGTCATGACCGGAACCACGGGCGGAAGGCAACTCGATCGGACACCGGCCATTGGCCCGGCCCTGCAACGGGCGTATGATAAGGCTCAAGGGTCACGGGCGGTATCGTGACATGCGTCACGACACTTCGGACCGGTGGCTCCGCGCCTTCCCGTGTGTTCGGAGTGACGATCATGACCATACGCAATCCTGTCGAATGGGGGGTCAATCAGGTCCGGCTGACCGTCCACGCCGTCGGCGCCACCAGCCGCGCCATGCACCATGCGCGCGACCACATGGACCATGCCGCCCCCATGGTCCGCAGGATCAGCATCGATGACCTGAAAGACGCCCTGATGAAAGGCTTCGATGATTTCGCCGCCAACCGCAGCGACGTCATCTTCCTCAGCCTGATCTACCCGCTCGCCGGCCTCCTGCTGGCGCAGATGATGCTTTCGCAAGCCATGCTGCCGTTGATCTTCCCGCTGGTGGCGGGCTTCGCGCTCGTCAGCCCCTTCGCCGCAACGGGTCTCTACGAGATGAGCCGCAGGCGGGAGATGGGACAAACCCCATCCTGGAGCGATGCGCTCAGCGTGTTCCGTTCGCCGTCCTTCGGGTCGATCGTTCTGCTCGGCCTCGGCCTGATCGGAATGTTCCTGCTGTGGATGCTGGCGGCCATGTCGATCTACTGGCTGACCTTCGGCGCCGTCGTCCCCGCCTCGCCCATCGCCTTCTTCCAGGAGGTCTTCACCACCAGCCACGGCTGGGCGCTGATCGCCATGGGCTGCGGCGTCGGCTTCCTGTTCGCGCTTGCGGTGCTGGCCATCAGCGCGGTGTCCTTTCCCCTGCTTCTGGACCGACAGGTCTCCGTGTCGACGGCGGTGCGGACTTCGGTCCGCGTCATGACGGAGAACCCGGTTCCCATGCTGGCCTGGGGCATGATCGTCGCGGGAAGCCTCGTGCTCGGCGCCATCCCGGCCCTGGTCGGGCTCATCGTGGTGATGCCCGTCCTGGGTCATGCCACATGGCACCTTTACCGGCGCGCCGTGATGTAACCCCCGGCCCCAGAGACCTTGCCGCCCGCGGGCGGCAAGGCTCCATGACGCGCCGCGCTCACCCATGCCGCGCCCACTGGTCGCAGCCGGGCCTATTGACATTCAGCTCCAGACAAGTGATTTTCCTAATGATATCAGTAGTTTAGATTATTTCTAAACTGCTTGTTAAAATCCGGCGGCGCGATGGCGCCCGTGTGGAACCGATGATCGTTTGCTCCTGCAATGTACTCAGTGAGAAGGCCGTCCGCGAGGTCTGCGCTGCCAATGACGCGCCGCGCACCACGGGCCAGGTCTATCGTTGCCTCGGTTGCAGCCCGCAGTGCGGACGCTGCGCACGCACCATCCGCGCCATCATGCTCGACGTCGGATCGGCCTGCGCCGATGCCTGTGACACCTGTCCCGCCGCCATCGCCGCCAACGCCTTCGTCGAGGCCGCCGAATAAACCCTTGCCTTGCACCACGCAGTAGATTAGAAATATTCTAATCTTATTTCAGGTGCGTGGAGGGTCCCATGAAGGGCGACGCGAAGGTCATCGAATATCTGAACCGCGGCCTCAGGTCCGAGCTCACGGCGATCAACCAGTACTGGCTGCACTACCGCATCCTCGATGACTGGGGCTACAAGAACCTCGCCAAGAAGTGGCGCGAGGAATCCATCGAGGAGATGGTCCACGCCGACAAGTTCGTGGACCGCATCCTGTTCCTCGACGGCTTCCCCAACATGCAGGTGCTCGACCCGCTGCGCATCGGGCAGGACATCAAGGAACTGCTGGAATGCGACCTCGCCGCCGAGCATGAGGCGCGCAACCTCTACATCGAAGCCGCGGGCTACTGCCTGGAAGCGGGCGATCTCGCCAGCCGCGAGCTGTTCATCAAGCTGGTGCAGGACGAGGAAGGCCACATCGACTTCCTGGAAACCCAGCTCAACCTGCTGGAGCAGCTCGGCGTGCAGCTTTACGCCCAGCACCATGTCGGCGGGCTGGAGGACTGAAGGAAGGGCGCCAGGCGCCCTTCTTATAATTCCTCTAATTCTAAGCTATTGATCTAACAGCCTTTTTATTTGACCTTCACTGGAACCTCACGTATCGGCCTGTGCATGGCGCGTTCAGCGCCGTGCACGGATCACCGAGGCGGTGCCCATCCCGCCTTCACTGGAGGTTTCCCATGACCCGCTTCGTCCCCTCATCCCGCCTGCGCGCCCTTGCGCTCGGAGCGACCGCCGCGGTGACGCTGGCCGGCGCCGCCGCCGCGCAATCGGGCGACGTCAACATCTACACGACGCGCGAGCCGGGCCTGATCCAGCCGCTGCTGGACGTCTTCACCAAGGACACCGGCATCAAGACCAATGCGATCTTCGTCAAGGAAGGCCTGGCCGAACGGGTCAAGGCCGAGGGCGCGAACTCGCCCGCCGACGTGCTGCTCGTGGTCGATTTCGGCAACGCGCTCGATCTCGTCGCCGCCGGCATCACCCAGCCGATCGGCTCCAAGGTGGTCACAGACACCGTGCCCGCCAACCTGCGCGGATCGGACGACCAGTGGACCGCCCTGACCACGCGCGCCCGCGTCATCTACACCTCCAAGGAGCGTGTGAAGGACACGGCGATCACCTACGAGGATCTCGCCGACCCCAAGTGGAAGGGCAAGGTCTGCATCCGTTCGGGCAAGCACCCCTACAACACCGCGCTGATCGCGACCTTCATCGCCAAGCACGGCGAGGCCAAGGCCGAGGAATGGCTCAAGGGCGTCAAGGCGAACCTCGCCCGCAAGGCCGGCGGCGGCGACCGTGATGTCGCGCGCGATATCCTGGCCGGCATCTGCGACATCGGCGTCGCCAATTCCTACTATGTCGGCCTGATGCGCTCGGGCAAGGGCGGTGAGGAGCAGGTCAAGTGGGGCGAGGCGATCAACGTCTTGCTGCCGACCTTCGACGACAAGGCCGGCACCCAGGTGAACATCTCGGCCGCCGCCGTCGCCAAGAACGCGCCGAACAAGGCCAATGCCGTCAAGCTGCTCGAATATCTGCTGGGCCAGAAGGAGCAGGACCTGTTCGCCAAGGTCAACTACGAGCATCCGGTGGCGGCCAGCGCGGCGGTCGATCCGATCATCGCCTCCTTCGGCACGCTCAAGCCCGATCCGCTGACCATCGAGGAGATTTCCAAGCACCGCAAGACGGCGGTGGATCTCGTCGACAAGGTCGGCTTCGACAACTGACACCGCATCGGCCGGCGCGACACCCGCGCCGGCCGTTCCATACCCCGATGTCGCTGGCGCTCGATTCCTTCACCGCATTGAGGCGCACGGGCCATGGCTCGCGCGGCTGGGTGATCGCGAGCGCCGTCGTCGCCGCGCTGATCGTCACGCCGGTCGTGGCGCTGGCCTTCATCGCCGCGCAGGGATCCGGCGATCTCTGGCCGCAGCTGATCGCCTATGTGCTGCCGCGCGCTCTGGCCGATACCGCCGTGCTGCTCACCGGCGTCGGGCTCATGACCGCCGTGATCGGCGTCGGCACGGCCTGGCTGGTCACGGCCTACCGCTTCCCCTGCCGGTCGTTCTTCGACTGGGCGCTGCTCTTGCCGCTGGCGGTGCCGACCTACATCGTCGCCTATGCCTATGTCGACCTCCTGCACCCCATCGGCCCGGTGCAGACGGCGCTGCGCGCCATGCTGGGCATCGCCAGCCCGGCCGACTGGCGGCTGCCGGACATCCGCGGCATGTGGGGCTGCATCATGCTGTTCGGGCTGGTGCTCTACCCTTACGTCTATCTCAGCGCGCGGGCGATGTTCCTGATGCAGTCGGCCTGCGTGATCGAGGTGTCGCGCACGCTCGGCTGCGGCGGCGCGACGGCCTTTTTCCGGGTGGCGCTGCCGCTGGCCCGGCCCGCCATCGCCATCGGCGTCAGCCTTGTGCTGATGGAAAGCCTGAACGACCTCGGCGCGGCCGATCTCCTGGGCGTGCAGACGCTGACGGTCTCGATCTATTCCACCTGGGTCAACCGCTCCAACCTGCCCGGCGCGGCGCAGATCGCCATCGTGATGCTCGCGGTCGTCATCGCCCTCATCGTGCTGGAGCGCGCCGCGCGGCGACGGCAGGGCTACGCCGTGCAGGCCCAGCGCAGCCGCCGCACGGCACCGGCCCAGCTGTCGCCCGGCGCCGGGCTGCTCGCCGCCCTCGCCTGTGCGCTGCCGATCCTGATGGGTTTTGCCGCGCCCGCCGCCTATCTCGTCGGCGAGACCCTGAAGCGCAGCGCCATGAACGGCTTTCCGCCCGCCGTGCTCGCCATGGCCTGGAACACCATGACCTTCGCCGCCGTGGCGACCGTGGTCACCATGACGCTCGGCCTGCTGCTGGCACACACCGCGCGGCTGGCGCGCAGCGCCGGTGTCGCGCGGCTCGTGCAGGTGTCCAGCATCGGCTATGCCGTGCCGGGCACGGTACTGGCGGTCGGGCTGCTGGTGCCGCTGGCCAATCTCGACAACGCCATCGACGGCTTCATGCGGGAATCCTTCGGCATTGCCACGGGCCTCATCATCTCCGGCTCCGGCGCGGCGCTGATCTATGCCTATGCGGTGCGCTTCATGGCGATCTCGGCGGGCGGCATCGAGGCGGGATTCTCCAAGGTGCCGAAAAGCCTCGACTGGGCGGCGCGCAACCTGGGCGAGACCACGGCCGGAACGGTGCGCCGCATCCATTTGCCCCTGCTAAGGCCCGCCATCGGGGCCGCCGCGCTGCTGGTGTTCGTGGACTGCATGAAGGAGCTGTCGGCCACGCTGCTGCTGCGGCCGTTCAACTTCGAGACGCTGGCCACCTTCGTCTATGCGGAAGCCTCGCGCGGAACCTACGAGAACGGCGCCTTCGCCGCGCTGCTGATCGTGGGGATCGGCCTGATCCCGGTCATGCTGATGGCGCGCATGAGCCGCCTGCCCGCCGTCGAAGGGCTGGGCGGAGAGGAACAGCCTCAGGTTGTCAGTTCGGCGAGGCCCTCATAAAGCGCCAGCGCCTCTGGATTGGCCAGGGCTTCCTTGTTCCTGATGACACGGCCGTGGACCACGTCGCGCACCGCGAGCTCGACGATCTTGCCGGACTTGGTGCGCGGGATGTCCGCCACCGCCACGATCTTCGCCGGAACATGGCGCGGGCTCGCTCCGGTGCGGATCTGCCGCTTGATGCGGTCCTTCAGGGCGTCGTCCAGAGCCGCGCCCTCCTTCAGCCGCACGAACAGCACCACGCGCACGTCATCGTCCCAGTCCTGGCCGATGGCGATGGCTTCCAGCACCTCGGGGATCTGCTCGACCTGGGCGTAGATCTCCGCCGTGCCGATGCGCACGCCGCCGGGGTTGAGCGTGGCGTCGGAGCGGCCGTGGATGACGATGCCGCCGTGCGGCGTCCATTCGGCGAAGTCGCCATGACACCAGATGCCCTCGAAGCGCTCGAAATAGGCGGCGCGGTATCGGGCGCCGTCCTCGTCGTTCCAGAAGCCGATGGGCATGCAGGGGAAGGCTTTCGCGCAGACCAGCTCGCCTTTTCCAGACGACATGGGTTTGCCGTCCTCGTCCCAGATCTGCACGTCCATACCGAGGCCGGGCGTCTGGATTTCGCCCCGGTGGACCGGTTCGGTCGGCGCGCCCAGCACGAAGCAGGAGACGATGTCCGTGCCGCCGGAGATGGAGGCCAGATGCACGTCCGGCTTGATGGCCTCGTAGACGTAGTCGAAGCTTTCCGCCGCCAGCGGCGAGCCGGTGGAGGTGATGGCGCGGACGGTGCCGAGATCATGCGTCTCGCGCGGCCTCAACCCCGCTTTCTTGAGCGCGTCGATGTATTTGGCCGAGGTGCCGAACAGCGTGACGCCCTCGGCGTCGGCAAGGTCGAACAGCACGGTCTGGACCGGGTGGAAGGGCGAGCCGTCGAACAGCACCAGCGTCGCCCGCGAGGCCAGCGCGGAGACCAGCCAGTTCCACATCATCCAGCCGCAGGTGGTGAAATAGAACACGCGGTCGTCCGGCTTCACGTCGCAATGAAGCTGATGCTCCTTCAGATGCTGGAGCAGCGTGCCGCCGGCGGAATGGACGATGCATTTCGGGACCCCGGTGGTGCCGGAGGAAAACAGGATGTAGAGCGGATGGGCGAAGGGCAGAGGCTCGAAAGTGAGCGGCGTGGGGGCGAAGGGCGCGAGGAAATCCTCCAGAGTGACGCCGCGCGGCACGCCCGCCGCGACCTCTTCCGACACACCGAGGTAGTCGATGACGACGACCCTGCGCGCGGTGGGCAGGCCCTCGGCGATGGGTGTGAGCTTTCCCGCCACCTCGATGCGCTTGCCGGCGTACCAGTAGCCATCGGGGCAGAAGAACAGCTTCGGCTCGATCTGGCCGAAGCGGTCGAGCACGCCGCGCGCCCCGAAGTCGGGCGAGCAGGACGACCAGACCGCGCCGAGCGAGGCCGCCGCCAGCATGATGGCGACCGTCTCGGGCATGTTGGGCATCATGCCCGCCACCCGGTCGCCGACGCCGATGCCTTCGGCCTTCAGCGCCTGCTGGAGACGGGAGACGAGGCCCGTGAGATCGTCCCAGGACAGCCGCCGCTCGACCTTGTCCTCACCGCGAAACACGATGGCCTCGCCCGCGCCTTCGCCGCGCAGCAGGTTCTGGGCGAAATTCAGCCGCGAATCGGGAAAGAAGCGCGCGCCGGGCATGCGGTCGTCCTCAAGCAGCCGCGCGCCCTTTTCACCGATGACGCCCGAGGTGTCCCATACAAGGCTCCAGAAGCCCTCGCGGTCGGCGACGGACCAGGCGTGCAGCGCCCGAAAGTCGGTGATCGTCTTGCCCGAGCGCTGCTCGGCGGCTTTGCGGAAAGCATCCAAGCGGCTCGATGCGACACGCTCCGGCGATGGGGTCCACAGGGGCTGGTCGATCATGGGCTCATCTCCTTCGCGCTTTCCACGGGCGTGAGATCGTTATACAGCCCGTGTGCCGGCCTCAAGCCCGCCCGTGTTCGAGCTTGCCCGAGATGAAGCGCTTTCTCATCGTCGCCATCCTCATCGCCTTCGTGCTGGCCGCACTGGCGGTTGTTCCGCGCGTCCTGCCCGTCGCCTCCATGGGCGCCGCCGTGGAGCGGGAACTGTCGGAAACGCTTGGGCTCGACATCACCAGCGCCGCGCCCGCGGAGCTGACGCTGTTTCCAACACCGGCGTTCCGGCTTGCCACCGTCTCGGTCTCGACGAAGGCCGGCGCCGAGATCATCACCAGCGACAGCCTGAGCCTGCGGCTCGATCCGCTGGCCCTGCTGGCGGGCAGCATCACGATCAAGGCCATCACGATGCAATCGCCGAACATCGCGCTCCGCATCAGCCCGGACGGCCGGCGCTCCTGGGACAGCGTCGCGGCGGCCTTCGCCGAGGCACGGCAAAGCGACGCCACCATGCCGAAACTGCGGCTGATCGGAGGCCGGCTGACCTACCGCGACGAGATCGGCGGCCGCCACATCGACCTGTCAGGCCTCGATGCGCGGCTGGCGCTGTCCAACGGCGGCCGCCTGCGTGTCGAAGGGCAGGCCGTCTGGCGGCGCGAGGCGATCGAAGCCCTCCTCGACATCACCGATATCGCCGCCCTCAAGGCAGGTGGAACGACGGCCGTCGATTTGCGCCT
Organism: Agaricicola taiwanensis; assembly: GCA_040394255.1. Taxonomy (GTDB): domain Bacteria; phylum Pseudomonadota; class Alphaproteobacteria; order Rhizobiales; family Methylopilaceae; genus Agaricicola; species Agaricicola taiwanensis_A. The sequence goes on along the minus strand of JBEBSP010000008.1, from coordinate 783 downwards.
CGACAGTCTTCCAGCCGCGCTGCGCTTCTCGGGCAAGCTCGATGCGCTGTCCGGCCTTCATGCCGAAGGGGCGCTCGCGGTGGATGCCGCCGCCGCCGACCGGCTCGGCCTGTGGCTGACCGGGGGCTGGGATCGCACGCATTGGCCGCAGGGCGCCCTGCGGCTCAGGGCGGACCTGCGCCGCCTGCCGGGCACACTCAACCTGAACGATGTCAGCCTGTCGCTGGGCGGCACACGCGCCACGGGGGCGATCGTCTTCAAGGGTGGCGCACGCCCGCTCGTGCAGGGAACCTTCGCCGCCTCCCTCCTTGAGATCGGCCCGCTCCTGCGGCCGCTTGCTCCCTATGCAAACACGGCCAATGGCTGGAGCACGGCCAACTTCGCCACGCCGGTCTCCTTCATGGACACGGAACTGCGCGTATCGGCCGACCGCATGACACTGGGCGCCACGACCTTCGAGAACGCCGCCCTGCTGCTTGACATCCATGGCGGCGGCCTCTCGCTGCGCGCGCAGGATGTCACCGGCTTCGACGGGACGCTGTCGGCGGCCCTGCGCGCCGCGCCCGACCAGAACGGCGGCATGGCCATCAAGGCCAGCCTTACCGGCCGCAATCTGGCGCTGTCGCGGATGTCGGAGATCATCACGCCCTCCCGCCGGATCGACGGGCGCGGCGACCTGAGCCTCGAACTGGAGGGGACCGGCGTCTCGCCAGACGATCTTGCCAGCCACCTCAACGGGACGATCACCTTCACCGCCCGCGACGGCGCGATCCACGGCATCGA
>JBEBSP010000007.1:0-24682 GCA_040394255.1 Agaricicola taiwanensis | reverse complement strand
CCCTGTCCCTCGACCCCGCCGAGAAGATTGCCGGCGGGCACCTCGAAATCCTCGAAGGCGATCTCGAATTCCTTCATGCCGCGATAGCCCAGCACTTCGATCTCGCCGCCGGACATGCCCTTGGCGGGGAAGGGATCGTCCCTCGTGCCGCGTGGCTTTTCGGCCAGGAACATCGACAGGCCCTTGTGCCCTGTTTCAGCGGCGTTGCTGCGCGCCAGCAGCGTCATCAGGTCGGCGCGCACCGGATGGGTGATCCAGGTCTTGTTGCCGTTGATGAGGTATGTGCCGTCGGTCAGTGTCGCCCGCGTGCGGAGGCTGGCGAGGTCCGAACCGGTGTTCGGCTCGGTGAAGACCGCCGTGGGCAGGATCTCGCCCGAGGCGAGACCGGGCAACCAGCGCTTTTTCTGCTCGTCGGTGCCGCCGGAAAGGATCAGTTCGGCGGCGATCTCGGAGCGGGTGCCCAGCGAACCGACGCCGATGTAGCCGCGCGACAGCTCCTCGGAGACCACCACCATGGCCTCCTTGCCGAGCCCGAGCCCGCCGTACTCCTCCGGCACGGTCATGCCGAAGACGCCCAGCTCGGCGAGCTTGCCGATGGTCTCCATGGGGATGTAGGCGTTGGCCAGATGCCAGCCATGGGCATGGGGCGCGACCTCCGCTTCCGCGAAGCGGCGTATCTCGTCGCGCACGGCGGCGATGGTCTCGTCGTCCCCCGGATCGCCGACCGCGCCGGGACCGGCCTTGGCGATGACGGCCGCCAGCGCATGACGGATCGCGGGCGAGGTGCCGGCCAGGATGGCCTCGTCGATCCCGGGGGTGCGGAAGGCGGCGATGGCCGCCGGGTCAAATCCGAAATCCGCCAGCCGGATGAACTCGCCCTGGCTCATGGCGATGCCGCCGAACACCTGAGCGGTGTATTCGCCCACGCCGATGGCGAGGATCATCCGCTCGGTCTCGCCGAAGCGCCCTTCTTCCTCCAGCCGCGCCGCCCAGCGCGACAGTTCCCGCACCGCCGTCGCATAGGTCGCGAGCCAGGCAAGGCCGTGCGCGGCATGCTGTTCCTGCTCCAGACGCTCGGCATCCAGCGTGCCGTCGACCACGAGCCGGCGCTTCAAAAGATCGGCCGCAGCGGCGGCGATGGCGTCCAGTTCCTCGGCGACGGCAGCGGCGCGGGCAATGTCGGATGGCTGTGGCATGCGTGGAAAATCCCCCTGAATCACTGGCGCGTCACACCGGCGATGGTGCGGTGCATCACGGCGGTCGGCAACCTATCTTTTGGCGGCGAGCGCGACCCCGATGCTCGCCAGCGCCATGCCCGCGATCTGCACCATGGTCAGCGTCTCGCCGAACAGCACCCAGGCCATCAGCGCCGTGACCGCCGGAACGAGATAGAGCAGCGCCGTGACGCGGCTCAGCGCCCCGCGCCGGATCAGGCCGAGCAGCAGCAGGATCGCGCCGACCGACAGGCCCAGGACGGCCCAGGCGAGACCCGCGACCGATTCCGCGGTGACGTCGAAGCGCAGGTCCTCCGTCGCCGCCGCCACGATGGCGGTCGGGACCAGCGCGGCGGCATATTGCACCGCCGTCGCGGTGCGCAGGTCGCCCGTGGCGCCGGTCCTCTTCTGCCAGATCGTCCCGGATGTGATGGCGAGGACGGCCCCGAGCCCGGCCAGGATGGCCTCCACGGGAATGCCGCCGCTGGCCGTCGAGACCTTCGGCGCCAGCACCAGCGCGATGCCGCCCAGCCCGGCGAGGATGCCGGTCCATTGCCGCGCGCCGATGCGCTCGCCCAGGATCGGCGCGGCGACCAGCGCCGTCAGCAGCGGCTGGAGCCCGGAGAACAGCCCCATGATCCCGGCGGGAAGGCCATGGGCGATGGCCCAGAACACACCGCCGAGGTAGATGCCGTGGAGCAGCACGCCGGCCACGGCGGCGTTGCGAAGGTCCGCGCCGCGCGGCCAGGGCGCGCGTGCGATCGCGGCGATCACCGTCAGGGCGGCCAGGGCGAACAGGTAGCGCGCGGCGAGGAAGGTCAGCGGGTCCACATGCGGAGCCACCAGCCGCGCCGTGATGAAGCCCGTCGACCACAGGAGGACGAAGGTCGCGGGAGCGAGAAACGCGAGTGGCATGATGATGTCGCATCCGGTGGCGTGACGGCGCACGGGATGTGGCTCATATCGCCAAAGGGCGCAATGGAGCGGGAAATGAACTTTCGTCGCCGGTCTCGTCATCGGCGCGCCGACGCCCTAGAACGGATGGCAGCGACGACGGCAGCGGGGAACACACGGTGGTGATGAAGCAGGTGACCCGCGCGTATCGGCTCGTGCGGGACGTCGTATACCGATTCCTGGCGCACGACGGATGGGCGATCGCGAGCCACGTCAGCCTGTCGATCCTGCTCGCCATCTTCCCCTTCCTCATCCTGATCGCGGCCTTCGCCAGTTTCATCGGCACCGTCGACATCGCGCAGGAAACCGTCGCCCTGGTGTTCGAGGGCTGGCCCTCATCCGTCGCCGAACCCTTCGCCCGCGAGATCGCCCGCGTCCTCACCGGCCGGCGCGGCGACCTGCTCACCATCGGCTTCATCCTGACGCTCTGGGTCGCGTCCTCCGCCGTGGAGGCCATGCGCGCCGCCTTGGCGCGGGCCTACGGCGTGACCGACCCGCGCCCCTTCTGGCTGACGCGCCTGCAAAGCATCGCCTTCGTCATCATCGGCGCGATCGGCCTGATGCTGATCGCGGTGGCGGTGGTGCTCTGGCCCACGGTCTGGGGGCTGGTGAAGGCCTATGCGCCCGGCCTGATCGGCGAGGAATGGCTGTTCTCCGGCCTGCGCTATGCCTCGACCGGGCTGTTCCTGGTCGTGGCGCTGACGCTGGCCCATCTCTGGCTGCCCCATGGCCGGCGATCCGCGAAACGCGTCCTGCCGGGCGTCGTCTTCACGCTGGCTCTCTGGCTGGCGGCGGCGGCGGTGTTCGGCTTCTGGCTCGGCAATTTCGCCGATTACGCCTCGACCTACGCCGGGCTCGGCAGCATCATGGCGGCGATCATCTTCCTCAACCTCAACGCCACCGTCTTCGTGCTGGGGTGCGAGTTGAACGCCGTGCTGGCCGACCGGCGCGCCGCCCGCGAGGAACTGAGGGGTGAGCCCCGCGCCGCATGACCGCTCTGGCCAAATCCCCGATCTGACTTAAGTAACACCCACCCAACCACGACACAGGAGATCACCATGGCTCGCAAGGCACAGGCCGTCTGGAACGGCTCGATCAAGGAAGGCTCGGGCAAGCTCACCACCGAGAGCAAGGCGCTGTCCGACACGCCCTATTCCTTCACCACCCGCTTCGGCGAGGGCGTGACCGGCACCAACCCGGAAGAGCTGATCGCCGCCGCGCATTCCGGCTGCTTCGTCATGGCGCTCGCCTTCGCGCTGGGCGAAGCCGGCTACACGGCGGACGAGCTGAAGACCGAGGCGGCCGTCACCGTCGTGAAAGAGGACGCGGGCTTCACCATCACCAAGGTCCATCTGACGCTGAACGCCAAAGTCCCCGGCATCTCCGAGGACGAGTTCAAGAAGGTCGCCGACGGCGCCAAGAAGGGCTGCCCGGTCTCGAAGGTGCTCAACGCCGAGATCACTCTGGACGCCACGCTCAACGGCTGACCGCGCCTTACGCCGCCGGCAGCGCGGCCCTGACCAGCGACTTGGCGTCTTCCGACGCCCAGTCCGCCGGCCCCGGCAGGTAGCCGATCTCGCAGCCTGCGGCGTCGATCAGGAGCGTCGTCGGCAGTCCCGCCGCCCGGCCAACGCTCTTCAGCGCCCGGAACGCCTCGGATTTCGCGTCCGTGTAAAGCGGCAGATGGCTGACGCCGATCTCCGCGAGGAAGGCCCTCGGCTTGGCCGCATCACCCGAATCGATCGAGATCGCCACGACGTCGAAGCCTTCACCCCCCAGCTCAGCCTGCAGCCGGTCGAAGGCGGGCATCTCCTCGCGGCAGGGCACGCACCAGGTCGCCCAGAGATTGAGCGCCACGACACGCCCCCTGAAATCCGAGAGCTTTTTGAGCTCGCCTTCGCCATCGAGGAAGGCAAGGTCCGGCAGCGGACGCGGCGTCTCGGCCACCACCATGGCGGCGATCTCGCCCTTCGCCAGCGCGGAGAGCGCGGCCAGCCGCTCGGGCGAGGTGGCGCAGGCCGCGACCTCGTTGTTGCGCGTGCCCCCCTCGATCCCGTAGAAGGCAGCGACCGCGACGCCCGCCGCCAGTCCGGCGAGGGCCGCGATCATCAGGGGTCGGCGCGAAGGCTTGTGCGTCGGCTCGGTCACGGAAAGCTACTCCAGGATGTTGTCACGATGAGCAACCAGATGTGGGGCGGCCGCTTCGCCGCCGGGCCGGATGCCGTGCTCGAAGCGATCAATGCCTCGATCGACTTCGACCAGCGTCTTTACGCCCAGGACATCCGCGGCTCCAAGGCCCATGTCGCCATGCTGGCGGCGCAGGGGATCGTGACGGAGGCCGACGCCAGGGCGATCTCGGAGGGTCTAGACGGTATCCTCAAGGAAATCGAGGCGGGCAGCTTCACCTTCACGCGAGCGCTGGAGGACATCCACCTCAACATCGAGGCCCGGCTGACGGAGCGCATCGGGGCCTCCGGCGGGCGGCTGCACACCGCGCGCTCGCGCAACGACCAGGTGGCGACCGACATCCGGCTCTGGGTGCGCGACACCGTGGACGACCTCGACGCCATGCTGGCCGACCTGCAAAGGGCGCTGGCGGAGAAGGCGGAAGATCATGCCGCCACCGTCATGCCCGGCTTCACCCATCTGCAATCGGCCCAGCCCGTCACCTTCGGTCATCACCTGCTGGCCTATGTGGAGATGATCGGCCGCGACCGTGGCCGCTTCCGCGACGCCCGCGCGCGGCTCAACGAATCGCCGCTGGGCGCGGCGGCGCTGGCGGGCACCTCCTTCCCCATCGACCGGCACGCCACGGCGAAGGCGCTGGACTTCGACCGGCCCATGGCCAATTCGCTGGACGCGGTTTCCTCGCGCGATTTCGCGCTGGAGGTCATGGCCGCGGCCTCCATCGCGGCGACCCATCTGTCGCGCTTCGCCGAGGAGATCGTGATCTGGTCGACGCCGCAGTTCGGCTTCGTCACCCTGTCGGACGCCTTCACCACCGGCTCGTCCATCATGCCGCAGAAGAAGAACCCCGACGCGGCGGAGCTGGTGCGCGGCAAGAGCGGCCGCGTGATCGGCCATCTGGTCGGCCTCCTGACCGTCATGAAGGGCCTGCCGCTGGCCTATTCCAAGGACATGCAGGAAGACAAGGAAGGCCTGTTCGACGCCCTCGACACCCTCGCCATCGTCGTGGCCGCCATGACCGGCATGGTGCGCGACATGGCTCCCAACGAAGCCGCCATGAAGCGCGCGGCGGGCGCGGGCTACGCCACCGCCACCGACCTCGCGGACTGGCTGGTGCGCGCGCTGGGCATGCCGTTCCGCGAAGCCCACCACGTCACCGGACGGCTGGTCGGCATCGCGGTCGAGGGCAAGCAGCCTCTTGAAAAGCTGACGCTGGCCGAAATGCAGGCGGTCGAGCCCCGCATCACGCAGGACGTCTTCGACGTGCTCGGCGTCGCCAAATCCGTGAAGAGCCGGACCAGCTACGGTGGAACCGCGCCGAAGAACGTGCGCGCCGAGGCCCGCCGCTGGCTGAAACGTCTGGGCAGCGCATGAACCGTGCTTTCGCTCCCGCATCAGACCTTCTAGTGTGCGGACGCTTCGCTGGAGATAGACCGTGACCGGTGCCCGTTCCGCCATCGTGATTCTCGCCCTCGCGCTCGCCGTGGCGGGCTGCGGCCGCAAGGGCGCGCTCGAACCGCCGCCCGGCGCGCCGACCGCCTCCACGACCGCGCCGCAGGGCACCGAGCCGGTCGCCACGCCGTCCGCATCGCTGCAGAGGCCCGGAACCAGCGACCAGAGCGGACCGCTGCTCGAAGACGTGGTCAGACCGGATCGCCCCTTCCTTCTCGATTTTCTCCTCTGAGATCACCGCCGTGCATCATTTCAACTACCGCGACGGCGCGCTTCACGCCGAAGACGTCGACTTGAGGACGATCGCGGGCGACGTGGGCACGCCGGTCTATGTCTATTCCACCGCCACGCTCCAGCGGCATGTGAAGGTCTTCTCCTCGGCTTTCGACGGCCTCGATCACCTGGTCTGCTATGCGGTGAAGGCGAATTCCAACCAGGCCGTGATCCGCACCATCGCCGAGGCCGGCGCGGGCGTCGACGTCGTGTCCGGCGGCGAGCTGGCGCGCGCGCTGGCGGCCGGGGTTCCCGGCAGCCGCATCACCTTCTCCGGCGTCGGCAAGACGGACGCGGAAATGATCGCGGGGCTCGACGCGGGCATCCTCTGCTTCAACGTGGAATCGGAGCCTGAACTCATCCGCCTGTCCGAGATCGCGGCGGCGCGCGGGCAAACCGCCCATATCGCGCTGCGCATCAATCCCGACGTGGATGCGAAAACCCACGCCAAGATCTCCACGGGCAAGGCGGAGAACAAATTCGGCATTCCCTTCGAGCGCGCCCGCGCGGTCTATGCCGAGGCCAAGGCGCTCCCCGGCATCGCCGCCACCGGCGTCGACATGCACATCGGCAGCCAGATCACCGATCTCGCGCCCTTCGACGCCGCTTTCGCGCGCCTCGCCGATCTGGTGGGAACCTTGCGCGCCGACGGTCTGTCCATCGATCACGTCGATGTCGGCGGCGGGCTGGGCATCCCCTACCGCGACGGCAACGAGCCTCCGCCCCATCCGGATGAATACGCCGCCGTCGTGCGCCGCCACATCGGCGGGCTCGGCGTCAGGCTGGTGCTGGAGCCGGGGCGGCTGATCGTCGGCAACGCCGGCATCCTCCTGACCCGCGTGCTCTTCGTGAAGAAGGGCGCGGCCAAGACCTTCGTCATCGTCGACGCCGGCATGAACGACCTGATCCGGCCGACGCTCTACGAGGCGCATCACGAGGTCTGGCCGGTTTCCCGGCCGTCATCCGCAGCGCCCGAGATCGTGGCCGACGTGGTCGGCCCCGTCTGCGAAACCGGCGACTATCTCGCCCTCGATCGCCGCATGCCGGAACCGAAGGCGGGCGATCTCCTGGCCGTGATGTCGGCGGGAGCCTATGGCGCGGTGCAGGCCTCGACCTACAATTCGCGGCCGCTGGTGCCCGAGGTGCTGGTGAAGGGCGACGCCTGCGCCGTCATACGCCCGCGTCCCTCCATCGAGGACCTGATCGCGCTCGACCACCTGCCCGACTGGCTCACGGTGGAGTGAGGCCGGCAGCTTTGCTCTCGCCAGCCGCCCATCTCGTGATAGAGTCGCGACCTGGGCTGGTCTGGAGATACGAGTGAAGGAAAGCCCTCTGTCCCCTTTCGAAGCCTCGCCGAAGGGCGCCCTCGAGCGTTTGATCGCCCGCGCCGGCGCCGCCCTCCTGTGGGAAGCACTCTGGCCAAGACTGGCCCTCGCCGGTTCCATCGGCCTCCTGTTTCTGGCGCTGTCCTGGCTCGACCTGTGGCGCGTCATCGCCCCGCAGGCGCGCATGGCCCTCGTGGCGGCCTTCCTGCTGGCCGAACTCATCGTCCTCGCCCCGCTGGTGCGCCTTGCCCGCCCCAGCCGTGGCACGTCCCTGCACCGGATCGACGCCGCATCCGGCCGCGCCCACAGGCCCGCGACGACGCTTTCGGACCGCATGGCGGCCGGTGGCGACGATCCCCTCGCCCGCGCCTTCTGGGATCTGCACCGGAAGGCCGCCGAGGGCGAAGCCGGTCACCTGCGCAGCGGATTGCCGAAACCGGGACTGGCGGGCCGCGATCCATGGGCCTTCCGTTTCGCGGTCATGCTGCTCGCGCTCGTGGGCTTCTTCATCGCCGGGGACCAGCGCCTCGCCCGGCTGGGGTCCGCCTTCGACTGGACCAGTCCCACGGCGCAGACGGCCCCTCCCCGGCTCGACGCCTGGGTGACGCCGCCGCCCTACACCGGCCGCGCGCCGATCTTCCTGACCGCCGGCGGCGCCGGCGCGCCTTCTGACGGGGACACGATCCGCGTGCCGGCCGGCTCCACCGTCGTGGCCCGGACCAGCGGAGGCGAGGTCGACGTCGCGGCGGAAGGCGGCCTGACGGCGGACAGGACCCCTGCGGAAGACGCATCCCCGCAGGCCGTCCGGGAATGGACCTTCCGGCTGGAAGACGATGGTGGCCTCGACGTCACCCCCTCCTCCGGAACGGCCTACGCCTGGCGTTTCGCAGCCATTCCCGACACCGCGCCCGAGATCGCCTTCACGGAACCGCCGAAGACGGGACCGCGCGGCCAGACCGTGCTCAGCTACCGCATGTCCGACGATTACGGCGTCACCGCAGCCGAGGCCAAAATCACGCCCCGGGACCGCGCTTTCGAGGCCAGCCCGCTGATCGAGCCGCCCAAGGTCCCGCTGGTCCTGCCGCGCCGCCGGGTGAGCGACGGGCAGGCCATCGCCATGCAGGACCTGCTGGCCCACCCCTGGGCGGGAGCCGTCGTCAGCATCACCCTGGAAGCCCGGGACGCCGCCGGAAACACAGGACGAAGCGCGCCCGCCGAGATGACGTTGCCGCAGCGCACTTTCCGCGATCCGCTGGCGCGTTCCCTGGTGGAACAGCGCCGGGTTCTGGCGCTCGACATCGGTGCGCGCGGCCGCGTCGAACGGGCACTCGACGCCCTTGCGCTCTACCCCGACCGTTTCACCCCCAAGGCGTCCACCTACCTCGCCCTGCGCAGCGTCTACTGGCGGCTGAAGAGGGCTGAAGGCACGGAGAATCTGCGCGGGGTGGTCGACTATCTCTGGCAGATCGCGCTGAAGCTGGAAGACGGCGACATGAGCGACATCGAACGCGACCTGAAGGCCGCGCAGGACGCTCTCCGCGAGGCGCTGGAGCGCGGCGCTCCCGAGGACGAGATTCGCAAGCTGACGCAGGACCTGCGCCAGGCGCTGGAGAAATTCCTGGCCGAGATGGCCCGCCGTGCCCAGACCGCCGAGCGCACGCCCCCCGGAGCCATGCCGCCGAACGCGCAAATGGTGCGTCCCGACGACCTGAGGAAGATGCTCGACCGCCTGCAGGAATTCGCCGAGCGCGGCGCCAACGAAGCGGCGCGGAACCTTTTGTCGGAGCTCAACCGAATCCTCGAAGGCATCAACCCCAACGCCACCGCCCGGATGGACCCCATGTCCCAGGAGATGGCGGAGATGCTCGACGAGCTGGGCCGCATGATCCGCGAGCAGAACGAATTGCGCGACCGCACCTTCCGCGAGGGACAGGGCGAGGCAGGCCAACCCCGGCAAGGTGAGGGCGAAGAAGGGCGGCAAGGTGGCGCGCAGGGACTGGCGCAGGATCAGAACGCCTTGCGGCAACGCCTGCAGGATCTCATGAAACGCCTGCAGGAGCAGGGCATGGACGGTGGCCAGGAGCTCGGCCAGGCCGGCGAGGAGATGGGCGCCGCCGGCGGTGAACTGGGCAAGGGCAACGCACCGGCGGCCGTCGGTCCCCAGGGCCGCGCGCTCGACGCTCTCCGCCAGGGTGCCCAGGGCCTTGCCCAGCAGATGATGGGACAAGGCGACCAGCCGGGCGAAAACGGCCAGCCGTCTGGCGAGGGCAACAACCAGCGCACCGGCCAGCGCGGCTACGACGAGGAGGTCGATCCGCTCGGACGCCCCACCCGCAGCCGCCGCTATGATCCGGGCTCGTCGGTCCGGGTGCCGGGCGAGATCGACGCCCAGCGGGCAAGGCGGGTTCTGGAAGAGCTGCGCCGCCGCCTCAGCGAACCCGGCCGCGCCGAGGGCGAGCTGGATTACCTGGAACGGCTGATCGAACCGTAGAAGCGGCCAGGCAGGCTCAGGCCGCCTTGCGCGCCTCCAGCGCCTCCATGACAGCGCCGCGAATTTCGACCAGGCTGAAGGGCTTGGTCACCACGTCGTGGATCAGGGCTTCGAGGTTGGCCGCCCGTTCGCGCTGGTCGGCATAGCCCGTCATGAGCAGGATCGTCAGCATGGGATTGTCGCGCGCGACGGCCAGCGCCAGCGCGATGCCGTCCATCACCGGCATGCGGATATCCGTCAGCAGCAGGTCGAACGCCTCCGGCTCCGCGATAAGCCGGTCGAGCGCCTCGCCTCCATCGGCGGCCACATCCACCGAATGCCCGTCGAGCTGCAACGCGCGCCGCACCAGTTCGCGGATCGGTTCCTCGTCGTCGACCACCAGGATACGGGCCATGATCTCCCTCCTTGAAGCGTTTTCAGCAAAAGTGGATTCCGATTTTGCGTCAAGAAAACGCGACAAAACAAAGTACTATCCTGTTTCCCCGTCGCGTTCGATGACGCCGACGAAAGGCAGCTGCCGCCAGGCATGGGCCACGTCCATGCCATAGCCGACCACGAAATAATCCGGACAGGTGAAGCCGACGAAATCCGCTTCCAGCGCCACGGCCCGCTTGTCCGGCTTGTCCAGCAGCACGCAGGTGAAGACCCGACTGGCGCCGCGCGCGGCCATCAGGTCCTTGGCGTAGGCCAGCGTGCGGCCGGACTCCAGGATGTCGTCGATGATGAGGACTTCCCGGCCTTCGACCTCGTTGTCGATGTCCCGGATGATGTCCACCTGCCCCGAGGACGCGGTGGCGTCGCGGTAGCTCGACAGTTGCAGGAACTCGACCTGCGGAGCCATGCCGGCGCCGTGCAGCGCGCGGATCAGGTCGGCCGCGAACACGAAGCTGCCCTTCAGGATGGCGATGACGAGCACGTCGCGGGACACGGAGGCAGCGATCGATTGCGCCAGCACGGCGTTGCGCTCGGCGATCTCGGTGGCGTCGAAGAGAGGGCGTACATGTATGGTCATGGAGCCCTTTTAGTTGATCCCGGCGATGGCGTCATGTCGTGCGAGGAAGCGCACGGCGACATCCCGCGATTCGGCCGGTGGCGCGGCCAGCTGCGCCTGGAAGGGCAGCGTGTCGCCCGCCACGATGCGGGTGCGGCGCGGCACCACGGTCCAGACGTAAAGCTCGCGCCCTTCCATGTTCCGCACGGAAAGCCTCAGGCGCGGCACGTCGATGACATCCTTCGTGATGTTCTGGATGCGCCCGCTGACCAGCAGTATGGCGACGCCGCCCTCCACCCGCTCGGTGGCGTCGATATCCTGGAACGCCAGCCCGCGCACGTTCACGTCGAGGCCGACCAGTCCGTAGATGGCGGCCGTCTGGGGAAACAGCCGGACGATATCGACGCGGGCAAGGAACAGGGCGGCCATGAAAGCGAGCCCCGCACCGGCGGCGATGTTGGCGGGCGTCAGGCGCTTTCGCGCGCGATCCTTGATGGTCCTGTTCGGAAACCTGGGTGACGGAGAGACGTCGGGGCGATCGGCAAGCCCCGCGATAACGCTGGTGATCTGCGCCTCCGGCCTCTCGACCGCCCGGTCCGAATCAGGATCCGACGCCGATGGTGACGCCGCCCCTTTCGCGGGCTTCTCGACGCCCGAATCGCTGTCGGCGAACCATGCCGTATTGCACTTGGCGCAGCGCACGGTGCGGCCCGCCGTGCCGAGGCTTTCGACGCTGACGCGGTATGAGGCTTGGCAATTCGGGCAGACGATGAGCATGCTCAGACCGAATCATGTGTCATGGAGCGCGGCGGGACTGTCAGCCGCGCATCCATACGTTAACCTTCATGTAACCAAGGAATGATGAGACTGGCGTTAACGGCTGGTTAATATCGCCCTGTTTCTTATCTCCTGTCACCGGAGCATGCCGTGGTTCGTTTTGAAAATGTGGGTCTGCGCTACGGTCTTGGACCCGAAGTGCTGCGCGACCTGACGTTTGCGATCGAGCCCAATTCGTTCCAGTTCCTGACAGGCCCCTCCGGCGCGGGCAAGACCTCTCTGCTGCGCCTGCTCTACCTGGCGCTGAAGCCGACACGCGGCCTGATCTCCGTCTTCGGACGCGACGTCGCGACCATGCCGCGCAACGCCATGCCCGACATCCGCCGTCGCATCGGGATCGTGTTCCAGGATTTCCGCCTGCTGGATCACATGACCACCTATGAGAATGTGGCCCTGCCGCTCAGGGTCATGGGGCGCGAGGAGGCGAGCTACCGCGCCGAGGTGGTCGAACTCCTGCGCTGGGTCGGGCTGGGCGAGCGGATCGACGCCTATCCGCCGGTGCTGTCGGGCGGCGAGAAGCAGCGCGCCGCCATCGCGCGCGCGCTCATCGGCCGGCCGGAACTGCTGCTCGCCGACGAGCCGACCGGCAACGTCGATCCCCAGCTGGCGCGCCGGCTGCTGCGCCTCTTCGTGGAGCTCCACCGGTCCGGCACCGCCGTCGTCATCGCGACCCACGACATCGGCCTCATGGACCTCTACGATGCCCGCCGTCTCGTCCTCTCGGAAGGGAGGCTCTACCTGTATGACTGAGGCGCCCCAGACCCGCTCGCACACCTTTCCCCGCCCGCCGGGCAGGCCCCCGCGCCCGCTGCCTCAGGAAAAGCGGCGTCAGGCGCCCATCGTGCCGACGGACACACTGGCCGGACAGGCCCTGGTCATGGTCATCGCGATCATGACCTTCCTGGCCAGCCTCACCATCGGCGGGGTCGATCTCGTGCGCGGCGCGGCGCGGACCTGGCAGAGCGAGGTCGCCCGTGAAGTGACCATCCAGGTCCGCCCGGTGGACGGTCAGGACATCGAGGTCCAGATCGGCCGGGTCAGCACCATCGCCCGTGAAACGCCGGGCATCGCCAGCGCACGCGCCCTGACGCGCGAGGAAACGGCACGGCTTCTGGAGCCATGGCTCGGCACGGATGCGGGCCTCGATGCGCTGCCGACGCCGCGTCTGGTCATCGTCGAGCTGGGCGGCGAGGTCAAAGCCGACTTGAGCGCCCTGCGCACCCGTCTTGCCCGGGAGGTGTCCAGTGCCAGCCTCGACGACCACCGCGCCTGGGTCGATCGTCTGCAAGGCATGGCCAACATCCTGATCGCCTTCGGGGTCGGCATCCTGATCCTGATGACGGCGGCGACGGTGCTGTCCGTGGTCTTCGCCACGCGCGGCGCCATGGCCGGCAACCGCGACATCGTCCAGGTGCTGCACATCGTGGGGGCCCGCGACGGCTACATCGCCCGCGCCTTCGAACGGCGCTTCCTGGCGCTGGCCGGCCGCGGCGGGGCGATCGGCGGGGGCATAGCCATCCTGGTGTTCGCCGTCGCGGCCCTGCTCGGGGGTGAAAGCTCGGGCACCGTCGCCGCCGAGCAGATGACCGCCCTGTTCGGCCGATTCTCCGTTGGCTGGACCGGCTATTTCGGTGTTGTGGCGATCGTCGCCTTCACCGCCGTGGTCACCGCGCTGACATCGCGGCTGACGATCATGGCGCAGTTGCGCGGCAAGCCATGAGCCCCGAAGAGATCCCTTGCCCTGATGCTGCCTTGCTGTTGAATATACCGCTACCGTGACAACGCAACCGAAACCCCGGCCCGATCGCCGCCTGAAACAACGCCGCAGGGCACGACCGCTGCGCCGGATCGTGGATGTCGTCGTTGGACTGTTCGCCCTGATCGGCCTCATCACCGTCGGCGGTTTCGCGCTTTTCGTGGCGCGGGTCGCGGAAACCGCCTCGCCCACCGCCAAGGCCGACGCCATCGTGGTGCTGACCGGTGGATCGGAGCGCTTGTCCGACGCCGTCAATCTCCTGCGCGAGAAACGCGCCGGGCGGCTGCTCATCAGCGGCGTTCATCCCACCACCACCACCCGCGAGCTTGAACGCATCATGCCCGGCACGCGTCCGCTGCTGGATTGCTGCGTCGATCTGGATCACCAGGCCCTCAACACGGCGGGCAACGCCCTCGCCACCAAGCTCTGGGTCCAGAACCACGGCTACCGCTCGGTGATTCTCGTCACCTCCGGCTGGCACATGCCGAGGGCCCACACCGAACTGGCGCGCTCGCTTCCCGGCGTCGATGTCATCCCCTATCCCGTCGTGACCGATCGTTTCCGCGACGGAAGCTGGTGGCGCGACAGCGAGACGCTGACCATGGTCGTCGGCGAATACGTCAAATATGTCGCATCGCTGGCGAACGTCAGGATTGCGCCACGCCTTGCCAGCGAGCCCGCCGACATGGCAAGCGCTGGGACATCCCTCTGATCTCCCACGGAAGCATTCCAGTCCGATGATCTACCTGCGCTCAATCGCCTTCAACGTCCTGTTCTACGTCAACTTCGTGGTCATGGCCTTTCTGCTGAGCCCCTCCATCCTCGGCCCCCGGCCCTGGGCGGTGTGGGTGGCGAAGCTGTGGACCTCGTCGGCCATATGGCAGCTGCGTGTGATCGCGGGCATCCGGCTGGAGGTGCGCGGCCTGGAGAACGTCCCCGAGGGTCCGTCGATCGTCGCGTCCAAGCACCAATCGGCGTTTGAAACCATCGCGCTTGTTCCCATCCTCAGGAATCCCGTCTTCATCCTGAAGCGCGAACTCAACTGGGTGCCGATTTTCGGGTGGTATTCCCTCAAGATGCGCATGATTCCGGTCAATCGCGGAGGAGGAATGAGCGCGCTCAAGGCGATCGCCGCGCTCGCCAAGGTGGCCGCGGCGCACGACCGCCAGATCGTCATCTTTCCCGAAGGCACCCGCAAGGCTGTCGGCGCTCCCCCGGACTACAAGTTCGGCGTTGCCAAGGTCTATGAGGCGGTCGGGGTGCCCTGCGTTCCGGTGGCCATCAACACGGGCCTGTTCTGGCCACGGCGCGGCTTCCTGCGGTATCCGGGAACGGCGGTGATCGAATTCCTGCCGCCGATCCCTCCCGGGCTCGACAGCCGGACGTTTCTGGCAACTCTCACCGAAAGCATCGAAACGGCTTCGGACAGGCTGGCGCAGGATGCGGTGGGCGGAAAGCCGTCAGGCGGCACCGAGGCCTCCTGACCGCGCCAACTGCTCGGCGAACCATTCCAGTTCCGGATCGCCGACGCCCAGTTCGCGCAGCTTGCGGGCGGTGTTGACCACATAGTCGGTGTTCGGCCCCGCGATGCCGACGCCCGACCGCACCAGCGACAGGCGCGCGGCGCGGTCCAGATGACCCGCGTATTGCCGGTGCGCCCGGTCGGCCACATAGCACAGCCCCATGACCACCGAGCCGTCGGCGAGGCGCACCCGGCGAAAGCCCTCGCGGTAGACGCCGGTGACCATCTCGCGGTCCCGCAGATAGGTCCAGACATCGGCCGCGTCTCGCGCCGGAACCCGGTAGCCCAGCCCATGGCAGCTGCCGCCGCGATCCAGCCCCAGCACGAGGCCGGGATTGTCCGGCGACCCACGGTAGCGGTGCGAGTAGATGCACAGCGCGCGGTGATAGCCGACCAGCCGTGCGCCCTGGGCTTCGGCGAAGGCGAAACCGGGGTTCCACAGCAGAGAGCCATAGCCGAAAACCCACAGGTCTTCGCCGGTCGCGATGGGGTCATATTCGGGTGACATTGACATCTCGAAGCGCGCCATAGCCTATCAGCCCGCCTTACGCTTGCAAGCCGAGAGCATCCGCAATGTCCACAACACGCCGCCGCTTTCCCATCTATCTCCCCGTTTTGCTGCTGGCCTTCCTGGCGATCGGCTGGTGCGGCTTCTGGTGGCTGGCGGCAAGCAAGCTGGAGGAAGGCGTCGACAGCTGGATGGCGCGCGAGGCCCGTGCGGGCCGTCTCTACGCCTGCGAGGAGCGGGACATCGGGGGCTTCCCCTTCCGCCTGGAGATCGATTGCCGAAACCCGAAGGCGACACTCCCGGCGGACGGCGGCCCGATCAATCTCGCCGCGGGGCGTTTCGTCGCCGTCGCGCAGGTCTACCGTCCGACCCATGTGGTGGGCGAGTTTCGCGGCCCTCTGACGATCACCCACCCGGCGACGCCCGACATCACGGCGCAATGGTCCTTCGCGGGCGCGAGCCTCATGGGTTCCGCCGAAACGCTCGAACGGGTCTCGCTGGTGGTGGAAGGGCTCGACATGCGCGCAGGCGCGGAAGGCACGCCCGTGGCGGCGATGGCCCGGCTGGAGGCCCACGCCCGCCCGACGCCGGATACGGGCGCGGGGTCCTACGATGTCATCTCCAGCATCAAGGGAGCGGTCGTGCCGGTGCTCGACAGCCTGCTCGGGTCATCCGCGCCGACGGACATCGAGCTCCAGGCCAGCATCCGCGGCATCGATGACCTGAGGCCCCGCCCCACCTCCGAGCGGCTGAAGGCCTTTGCCGACGCCGGCGGCAACCTGCGCATCGCGCTGGCCAAGCTCACGCGCGGCGATGTGGCGCTGGAGTCGAAGGGAGACATCAAACTGGATGCTCAGGGACGGCCCGAGGGGCGGCTCGACGTGACGGTACGCGGCGTGGAAAAGCTGGCGACCCTCGCGCCCGCGCTGGGCGATTTCGGCCCGCTGGCGGGTGCTGGCCTCAATTTCCTCGGCCAGAAGGCGACGCTTGACGGCGCGAATGCCCGCCGCTTCGACGTTACCCTCGGTGACGGCGTCGCCCGCCTCGGCGGCATCCCGCTGGCGCAGGTGCCGTCGCTCTACTGATCGGCCTCGGACTTGCGCAGTCGGCCGAAGTCGGCGTCCGGGGCGTCCTGCCCCTCGGCGATGATGCCCCGCCGGATCGCACGGGTGCGGGTGAACAGGTCGAACAGACCGTCCCCGTCGCCATAGCGGATCATGCGCTGGAGCGCCGTCAGGTCCTCGCTGAAGCGCCCGAGCATCTCCAGCACCGCATCCTTGTTGTGCAGGAACACGTCGCGCCACATGGTCGGATCAGACGCCGCGATGCGCGTGAAATCGCGGAAGCCGCCGGCGGAATACTGGATCACCTCGGAGTTCGTGACCTCGCCCAGATGGGTGGCGGTCCCGACGATGTTGTAGGCGATCAGATGCGGCACATGGCTGGTGATGGCGAGCACGAGGTCATGGTGCTCCGGCGTCATGACCTCGACGTTGGCGCCCATGCCGCGCCAGAAGGCCGACAGCCTGTCCACCGCCGCGGCGTCCGTGCCAGTGGGCGGCGTCAGAATGCACCATCTGTTGACGAACAGCTCGGCCAGTCCTGAGTCGGGGCCTGAATGCTCGGTGCCGGCGATGGGATGCGCCGGGACGAAATGCACGCCTCCCGGCAGATACGGCGCCATCTGGCGCACGACGGACGTCTTGACGGACCCCACATCGGACACGATCACGCCGGGCTTCAACGCCGGCCCGATCGCCTTCGCCACCGCCTCCGACGCACCGACCGGCACCGAGGCGATGACGATGTCGGCGTCGCGCACCGCCTCGGCGGGATCGAGCGTGTAGCGGTCACCCAGCCCAAGTTCCTCGGCCCGCGCCAGCGTCTCCGGCGAGCGGGTCTGCACCACGATCTCGCGGGCAAGACCACGCGCGCGCGCGGCGCGGGCAATGGACGAGCCGATCAGGCCGATACCGATCAGGGCGAGGCGGTCGACGGTCGGCGCGTCAGCCACGGTCCGCACTCCGGGCGAAGTCCGCCAGCGCAGCGACGACCGCGCGGTTGGCCTCCTCGCTGCCGACCGACAGCCGCAAGGCATGCGGCAGGCCGTAATTCTCAAGCCGGCGCAGGATCAGGCCGCGCGCCGTCAGGAAGGCGTCTGCGTCCTGAGCGGTCCGGCCCGGCTCGGTCGGGAAATGGACCAGCACGAAATTGGCGACGCTGGGCGTCACCTCGAAGCCCAACCGCTGGATTTCCGACGTCAGCCAGCCGAGCCACTGCTCGTTGAACCGCGCGGCCGCATCGAGGAAAGCGGTGTCCTCGATCGCCGCCGCGCCCGCCGCGATGGCCGATCCCGTGAGATTGAACGGTCCACGGATGCGGTTCAGCGCGTCGGCCACATGGGCAGGACCATAGAGCCAGCCGATCCGCAGCGAGGCGAGCCCGTGGATCTTGGAGAAGGTTCGGGTCATCACGACATTGTCGCAGGTCGCGGCCAGCTCGATGCCGGCGGCGTAGTCGTTGCGGCTGACATATTCGGCATAGGCGGCGTCGAGCACCAGCAGCACATGCCCCGGCAAACCGGCCTGGAGGCGCTTGATCTCGTCGAACGGCAGGTAGGTCCCCGTGGGATTGTTGGGATTGGCGATGAAGACGATCCGGGTCCGCTCCGTCACGGCGGCGAGGATCACGTCGACATCGGCGGTCAGCTTGACCTCCGGCACCACCACCGGCGTGCCGCCGGCGCCCAGGATGGCGATGCGGTAGACCAGGAAGCCGTGCTCGGTGAAGATGCCTTCGTCGCCCGGCCCCACATAGGCGTGGGCGAGCAGGTTGAGCAGTTCGTCCGAGCCCGCGCCGCAGACGATCCGTTTGGGGTCAAGGCCATAGACACGGCCGATCGCTTCGCGCAGCTGCGTCGACGAGCCGTCGGGATAGGCCGAAAGCTTGTCCGCGCCCGCCCTGTAGGCCTCCACCGCCTTGGGGGACGGGCCGAGCGGCGTCTCGTTGGACGACAGCTTGAAGACGCGCGCGACGCCGGGCGCGGCGCTCTTGCCCGGAACATAGGCTTCGATGTCGAGCACGCCGGGTCGGGGAGCGGGACGGATCAGGGTATCGGACATGGGAAAACCCGTTCAGGAGGTGCAGAGGGCCGCAGCTTCGACCGCATGGCGCGCAGCATGGCTGCCGATCCATGCGGCATCTTCGATCACCGCGCCAGTCCCGCCGAGCGCGTCCTGAAGACGTCCCCTGTCGATGCCGCGCGGCAGCGCCAGCAGCAGGGCGGGTCCATGCCGCGCCACCACCTCGCCGCCCAGCACGGCGACCATGCTGTCGGCGGCGGGCGACCAGTCGCGCGTTTCGGCGGCGATGAGGTGGATGTCGTCGGCGGTGGCGCCGGGCGCGGGCGTGCCCCCCACCACGAAGGTAGCGAGCGCCGCCGGGTGACCGGGGCGCTCGACGAAGGGAAGCCGCGCGATGATCTGGGGAGCGCCGGGACGCCCGAGCGCGCGCCACCATCCGCCCTCGGAGGCGACGGGCACGAGGCCGAGATCGCACGGGTCCGCTTCCACGGCCTCCACCACGGCATGGGCGTCGGAATGCTCGATGTAGGGCACCGTGAAGCCGAAATGGAACCGCGCGACATCGCGCTCCGCCGCCGCCCCGCCGGAGACCGCGCCATGCACCCGGTAGGGCGACTGGACGAAGGTGAAGGTCGAGATGATGACCCGCCAGATGCTCTCCACCGTGTCGAGCGGCAGATGGCCGGTGTGGCGGGCGAGCAGCGCGCGCATCATGTCCGCCTCGCGCTTGGGCCGGAAGGCCGATCCGGATTCGGTCGAGCCCTGCTTGACGGCGATCAGCCGGTCGATGATCCCGCCGCGCTCGATCAGGAGCGCGTGCATCTCCGCATCGATGCGGTCGATGTCGCGGCGCAGGTCGTCCAGTGTTTCCGATCGCGTGTCCATGGCACGCTTTCATACTCGCGGCGGCGAGGATGTCAAAGACGGCAAACGTCCCACAAGCCCGCACGGGACCCCCGAAATACGCCCCTTGAGGGTATTTTAACGGCAGGATCGTTACATTCGGCCATCGGCACGACCGTTTCCTTGTCATCAACCCAGCCAGGCTTCATGTCCGCGAAAACAGCCGCCGCGAAGGTTTCAGGACCGCCCGCGGCCCGCACCCTGCCGCTGGTGCTCGATCTCGACCACACGCTGCTGCGCACCGATCTGCTGGTCGAGAAGGCGCTGGTCTATCTCAAGGCCAACCCGTTCCGGATCGTCACGCTGCTGCGCTGGCTCGCCAAGGGCCGCGCCCATCTCAAGCGCCAGCTGGCGCAGGTGATCCCGCTCGACCGCGACAGCCTGCCGGTCAACGAGGAACTGGTCGCCTATGCCGAGGCCGAACACGCCGCAGGCCGCCGGATCGCCTTGGCGACGGCGGGCGACATGCTGTCGGCGACCCACGTCGCCGGGCGCTTTGCCTTCATCGACCGCGTGATCGCCAGCGATGGTGAAACCAACGTCAAGGGAGCGGCCAAGGCCCGCGCCCTGACGGAGGCCTTCCCCGGCGGTTTCGTCTACGCCGGGGACAGCCGCTCCGATCTCGCGGTCTGGAAAGAGGCCGGGGGCATCGTGCTGGTGGGAACCGGCCCTTCGGTCACGCGCACCGCCCGAAAGCTGGGCGACGTCGAGGCGCACTTCCCCCGCGCGAACGGCCTGAAGACCTTCCTGAAGGCCGCGCGTCTGCACCAATGGGCCAAGAACAGCCTGATCTTCGTGCCGCTGGTCCTGGGCGGAAAAGCGCTCGACCCCACGGCCTGGCTCAACGCCTCCATCGCCTTCCTCGCCCTCGGCATCCTCGCCTCGGCGACCTATCTCATCAACGACCTGTGGGATCTCGACGACGACCGCCGCCACTGGTCCAAGCGCAACCGCCCGCGGGCCCGCGGGCGCATGGCGATCACGACCGCCATCACCATTGTCCCGGTCGCCTTCATGGCCAGCCTCGCCCTCGGCGCCTTCGCCGGACCCATGGTGGTCGCCGGACTGCTGGCCTATCTCGGCCTGACGCTGGCCTATTCCTTCGCCCTCAAGCGCAAGCCCGTTCTGGACGCCTTCGCGCTGGCCGTGCTGTTCACGCTGAGGCTGGTGATCGGCATCGCGGCGGTGGGCGTCATGACCTCGCCCTGGCTGCTGGTGTTCTCGATGTTCCTCTTCGCCTCGCTGTCCTTCGCCAAGCGGCAGACCGAGGTGCAGCGCATGATCGACCAGGGGCGGGACCAGGGCGGCAAGATTTCCGGACGCGGCTATTTCGCCAAGGACATGCCCTTCATCCTGGCCACCGGCATCTCCTGCGGCATGGCCGCCGTGCTCATCATGGTGCTCTATCTCACCCAGGAAGCGCTGATCGCCGACTTCTACGGCAATTCGGTCTGGCTCTGGGCCATGCCGCCGGTGCTGTTCCTGTGGCTGGCGCGCATCTGGATGATCTGCCAGCGCGGCGAGCTGGACGACGACCCGGTGGTCTTCGCCATCCGCGATCCGAAGAGCCTCGTGCTCTGCGGCGTCATCGGCGCGGCCTTCCTGGCGGCCTGGCTGGGCGTACCGGTCGGATGACCCGTCTGCCGCAGGCCGTGCGCTTCCTGCTGCTGGGCGGGCTGGCGGCGGCGATCAATTGGCTCGTCCGCTTTCCGCTGTCGCTGGTCATGCCGTTCCCGGCCGCCGTGTTCGTGGCCTATCTCATTGGCATGACGGCGGGCTTCACGCTCTACCGGGCCTATGTCTTCCCCGGTTCGTCGCTGCCGATCGGCCTTCAGGTGGGGCTGTTCCTCGTGGTCAACGCCGCCGGCGCCGCCATGGTCATGGGCGTGTCGCTCGGTCTCCTGCACGCCGCCTTTCCCGCCATCGGCATGGCCTTCCAGCCGGAAGCGATCGCCCATGGCATCGGCATCGGCGTCGGCGCGGCGGGCAACTTCCTCGGCCACAAATATCTGACGTTCCGGATCAGGCAGGCGGTATGAGCGCCAGCACCGCCATGGTCACCACGTTGAGCGCGATGCCGTAGGTCGCCAGCAGCGCGAACACCGGCCGCTCCCGCTCCGTGACGGCGAGCCCCAGCATGTAGAACAGGATCGGCAGCCAATCGAGCACGTAGCGCTGCACGTTGTACTGCGAGAACCCGTTGGAATGGTAGAAGAACACGGGCAGCGCGATAGCGAAGGCGCACAGCCCGCCGATGATGACCGGCCGCCGGAGCGGCGTGAGGAAGGCGATGAGCACGAAGGGGCTGGCCGCCAGCAGCGAGGTGCCCGAGGGATCGAGCCCGGCGGGCGTGGTCATGGCGTCGCCCGCGAAGGCCAGATGAAAGCCCTGCACGAAGAAATAGGCGAGGTTGAACAGAAGGTAGTCCACCGAGAACAGCCCGCTCTGCGCCAGCCGGTGGTTGATCAGGGTCGGATCGCTGTCGGGCGCGGCGATGTACTGGTAGCCGGTTTCCATGGGCGCGCCGAAGCGCGCGTGGTTGTAGGCCATGTAGACCGCCACGGCGGCCGCCACCGGCAGCCCCAGCTTGAGCGCCCGCACGATGTGCGCCTTGGAAAACGAGATCAGCGCCTCCTCGCGCGACAGCGCCAGGGCGAACAGGAACGGCAGATAGAACAGCGACATCTGCCGGCACAGGAAGGCCAGCCCCACGCACAGCCCGGCGATGAGAAGCGAGCCGCCCCGCACCACCTGGTGGATGGCCAGTGTGACGAACAGGAAGCCGACGGTCTGCGCGAAGAACCAGACCCCGTCGCCACGGATCGCCACATAGTAGAGCGGCGTGGCGAAGCCCAGCGCCATCAGCAGCCAGAGCGCCGTCAGCCGGTCCGTGCCCAGCGTGGCGAGGATGCGCCACCACAGCGCCAGCGAGGCCGAGCTGATGGCGATGGACAGCGCGATGAAGCCGCTGAAGCCGATGCCGAACAGGGCCACGAAGGGCAACGCCAGAAGCGCCGGCACCGGCGGGAAGATGACGAAGATGCGCCCGTCGAAGCGCGCGCAGTCCTCGTCGAGGCAGCGTGCGGCGTCCAACCGCCCGTCGAGGAAGCTCTGCGCCAGCGAAGCGTAGCTGTTGGTCTCGCCCGGCTCGGTGACGGCGCGCAGGACAAGGCCCGCCAGCAGCACCAGGCACATGAGAAGCGCACCGGCCAGCAGCAGCTGGAGGCGGCGTGCGCCGGGCCGCGCATGGGCGGTTCCTGGGTAGGGAGAGGTCATCGCTATATCCGGTGGGTCCAACGAACGGAGCGTGAAGATGTAGCCGAGCCCTCCCAGCCTCGCAACCGGCGCTTCCCGCCGCCATGCGGCACGCAGGCGTTGACAGCCTCCCGCCCCGACACCATAGCTAAACAGCAATCAGCATGCGTGAATAAGATACGGTTGAGAATGGGCCGGCGCGGTTTGCAGCCCGGCATCACACATTCTCAAATGGTCTCCAGGCCGTGCAGGTATCGCGGAGAGTAACGGCGTCATGGCGGAGCTTGCAGGAACGGTCAGCCGCGCGGCGCGTCGGGAAGCCGAGGAGCCGCAGAGCCTCGTCGTGCGCTTCGGTCCCGACAAGCCGCTGCCGCTCGACTGCGGCGTTGATCTCGCTCCCTTCCAGATCGCCTACCAGACCTATGGCGAACTCAACGCGGAGCGTTCCAACGCCGTTCTGATCTGCCACGCCCTGACCGGCGACCAGCACGCCTGCAACACCCATCCGGTTACGGCCAAGTCCGGCTGGTGGACCACCATGGTCGGCCCCGGCAAGCCCATCGACACCGACCGCTATTTCGTCATCTCGTCCAACGTCATCGGCGGCTGCATGGGCTCCACCGGCCCCGCCTCCACCAATCCGGCCACGGGCCGGCCCTACGGCCTCGACTTCCCGGTGGTCACCATCCGCGACATGGTGCGGGCGCAGGCCATGCTCATCGACCATCTCGGCATCGACACGCTGTTCTGCGTCGCCGGCGGCTCCATGGGCGGCATGCAGGTGCTGCAATGGGTGGCGTCCTATCCGCAGCGGGTGTTCTCGGCCCTGCCCATCGCCTGCGCCACCAAGCACTCGGCCCAGAACATCGCCTTCCACGAGGTCGGCCGCCAGGCCGTCATGGCCGATCCCGACTGGCACCAGGGCCGCTACCTCGACGAGGACACCATCCCGAGGAAGGGCCTCGCGGTGGCGCGCATGGCCGCGCACATCACCTATCTGTCCGAGCCCGCCCTGCAACGGAAGTTCGGCCGCAACTACCAGGACCGCGACCGGCCGACCTTCACCTTCGACGCCGATTTCCAGGTGGAGAGCTACCTGCGCCACCAGGGATCGAGCTTCGTGGAGCGCTTCGACGCCAACAGCTACCTCTACGTCACCCGCGCCATGGACTATTTCGACCTCGCCGACGACCACGACGGCGTGCTGGCCGAGGCCTTCCGCGGCGCCGACACGCGCTTCTGCGTGGTCTCCTTCACCTCCGACTGGCTGTTCCCCACGGCCGACAGCCGCGCCATCGTCCACGCGCTCAACGCCTCGGGCGGGCGCGTCAGCTTCGTGGAGGTCGCCAGCGACAAGGGCCACGACGCCTTCCTCCTGGACGAGCCGGAGCTGATCGCCACCACCGGCGGCTTCCTCTCCGCCGCCGCCAAGGCACGCGGGCTGCCGGAGGGTGGGGCATGACCCAGTCCGTGCGCGCCGATCATCGTCTCGTGGCCGAGATGGTGGAGCCGGGCAGCCGCGTGCTGGACGTCGGCTGCGGCGACGGCGCGCTGCTGCGCCTCCTGACCGAGACGCGCGGCGTCGACGGGCGCGGCATCGAGATCGGCCAGAGCGGCGTCAACGCCAGCGTGGCGCAGGGCCTCGCCGTGGTGCAGGGCGACGCCGACGCCGACCTGATCGACTATCCCGACGACGCCTTCGACTATGTGATCCTGTCGCAGACCCTCCAGGCCACGCGCCGCCCGCGCGAGGTCATGGAGCACCTGCTGCGCATCGGCCATCGCGCCATCGTCTCCTTCCCCAACTTCGGCCATTGGACCGTGCGCCGCCAGATCGTCTTCAAGGGCCGCATGCCGGTGACCGAGACCCTGCCGGTGAGCTGGTACGACACGCCCAACATCCATTTCTGCACCATCCGCGACTTCGTCGA
>JBEBSP010000006.1:0-25635 GCA_040394255.1 Agaricicola taiwanensis | reverse complement strand
CTCTGAAACATGCGCCATGCAGTCCGCCATCGGGCGAATCCCAATACACCTTTGGCAATGTGCTTTTCTCCCTTCCCACATCAATCCGGCGTCTTTATTGTGCGGAGACGATTTTCCCCCCAACCCGCCGAGACCAATGACCATCCGCCATGACCTGCTCGCCGCCATCGGCAACACGCCCCTCATCCGCCTCAACAAGGCATCCGAGGCGACCGGCTGCGAAATCCTCGGCAAGGCCGAGTTCCTGAACCCCGGCCAGTCGGTCAAGGACCGCGCCGCGCTCTACATCATACGCGACGCCCTCGAACGCGGCGCCCTGAAGCCGGGCGGTACGGTGGTCGAGGGCACCGCCGGCAACACCGGAATCGGGCTTGCGCTCGTGGGCAACGTGCTGGGGCTGAAGACCGTCATCGTCATTCCCGAAACCCAGTCCGACGAGAAGAAGGACATGCTGCGCCTCGCCGGCGCGGAGCTGATCGAGGTGCCCGCCGTCCCCTACAAGGACCCGAACAATTATGTGAAGGTCTCCGGCCGCCTCGCCGAGCGCCTGGCGCGGGAGGACCCCAACGGCGCGGTCTGGGCCAACCAGTTCGACAATGTCGCCAACCGGCAGGCCCACATCGAGACCACCGGCCCCGAGATCTGGGACCAGACCGGCGGCGGGATCGACGGCTTCACCTGCGCGGTGGGCACCGGCGGCACGCTCGCCGGCATCGCTATCGCCCTGAAGCAGCGCAAGCCCGATGTCCGGATCGCCCTGTCCGATCCCATGGGCGCGGCGCTCTACAGCTATTACACCAGCGGCGAGCTGAAGTCGGAGGGCTCATCCATCACCGAAGGCATCGGCCAGGGCCGCATCACCGCGAACCTCCAGGACGCCCCCATCGACCTCGCCTACCGGATCCCGGACGAGGAAGCCCTGCCGGTCATCTTCGACCTGCTGCGCGAGGAAGGCCTCTGCCTCGGCGGCTCGTCGGGCATCAACGTGGCGGGGGCCATCCGCCTTGCCCGCGAGCTCGGGCCGGGACACACCGTGGTCACGATCCTCTGCGACTATGGCACCCGCTATCAGTCGAAGCTGTTCAATCCGGTCTTCCTGCGCTCCAAGGGCCTGCCGGTTCCGGAGTGGCTGGAGCGCGCCCCGCGTGTCACGCGCGACGAGGCGCTGGCCTGACACGAAAAGGAAACGCCATGCCGAATGCGCCCTTCGTCACCACCGGCTGGCTCGCCGACCACCTCGGCGCGCCCGATGTCGCCATCGTCGAGGGCTCCTGGTTCCTGCCGTCGCTGAATCGCGATCCCGAGGCCGAATTCCTCGCCGCCCACATTCCCGGCGCGGTCCGCTTCGACATCAACACCATCGCCGACACCGCGAGCGGCCTGCCCCACATGCTGCCTTCGCCGGAGGTCTTCGCGCAGGCCGCCGGCGCGCTCGGCATATCGGACGACATGACCATCGTGGTCTACGACGGGCTCGGCCTGTTTTCCGCGCCGCGTGTGTGGTGGACCTTCCGCGCCATGGGCGCGCGCGACGTGCGCATTCTCGATGGCGGATTCCCGCGCTGGCGGGCGGAAGACCGGCCGGTCGAAAGCGGACAGCCGCTCCCTGCCCCCCGTGTCTTCGAGGCCAGGCTCGATCGCGCCGCGGTCGCCGGCATCGACGACGTCTCCGCCGCCCTCGGCAGCACGGAAACACAGGTGGTCGACGCCCGCCCCGCCGAACGGTTCCGGGGCGAAGCGCCCGAGCCGCGCCCCGGCGTCCGCCCCGGCCACATGCCCGGCAGCCTCAACCTGCCCTTCGGCGAACTGGTGAGCGCTGACGGCTCGCTGCGCGGCGCGGCTGACCTGAAGGCGGCCTTCGACAAGGCCGGCGTCGATCTGAACCGGCCCATCGTCACCACCTGCGGATCGGGCGTCACGGCGGCCCTCGCCGCGCTTGCCGCCGAGGTGGCGGGAGCCCCCGCCCCCCGCGTCTACGATGGATCATGGGCCGAATGGGGCTCGTCGGATCGACCCGTCGCCAGCGGACCGGCGAAATGAACAGCCACCACCCGGCGCGATGCCGATGCGGCGGTCGGGGCGGCTGAAGCTGCGGCTCAGTGCAGGATGTCGGACAGGAACTTCTTCGTCCGCTCGTGCTGCGGATTGGCGAAGAACTCGTTCGGCTCGTTCGATTCGATGATCTGCCCGTAGTCCATGAAGATCACCCGGTTGGCCACCTGCCGGGCGAAACCCATCTCATGGGTGACGCACAGCATGGTCATGCCCTCATGGGCGAGGCTGACCATGGTGTCCAGAACCTCCTTGACCATCTCGGGATCGAGCGCCGAGGTCGGCTCGTCGAACAGCATGATCTTGGGTTTCATGCAGAGCGCCCGGGCGATGGCCACGCGCTGCTGCTGGCCGCCCGAGAGCTGCCCCGGATACTTGTTGGCCTGCTCGGGAATCTTGACCTTGTTGAGGAAGTGCATCGCGGTTTCCTCGGCTTCCTTCTTGGGCGTCTTGCGCACCCAGATCGGGGCCAGCGTGCAGTTCTCCAGGATGGTCAGATGGGGGAACAGGTTGAAGTGCTGGAACACCATGCCGACCTCGCGCCGCACCTCGTCGATCTTCTTCAGATCGTTGGTCAGCTCGGTGCCGTCGACGACGATTCGTCCCTTCTGGTGTTCCTCCAGCCGGTTGATGCAGCGGATCATGGTCGACTTTCCCGACCCGGAAGGCCCGCAGATCACGATGCGCTCGCCACGACTGACCTGAAGGTTGATGTCCTTCAGCACATGGAACTCACCATACCACTTGTTGACGTTGATGAGTTCGATGGCATGGCGGGTCTGGGTTTCCGGCTGCGCGGCGGCCTGGGTTTCTGTGGCGATCATGTCCTGTCCCTCTTACCGTTTGTGCCCGGTGTTGAGCCGCCGCTCGACGTAGCGCGAATAGCGCGACATGCCGTAGCAGAAGAAGAAGTAGAAGAATCCGGCGAAGGCATAGCCGGTGAACTCGGTCACCGGCGTCGCCCAGTTCGGGTCCGCGAAGGCCGCGCGAAGCTGGCCGAGCAGATCGAGGATCGAGACGATCAGGACCAGCGTCGTGTCCTTGAACAGCCCGATGAAGGTGTTGACGATGCCGGGGATGACCAGCTTCAGCGCCTGCGGCAGGACAACGAGGAAGGTCATCTGCCAGTAGCCGAGACCGACCGCCATGGCGCCTTCGTACTGCCCGCGCGGGATGGCCTGAAGCCCGCCACGCACCACCTCCGCCATATAGGCGGCGGCGAACAGCGAGACACCCACCAGGGCGCGCAGGAGGCCGTTGAACTCGGTGCCGCGCGGCAGGAACAGCGGCAGCATGTAGGTGGCGAAGAACAGCACCGTGATGAGCGGCACGCCGCGCCAGAATTCGATGAACGCCACCGAGGCGAAGCGGATGATCGGCAGGTGTGACCGCCTGCCGAGCGCCAGCAGGATGCCCAGCGGCAGCGAGGCCACGATGCCGACCACGGCGACGACCAGCGTCACCAGGATGCCACCCCAGATGCGGGTCGAGACCAGCGGCAGGTTCAGGCCGGCGACGCCGATGTGTATCAGCGCCAGGCCCGCGACGAGGCCGAACAGGACCGAAGCGGCGGCGGCGGCCACCCGAACGGACCAGTTGGACACGAACCAGGCGACGGCCGCGCCCAGCACGCAGATCGCAAGAGCGGCCCACAAGGCGGTTTCCGCAGTCACGCCCAGCAGCGATGACGCCCATGCCAGGAGCGCCAGAACGCTGCCAAACGGGCTTTCGCCCTGAAGCAGGATAAAGGCCACCACCGGATAGACCACGAAGAACAGGATGGAATTCAGCAGCTTGTACGGCGCGGTCCGTATCATCAGCGGAGCCACCAGCAAGGCCCCCAGCGCGAACACCAGGTTCGGCCGCCAGCGCTCGTCGATCGGATAGAAGCCGTAGACCAATTGCCCCCATTTGGCCTGGATGAACGGCCAGCAGGCCCCCACATCCGGACCGAGGCAGGCTTCACGGTTCTCGCCGGTCCATACGGCGCGCAGGATGAGGAAGCTGAACAGCTGCCAGATCACATAGGCCAGAAGCGCGAAACCGGCGACGGTCAGCACCGAATTGACTGGCCCGCTGAACAGGTTGGAGCGCATCCAGGCGGTGACGCCGACCTCGGACTTGGGCGGCGGCAGGGCTTCGACGAAGGCCTCGCGGACGAAGGCGTGATCGGGTGCGGCGGTCTGGGTCATGGCGCGTCCCCGCTCAACGTTCCACCAGCGCGACGCGCCGGTTGTACCAGTTCATGAAGATCGACGTGACGATGCTGATGAAGAGATAGACGCCCATGGTGATGAGGATCACCTCGATCGCCTGGCCTGTCTGGTTCAGCGTGGTCCCGGCGAAGATGGCGGTGACTTCGGGATAGCCGACGGCCACCGCCAGAGACGAGTTCTTGGTCAGGTTGAGATACTGGCTCGTCAGCGGAGGAATGATGACGCGCATCGCCTGCGGGATGACCACGAGGCGCAGCGTCGGTCCGGCGCGGAGCCCGAGGGAGCCCGCCGCCTCGGTCTGCCCGTGGCTGACCGCCATGATCCCGGCGCGCACGATCTCGGCGATGAAGCCGGCGGTGTAGAGCGACAGCGCCCAGGTCAGGGCGACGAATTCGGGAATGACGCGCGTGCCGCCGCGGAAGTTGAATCCGCTGAATTCCGGCAGTTCCAGGGTGATGGGAAAGCCCAGCGCCACGGCGACAACGAGGGGAATGCCGATGATGAGCGCGAGTGCCGTCAGGAACACCGGGAACTGCTGCCCGGTGGCATTCTGGCGGCGGCGCGCCCAGACGCGCACGGCGATGGCGGCGGCGATGGCGGCCACGATGGCGATCTCGATGAAGATGGCCCCTTCGCCGATGATGACCTTGGGGATGTAGAGCCCACGATTGCTGAAGAAGACGGCGTCAAACAGCGAAAAGCTGTCGCGTGCGGAGGGCGAAGCCTTGATGAGGATCACGTACCAGAAGAAAATCTGGAACAGCGGCGGCAGGTTGCGCGTCACCTCCACATAGAAGGTGCCGATGGTGCGAAGCATCCAGTTGGGCGACAGCCGCGCGACGCCGACCGTGAAACCGATGGCGGTGGCGAGAATGATGCCGACCACCGCAACCAGCAGCGTGTTCAGGATGCCGACCAGCAGCACGCGGCCGTAGCTGGCGTTCTGGCTGAAAGGGATCAGGCTCTGGTTGACGTCGAAACCGGCGGGCTGGTCGAGAAAGTCAAACCCCGTCGCGATGCCCTGATTTTGCAGGTTGGTCTGGGCGTTCTGCGCGAAGACATAGGCCATGATCGCGATGGTCGCGACGGTCAGGACCTGGAATATCAGGCCGCGCACCTTGGGGTTGTTGACCCACGAAACATGGCTTCCGTCATGTGCCGCATCGCCCCTGGACAGTCTATCTTGAACAGACATAAGTCCCCCTCACGCCAAAAGAACAGAGCGCAGCGCCATGTCATCAGCATGCAGCAGTAATAGCTTGTAAAGCAAGCGGGCATGACTTCGGCCGGATATAAAATCCAGCCGAAGATCAGTGCAGTGGCGTCAGCGCACGGGCATGCCGTACTGAAGGCCGCCCTGAGTCCAGAGCTTGTTCAGGCCACGGTCGATCTTCAACGGGGAGCCCGCGCCGACGTTGCGGTCGAAGGATTCCCCATAGTTGCCGACGTGCTTGATGATGCGGACGACCCAGTCCTTCGAAACGCCGAGCTGTTCGCCGAAGGTGCCCTCGGTGCCCAGCAGACGCTTGACGTCGGGATTGGCGTCGTTCTTCCGCTCATCGACATTGGCCTGCGTGATGCCGAACTCTTCGGCATTGAGCATGGCGTAGATGGTCCAGCGAACCAGGTCGTTCCACTGGTCGTCACCCTGGCGAACGGCCGGAGCGAGCGGTTCCTTGGAGATGATCTCCGGCAGGATGATGTGGTCGTCCTGGTTGGCCATCTTCAGGCGCAGGGAATAGAGCTGCGAGGCGTCCGAGGTGAGAACCTCGCACCGTCCGGCGTCGTAGGCCTGCACGACGGCGTCGTTGCTCTCGAAGGCCACCGGCTCATACTTCATGCTGTTGGTGCGGAAGTAGTCCGCCATGTTGAGCTCGGTCGTCGTCCCGGTCTGGGTGCAGACGGAGGCCCCGTCCAGCTCCTTCGCCGATTTGACGTTCAGATCCTTGCGGACCATGAACCCCTGGCCGTCGTAATAGTTCGGCACGGTGAAATTCAGGCCGAGCGAGGTATCGCGCGAGGATGTCCAGGTCGTGTTGCGCGACAAAACGTCGATTTCGCCCGACTGGAGCGCGGGGAAACGGTCCTTGGCCGAAAGCGGGAAATACTTCACCTTCTTGGGATCGTCGAAGATCACGGCGGACAGCGCCCTGCACACGTCGACGTCCAGACCGGCCCATTCGCCCTTGTCGTTGGGCGCGGAAAATCCGGGCAGACCCGTGGTGACTCCGCAATGCAACTCTCCGCGCGCCTTGATGTCGTCAAGACTCGCCGCCGATGCGGAGGAGAGTGACATGCCGACAGTTGCGCCAAGCGCAAGTGCGACAATTTTTTTCATGTTTGCAGCCCTCTGTTTACGGCAGGACACGGGGCCGATTCTTTGTCGGTCCCCATCGGTTTTTTTGGACCTTTTCAGGCCTATTCATCCAGACGCGCGGCACGCTATCGGCCCTGAGGCCGTGCCTCGCATCTGTTTAGAATAACATTATAACTTGCTTCGGGATCAAGTGCGAATGCAGTGATTCCGCCACAAAACCAATCACCCATGTTTCAATTCTGGTGCAGGACATGACATCTTCCAAGGCAGGGCCTTCTTCTGAAAGCGACTTTACAACTTTAGTGGAAGCAGGCCGCGACACTGTCGTGCAACAGGGCTTCGTCAATCCCGCCGTCGTGCGCGGATCGACGGTGCTCTACCCGACCATGGCGGACCTGCTCGCCGGCCGCTCGGCTTATTCCTACGGCCGCCGGGGCAATCCGACGACGAAGGCGCTGTGCGAGGCGCTGGTCGCGATCGAAGGCGGCGCGGGCGTCGTCCTGGTCCCCTCTGGCCTCTCGGCGGTCACGACCGCTCTCCTGACGGTGCTCTCGGCCGGCGACCATCTGCTGATGGTGGACAGCGTCTACGGCCCCACACGCCAGTTCTGCGACACCACTCTCGCCCGTCTCGGCGTCCGCACCACCTATTATCCGCCCGTGATCGGCGCCGGCATCAGCCGGCTCATCGAAGACCGGACGCGCGCCATCTTCGTGGAAAGCCCGGGATCGTTGACCTTCGAGGTTCAGGACATTCCCGCCATCGCGCAGGCCGCTCACGCGGCCGGAGCGGCCGTGGTCATGGACAACACCTGGGCCACGCCGCTCTATTTCAAGGCCCATGCCCATGGCGTCGACATCGCCCTCCAGGCGGGCACGAAATACATGTCCGGGCATTCGGACGTCATGGTCGGAAGCATTTCTGCAACAGCGGAATGGTGGCCAAGGCTGCGCGAGACCCACGGCAACATGGGATTATGCCTCAGCCCGGACGATGCCTATCTCGCCCTGCGTGGCTTGAGGACCATGCCGTTGCGTTTGGCGCGTCACGACGAATCGGGACGCGGGATGGCGAACTGGCTGGCTGCCCGCCCGGAGGTCGCGCGCGTCATGCACCCGGCTCTCGAAAACGACCCCGGCCACGCCCTGTGGAAGCGCGATTTCACCGGTGCCTCGGGCCTGTTCGCCGTGGAGCTGAAGCCGACCTCGCAAGAATCGGTCGCCGCCATGCTGGATGGCTTGCGGTACTTCGGGATGGGTTATTCATGGGGCGGCTTCGAAAGCCTGGTCATCCCCTTCGATGCCCGCAAGATCCGCACCGCCAGCCCCTGGCAACCGGCGGGGCCGACGCTGCGCTTTCACATCGGCCTGGAGGATGTGGACGATCTCAAGGCCGATCTGGAGAAGGGGTTTGAACGTCTGCGGGCGGGGTGACGCCATCGCCCTGCCCTTTCCGCCGCGCCTCGCGCCAGATCAGATGCAGGTTGCGCAGATAGATGAACAGCCCGGCGGCCTGTCCGACGATGAACACCGGGTCCTT
Organism: Agaricicola taiwanensis; assembly: GCA_040394255.1. Classification (GTDB taxonomy): domain Bacteria; phylum Pseudomonadota; class Alphaproteobacteria; order Rhizobiales; family Methylopilaceae; genus Agaricicola; species Agaricicola taiwanensis_A. The sequence continues at coordinate 17,511 of JBEBSP010000006.1, read as the reverse complement.
GCGGTAGAGCGCATAGACCAGGAGAAGGGCGCCGCCGCCGACCGAAAAGAACCAGAAGGCCAGCGGCACGACGCTGCGGCCGGCGCGTTCGCTGGCGATCCACTGGGCGAGGAAACGCGCGGTGAACAGCGCCTGTGCGATCCATCCGATCATCACCCAGGTGTCGAGCTGGGCGATGAACACCTCATAGGCCCATTCACGGAATTCGCTGGCAAGCTCGACGATCATCGGGCCGTAATCTCCTGCACATGCGGCACGCGCCGGCGACGCCGGATCAGCCACCAGACACCGGCAAGGTCGACAAGGCCGACCCAGAGCCGGTCCCACATGCCGTAGTTCGACTGGCCGTGGCGTCGGACGCGGTCGACCACGTCCACATGCGTCACGCCGAAGCCCTCGCGTTTCATCAGCGCCGGCATGAAGCGGTGCTGGCCGTCAAAATAGGGCAGCATCATGTAGACATCACGACGAAACACCTTCAGGCCGCAGCCGGAATCCCGCGTTCCGTCGCGCAGGATGCGCCCGCGCACCCCGTTGGCGATTCGTGACTGGAACTTCTTGAACTCCGAAGCCTTGCGCCCGACCCTTTGGCCCTGCGCCAGCCCCGCGACGGGACCGGCGGCGGCAAGCGCGTCGAGCAGGGCCGGAAAATAGGCCGGGTCGTTCTCGCCGTCGCCGTCGAGGGTCGCCACCAGCGCGCCGCGCGCCGAGAACACGCCGGACCGGATGGCGGCGGACTGACCGCAGGAGGTTTCATGGCGCACCTCGCGCAGCCAGGGCCGATCCCGGCGCAGTCGCGTCAGTTCGTCTCCGGTGCCATCCGTGGAACCGTCGTTGACGACGATCACCTCGAACGCCCCGCGCGGCGCGACCGCGGTGGCAATCTCCTCCACCAGCGGGCCGATGTTGGCCGCTTCGTTCTTGACGGGAACGACGATGGATATCGCCGGATCGTGGACGTCGGTCATCGCTTTTCCGCTGTGGTGTAGACGGCGATGTCGAGATCGCGCCCACCGTTGAGATTGATGCCCTTGACGCGGGTCAGGAGCCTCGGCGTCTGCGCCGATTCCGCCGTCACGCGGTCGAACTCGCCTTCCTCGCGCGCCTCCACGAAGGCGACCCGGCAGCCGCCCTGCGCCAGGAAGCGCGCCGCCCCGGCCCCATCGGTCATGGCCAGATCGGTCCGGGTGAGGAACACGAGGCTCGGCTCGCGGAAGCCCGTGGTGGCAAGCTCGGCCTCGCCGCAGGGAACGGCCGCCGCCGCCGCCGCCAGCCGTGACGACAGCCACAGCGCCCGCAGTTCGGGAAAGGCGAAGCCATAGACCCCGGCATAGAGCACGAGCGCGGTCGCCCCCGCCCGCACGAAGGCCGTCAGCCGCTCATCCCGCAGCAAGGCCATCGCCGCCCAGATGCCGAGGCCCGCAGCCACGACGGCGAAAGGCTCGAAGCTGAACGAGGGCGAGCCGTCGAACAGAAAACCGCCGACCACGGCTGCGATCGGAACCCCCACCGCGCCCAGCAGCAGGAGCAGCACCGCCGGCCATGTCAATCGGCTGCGTCCCGACGCACCCTCCACAAGCCAGCGGCCCGTGGCCAGCAGCAGCGCCGGAACGAGCGGCAACACGTAATGCGGCAGCTTGGTCGGCACCAGTTCCAACAACAGCCATGCCGGCACGGCCCAGGCGATCAGGAACTGCATGGTCGGTTCGCGGCGCCAGCGCCAGATCGCAGGCAAAGCCAGCAGGAAGAAAGGCGATATCGGCCAGAGTGTGCCCCAGACCGTCAGGGAGTAAACGCCCGGCGGGGCGCCATGCTTCTCCTGGCCGCCGATGAGTTTTCCGAGGAAATCCTGCCCCACGCTTTCCTGGAAGAACGCGCCCTTGGACTGGAGGCTGATGGCGATGAACCAGGGTGCGGCGATGGCCAGCATCAGGGCAATGCCAAGCATCGGGCGCAAACCCAGAAGCCAGCGCCCGTCCCTTCGCAGAAGCGAGGCGGACACCGCTGTCAGGCCGACGATGAAGGGAGCGATCGGTCCCTTGATGAGGATGCCGAGCCCGAGCGCGCCCCAGAACAGCGCCATGTTGCCGAGGCCTTGCCGTTCACCCGGCGCGGCCAGCCAGGCCCGTGCCAGCACGCCTTGAGCCAGCAGGATGATGGCGAGCAGCACCGCGTCGGTCTTGGCAAGGCGCGCCTCGACACCCAGCAGGATGGTCAGCGCCAGTCCGGCGGCGGCCACGAAGGCTGCGCGACGCCCCACCAGCGGCGCTCCGGCCCAGACGAGCACCAGCACGGCGAGCACGGCCCCGATCTGCGAGGGAATCCGATAAAGCCAGATCTGGCGCCGGGCGTCATCGATCCCCAAGGCCTCCCCGGCCGAAACCGCCGCCGCCTGAAGCCAGTAGATGCCGACGGGTTTCTTGTGGCGCGCCTCGTCCTGGAAGCGGATGTCCACATAGTCGCCCGTTTCCATCATCTGCCGCGTGGCCTGCGCGAACCGCGCCTCGTCACGGTCGATCGGCGGCACGGAGAGGATGCCCGGCAGGAAAGCGGCAAGCGACAGCGCGATGAGAAGGAAGACCTGGAGGACATGCCGTCCAGCAAGCTTGCGCAAGGCTTCGTCCGCCTGCCCCGGCGCAGGCATCGCCGCGCCCTGTCCGCTCGCCCCGGTCATGCTGTCCTGTTCGCTGTGATCTGTCATGGAATCTTTGGTCGGTTCTGATTCCTGCGCATTGGCGACCCCGGCAGGGTTCGAACCTGCGACCTACCGCTTAGAAGGCGGTTGCTCTATCCAGCTGAGCTACGGGGCCGTCGCCCAGTCCCGACGCATCGCCGCGACAGTCGTCCATACGAATGGCGCCGTCAATCCGATGGGCGGAGAGCCAGGTCAATGCGTCCACTGACCAACGCGGCCCCACCGGAAATTGTCGGAATAGGACAGCGTCTTGGGAGTGCTGCTCTGGGGCTCGATCACTTTGTAATCCAGCCCCTTGTGCTCGGCGTAAGCCACGGCTTCCTCGCGCGTCGCGAAGAACAGCTGGACCTGGCTGTTCATGTCGCCAGAGCTGGTCCAGCCCATCAGGGGCTCGACCCTGCGCGGCTCCGAAGGTTCAAAGTCGAGCACCCAGCGCTTCGAATTCGCCTGTCCGCTCTGCATGGCGTTGCGCGAAGGCTTGTAGATGCGTGCCGTCATATGCGTCTCAATCCGCCGATAAAGTGGTCGGGGCGGCAGGATTTGAACCTGCGACCCTCTGGTCCCAAACCAGATGCGCTACCAGGCTGCGCTACGCCCCGATGTCTTCAATTCGCAAGGTCTGATGCCATGGAAAAGGGATGACGGCAAGCCTAAGAAACAGCGACGAAGTGGACAAGATCGGCCGTGAAAGACCACGGCATCCCGTCAAGCACCCGGCGTCGGCTCGTCGGCATCGTCCTTCATGGCCTGCGCGCCCGCCGCGCGGTCATCATAGCCGCGCCGGTTGCTCTGGAACATCAGCCAGAACAGTCCGCAGCCCAGGCCAAGCGACAGGATCACCCCGCCGATCAGCGCGATCCATCCCTGAACCGGCATGCTGGTCGCGACGGATGACCAGACCCAGGCGGACCACGCCACGGCCATGCCCAGGAAGACGAGCAGTCCGACGATGATGGCAGGATGTCCCATGATACGACTCATGTTGACGTGTGGTGTGCAGGGCCATCATACACCACCCTGATCGCCCGGCGGTGAGACAAAACAGCCCGTCAGCGGCTGATCCATGCATGGGTGACGCGATCGCCCGGCGCCGCGCCGATGCGCTTGGCCGTCCCGGCCGCGACCTCCAGCACGAAACGCACCGGCGCTCCCGATTCGATGGTGCGCTCCGACAGCGGCACGGCGTCATGCGCGATGTTGGCCACAAGCCCATCCGAGCGGATGAAGATCATGTCGAGCGGGATGTAGGTGTTGCGCATCCACATGGCCACGGCCCGGTCGCGTTCGAAGTCGAACAGCATGCCGCGATCCGGCGCCAGTTCGGTGCGGAACATCAACCCGCGCGCGCGGGTCGCGTCATCGCGCGCCAATTCGATGGTGAAGCGATGGCTGCCGCTCGCGGTGGCGATGTCGAGTTGATCGGCCGGCAACGGCGAGGCGCCCCGCGAAGGGCCGGCGACGAAAAAGGCGGCGATGCCCGTCAGCGCCAATACCGCCAGAAGCAGGATGAGAAGGGGCAGACGCGGTATGGCCCGCGCCATCAATGGGACGACGGCGCTCCGGAGCCGTCCTCGGGATGGATTTCGGCCGCCATCAACCCCTTGGGGCCAGGGCCGTAACGCACCAGCACGGCCTGCCCGGGGCGCAGTTCGGCAAGGCCGAAATGGCGCAGCGTCTCCATATGCACGAAGATGTCGGGCTTGCCCTCGCCCAGCGTCAGGAAGCCGAAACCGCGCAGGCGGTTGAACCACTTGACCTCGGCCCGTTCGAGCGCGCTCGTCGGCGTCACCTCCACATGGGTGCGCGGCGGCGGCAGCTGCGAAGGATGGACCGCGGTCGAGGCATCCATGGACAGGACGCGGAAGGCCTGCATTCCACGCGGGCGTTCGACCGCCTCGCAGACGATGCGCGCGCCTTCATAGGCGGTCTGGTGGCCATCGCGGCGCAGGCAGGAGACATGCAGCAGCACGTCGGGCATGCCGTTGTCGGGGATGATGAAGCCGTAGCCCTTGGCCACATCGAACCATTTGATGACGCCAACGACCTCGACGAGACGCCCAGGCGTCTCCTCGTTCTCGTCCGTCACGCGCCCCACCGCGTTATGCTTTGCCTGATACACGTTTGAACTCATGGCAATGCCCGCATCGTCGCCGCCACCCTGACGGCCCCGAGTCGCGAGAGGATAGCATCCTTACCGCGCGCGGCTAGAGGAAAAAGGCGCAAAAAAGGCAAGATGCCGGTCTAAAGGGTTGAGTGTGGCCATCTCGTCACCAAATCGGCCGGTCCCTGCTTGAGTTTCCATGGACCGGCCACAGCTTCTACGTCATCTTTCGTGAAATGATCCCGTTTCGGAGGCCTGAATGCGATATCTCCACACCATGGTGCGCGTGACCGACGTCGACCAGTCACTCGATTTTTACTGCCGCAAGCTCGGGCTGGTCGAACGCCGCCGCCGGGAATCGCCCGAAGGCCGCTTCACGCTGATCTTCCTGTCCCCGCCGGACGACGAAAAAGCCGAGGTCGAGCTGACCCACAACTGGGACCCGGAAACCTACGGCGAGGGTCGCAACTTCGGCCATCTCGCCTATGAGGTCGACGACATCTATGCGCTTTGCGAGAAGCTGATGAAGGATGGCGTCACCATCAACCGCCCTCCCCGCGACGGCCGAATGGCCTTCGTCCGCTCGCCCGACAACATTTCCATCGAACTGCTCCAGAAGGGCGAGGCCCTGCCGCCGCAAGAGCCTTGGGCCTCCATGCCGAATACGGGCAAGTGGTGAAGATCACGGATGCCATCACCGTCGACGACGACGAGATCGAACTGAGCTTCGTCCGGGCCTCGGGTCCGGGCGGCCAGAACGTCAACAAGGTCTCGACCGCCGTCCAGCTGCGCTTCGACCTGGCGCATTCGCCGTCGATTCCCGACGGCGTCCGCGTCCGCGCCATGCGCCTCGCAGGGCGGCGGCTGACACAGGATGGCGTCCTCATTCTCCTGGCCCAGCGCTTCCGCACCCAGGAGCGCAACCGTCAGGATGCGATGGAACGGCTGGCCGGCATCATACGCGAGGCTGAAACGCCGCCGAAGCCGCGCCGTGCGACCAGACCGACGCTCGGCTCGAAGCTGAGGCGGCTGGACGCGAAATCGCAGCGCGGCAAGGTGAAGTCCATGCGCGGCCGCGTCGGGCCGGTGGACTGAAACCACGCGCGGGCCCCGGAAAGCAAAACGGCGAAGATCGCAATCCCCGCCGTTCGTTCATCCAATGCCGTGCCCTTGCAGGCGCGAGTTTCAGTCCTCGTCGTCATCCTCGTCGGGATCGGACACCTCGACGAGGAACACGACCGAGGCCTCGTCCTCTTCAAAGTCCTCTTCCTCTTCGGCTTCGACGCGTGCTTCCTTCCAGGCGGCCTGCTCGTCCTTGGACGCCGGGCGCACGGTCAGTTCGGCTTCGCCGTCCCAAAGAGGAGTGCCGTTGGCCTCGAAGGCCATGAGGTCTTCCTGAAACGCATCATCGGTGATGAGATCCTGCGCCTCGTCATGCTCGATGTCGCCGATGGCCACGATCGCCTTGCCGGCGATCTCAAGTGTCCAGATGCCCATGTGGAAGTCTCCTGTGACCGATCCGGTCGAAGCGGATGGCGTGGCGGCGGACAAATGACCGGCCGGAAAAACTGGCGCGCCCAAGGGGACTCGAACCCCTGTTTTCGCCGTGAAAGGGCGACGTCCTAGACCGCTAGACGATGGGCGCTCAGCGGGGGTGAGGCTTATAGAGGAAGACCTTTTACGTCAACCGGCCAAAGCCACATCTGCAACGCGAATTTCAACCCTGGCGCTGCCGCCCCAGTGGTCCTCGGCCAGCCGCCCCGCCACATGCACGCTGCGCCCTCGCGCCTCCAGCAGCGCCCGGCCAAGCGGACGGTCGGCGCAGCGGAAGGCGATACCGCCCAGCATCGCTCCATCGCCGGCCTTGATCCTGATGCGCAGATGGCCCGTTCCCACCACGTTGGCGGCAACCAGCGTGTGGTTGGCGAAGGCGAAGGATGGTTCGCTGTTGCCCGAGCCGTAAGGACCGCCGCGCGCCAGCGCGCGCATCAGGTCGCTTGTGGCCGCGCCAGCGGTAAGCACACCGTCCAGCGTGACCGCGTCGGCCGCACGCGAGGACATCACATCGGGTGCGAGCCTCGCTGAAACGAAATCCACGAAATCAGGGATGCGGTCCGCCGCCAGCGTGATGCCCGCCGCCATGGTATGACCGCCGCCCTTGACGGCGATTCCCTCCTCCACCGCCGCCCGCACGGCGGAACCGAGATCGACGCCGGAGATCGACCGTCCCGACCCCGTGGCCATGCCATCCTGGCCGATCGCCAGTGCGAAGGCCGGGCGGCCGAATTTCTCCTTCAGGCGCGCGGAAACGAGCCCCACGACGCCCGGATGCCATCCCTCGCCCGATGCGGCCACCACCGGCGCTTCGGTATCCTCCGGCACCTGCGCGTCCGCTTCGGCCAGCGTCGCCGTTTCGACCGCCCGGCGCTCCTCGTTGAGCCGGTCAAGCTCGGCGGCGATGGCGGCGGCCTCGACCGGATCCTCGGTCAGGAGCAGGCGCACCCCCAGAGCGGCGTTGCCGATGCGCCCGCCGGCGTTGATGCGCGGCCCCAGCAGGAAGCCGAGATGATAGGGCGCGGGCGCCGAATCGAGCCGCGCCACGTCCATCAGCGCGCGCGTGCCGGGCCTGAGCCGCGCCGCCAGCGCCTTGAGGCCGGTCGCCACCAGCGCCCGGTTGACGCCGATCAGCGGCACCACGTCGGCGACGGTGCCGAGGGCCGCCAGATCGGCCAGCGCCAGAAGGTCGGGCATGGGCCGGGCGGTGGTCCAGAAGCCGCGCTGCCGCAGCAGCCGGTTGACGGCGACGACGGTGAGGAACACCACGCCGCAGGCCGCCAGATGCCCCTGCCCCGAAACGTCGTCGAGCCGGTTGGGGTTGACCAGCGCGGTCACCGGCGGAAGGTCCTCGGGCGCCTGATGATGATCCAGCACGATCACGTCGAGCCCGAGCGCCCGCGCCTCGGCCAGCGCCTCGTGGCTGGTGGTGCCGCAATCGACCGTGACGAGCAGCTTCGCCCCGCGCGCTGCGAGGTCGCGGATGGCCGGTACGTTCGGGCCATAGCCCTCGAAGATGCGATCGGGGATATGAATGTCGAAGACGGGACCGCAGGCGCGCAGGAACTGGCCGAGGATCGCCGCCGAAGTCGCGCCGTCGACGTCGTAGTCCCCGAAGATGGCGACCTTCTCGCCGCGCTCGACCGCCAGCGCCAGGCGTTCGGCCGCCGCATCCATGTCCGTCAGGGTCGAAGGGTCCGGCATCAGGGCGCGCAGCGTGGGATCGAGATGGCGCTCCACCTCGGCCATGACGACGCCGCGCCCGACGATGACACGGGCCAGCAGATCAGGGATGCCGTGGGCCTGCGCCACGGCCAGCGCCAGGGCCTGCCCCCGCGCGTCGAGCCTTTCGCGCCAGGGGCGGCCCGTCAGCGAGCGGGTGACGCCGAGAAGAGCGGCATCCGCCGGTTCGAAGACAAGAGCTGTGGCGATTCGCATGCCGCTACTCTGGCCCCTGAAGGGCCGGGACGGAAGGGTGGCCGCAAGATTACCCGATCATGCCCGGCTCAAGGCCGGACATGATGCCACTTGCGCATCCGTGCGAAACCTCAGGCTTCCAGATGGAACTTCGACAGCTCGCGATGCTCGGCCTGGATCTTGCGCACGGTGCCGGTGGCCGATCGATAGACCACGGTCTCCGTCTCGATGACGTCATCGCTGCGGAAACGCACGCCGGAGAGAAGACCGCCGTCGGTCACACCCGTGGCGGCGACGATCACGTCGCCCGATGCCAGTTCGTGCAGGTCATACTTCTTCTTCGGATCGGTGACGCCCATCTTGGCGGCGCGGGCGATCTTCTCGTCGCTGTCGAGCACCAGCCGGGTCTGCATCTGGCCGCCGACGCAGCGCAGCGCGGAAGCCGCCAGCACGCCCTCGGGCGCGGCGCCGATGCCGAGATACATGTCGATGCCGGTCTGCTCGGACATGGTGGTGAAGATCACGCCCGCGACATCGCCATCGGAGATCAGGCGGATGCCCGCGCCGATCCGGCGGATGGCGGCGATGGTCTCGGCATGGCGCGGCCGGTCGAGCATCAGCACGTTGATCTCGTTCGGCTTGACGCCCTTGGCCTTGGCCAGCGCGTGGATGTTCTCCTCCGGCGAGGCGTCGAGATCGACGACGCCCTTGGCATAGCCCGGTCCGATGGCGATCTTGTGCATGTAGACGTCGGGCGCGGCCAGCAGCGTGCCGCCCTCGGCCATGGCCATGACGGTGATCGCGCCGGGCATGTCCTTGGCGCAGAGCGTGGTGCCCTCCAGCGGGTCGACGGCGATGTCGACCTTGGGGCCCTTGGCGGTGCCGACCTTTTCACCGATGAACAGCATGGGCGCCTCGTCGCGCTCGCCCTCGCCGATCACCACGGTGCCGTCGATCTGGAGTTTGTTCAACTCGCGCCGCATGGCGTCCACGGCGGCCTGGTCGGCCGCCTTCTCGTCGCCGCGCCCGCGCAGGCGCGCGGAGGCGACGGCGGCGCGTTCGGTGACGCGCACAAGTTCCAGCGTCAGGATGCGCTCGATGATCTGGCTCGGCTGGACGGTGATTCCGCTCATGTTGTCTCCCCGTGAAGGCACCCCGCCCTCACTGTTCTTTCTCGATACGAATCATTTGTGGCGCGCCGACGACATGACCGTCCGCGACGACCGCGTCCAGCACCTGCCGCACCGCCGCCTCGGTGGTGGCATGCGTGATGAGCACCACCGGCACGGAGCCCTCGGACGCGTCGACACCATGGCGATCACCGCCACGTTGCAGGATGCTTTCCAGCGAAATGTCCTTTTCCGCCATGCGCGTGGCGATCGCCGCCGCCGCGCCCGGCCGGTCGCGCACCATCAGGCGGATGTAGTAGCCGCCCGCGTGCAGCGTCATCGGCGCGCGCGACGGCGGCACCAGGGCCTCGGATGCAATGCCGAACGGTGGGCGCGTCACGCCGCGCGCCACGTCGACGATGTCGGCCAGCACGGCGGAAGCCGTGGCGTTGCCGCCCGCGCCGGGGCCGACCAGCGTGATCTCGCCCACCATGTCGCCGTCCAGCGCCACGGCGTTGGTGACGCCGCGCACCCGTGCGATCGCCGAGGATTTCGGCACCATGGTCGGATGCACGCGCTGCTCGATGCCGCTGCCGGTACGGGTGGCGACCCCCAGGAGCTTGATGCGGTAGCCGAGTTCGTCCGCCATGGCGAGGTCGAGCAGCGTCAGCGAGGCGATGCCCTCCACATAGACCGCCTCGGCGTCGATCTGCGTGCCGAAGGCGAGGCTGGTCAGGATCGCCAGCTTGTGGGCCGTGTCGAAACCGCCGATGTCGAAGGTGGGATCGGCCTCCGCGTAGCCGAGCCGCTGGGCGTCCTTCAGGCAATCGTCGAACGACAGCTTCTCCTCCTCCATGCGGGTGAGGATGTAGTTGCAGGTGCCGTTCATGATGCCGTAGACGCGGGCAAGCCGGTTTCCGGCCATGGCCTCGCGCAGCACCTTGATGACCGGGATGCCGCCCGCGACCGACGCTTCGAACGCAAGGGCCGCATCCTGCCGTTCCGCCAGCACGGCCAGTTGCGCGCCATGTTTGGCCAGCAGCGCCTTGTTGGCGGTGACCACCGGCTTTCCGGCCTTGAGCGCTGTCTCCACCGCCACGCGCGCCGGCCCTTCGTCGCCGCCGATCAGTTCCACCACCACGTCGATGTCGGGCGACGCCGCCAGCGCGGCGGCATCGTCGAACCAGGCGACGCCGGAAAGGTCGACGCCGCGATCGCGGGAACGGGCGCGCGCGGCGACGCCTGCGAGCACCACCGGACGGCCGGCGCGCAGGGCAATGGCGTCCCGCGATCCGACGAGGCGCAGCGCGACGGCGGCACCGACGGTTCCTAGGCCGGCAAGGCCGACACGAAGCGGTTCAGACATGGAAGACCCGGAAATGCAGCTATGGCCCGGAAAGGCGGCTATGGATGGTGTGTGCGGCCCATTCTTCGAAACACCGCCTGCGGCGGTTCCTCGGGATGAGATTGCGGGGATGCCAGGCCTTCCGTGGGGAAAGCCGCACCCGACGACCTTATCCTGAAGAGGGCCGAAGGCCCGTCACGAAGGATGGACCGCACACGCATGACATCACCGCGAGGCGGTGATGGGAACGACGTTGTGCAATGTCTGGTCGGCGTTTTCAAGAAAGCGCCGGATATTGCGCGCCGCCTGGCGGATGCGGTGCTCGTTCTCCACAAGCGCGATGCGCACGAACTGATCGCCATGCTCGCCGAAGCCGACGCCCGGCGAAACGGCGACATCGGCCTTTTCGATCAGGAGCTTGGAGAACTCCACCGAGCCCAGCGGGGCGAACTTCTCCGGGATCGGCACCCAGGCGAACATCGAGGCCTTGGGCGCGGGAATGTCCCATCCCGCCCGGCCGAAGCTGTCGACCAGCGCGTCACGGCGCTTCTTGTAGATCTCGCGCATCTCGACGATGCACTCCTCCGGGCCGTTGAGCGCGGCGGCAGCCGCCACCTGGATCGGCGTGAAGGCACCATAGTCGAGATAGGACTTGACCCGCGTCAGCGCCGCGATCAGCCGCGTGTTGCCGACCGCGAAGCCAACGCGCCAGCCCGGCATGGAGAAGGTCTTGGACATCGAGGTGAACTCGACCGCCACGTCCATCGCGCCCGGCACCTGCAGCACGGAGGGCGGCGGATTGCCGTCGAAGTAGATCTCCGAATAGGCGAGATCGGACAGGACGATGAGATCGTGCTTCTTCGCGAAGCGGACGACGTCGGCGTAGAAATCGAGGTCGGCCACCTCCGCCGTGGGGTTCGACGGATAGCAGACGATGACCGCGATCGGCTTGGGGGTCGAGTGCATCACGCCGCGCTCCAGCGCGTGGAAGAACTCCGGCCCCGGCGTACCCGGCACGTTGCGGATGACGCCGCCGGCCATCAGGAAGCCGAAAGCGTGGATCGGATAGCTCGGGTTGGGCACCAGCACCACGTCGCCGGGCGCGGTGATCGCCTGCGCCATGTTGGCGAAGCCTTCCTTGGAGCCCAGCGTCGCGACCACCTGGGTATCGGGATCGAGCTTCACGCCGAAGCGGCGCTCGTAATAGGCGGCTTGCGCGCGGCGAAGGCCCGGAATGCCCTTGGAGGCCGAATAGCGGTTGGTGCGCGGCTTGCGCGCGTTCTCGATCAGCTTCTCGGTGATGTGGTCGGGCGTCGGCAGATCGGGATTGCCCATGCCGAGATCGACGATGTCGGCCCCGGCTCGACGGGCGGCGGCCTTGACCCGGTTCACCTGTTCGAACACGTAGGGCGGAAGTCGTCTGATGGAATGAAACTCGGTCATGGCGGTGTCCTTGAGCACCTGAGGCTTTGAGTCGGGCGTGGATCGCCCGGCAGATGCTTCATAGCACCTGATCTGCGGAAATTCTAAGGCTGTATGCGGCGGTGGAGATTTTGCGCCGCTTTCGTCCTTCACAGGCTGTCGCGGCCCATCCTTCGAGACAGCCGCTGCACGGCTTCCTCAGGATGAGAGAGAAGGCGCTGAACGTGGGGAAATGAACCTCTCCCCACTGTTCTCATCATGAGGACCGTTGAAGGCGGCATCGCGAAGGATGGGCCGCCCACACGCTTTTCACCGCGCCGGAGGCGGAGCCGGCGTCACCGCCTGGCTCGCAAGCCCGTCCTCGACCCTGCGGCGCTCGGCGGGCGTCAGCGGCTTGTTGCGGCGCGTGTCCGACGGCGGCACGAGGTTGGGCGCGGGCAGGTTTTCCGTCCCCGGCGGCGGTGGCGGAACATCGACCTTGGGTCCAATACATGCAGCAGTCATAAATAATGCTGCGGCGAGAATTATATATTTGGTGTGCACGGAAACCTCGTATGGACCCGGAGGTTGCATATATAGCAGAGTGGAATCGCAAGGTGGATAAACCACCTTATGGGGAGATGACCAAGGTGGCCGACGAAACGCCCGGCGGCAAGATGCCGGAAGGCCCGGATTTCGAAGCCTTCGCCCAGAACATGGCGAAGCTGGTGGAGGAAGGCGGCAAGGCGCTTGCGGCCTATGTGCGCCCGCGCGAAAGCGGCGAGGCCAGCGGTTCCATGTCCGATGAGGTGGCCGACGTGGTCAAGACCATCGGCCAGGTCGCGGAAAAATGGCTGGCCGACCCGCACAAGGCGCTGGAGGCGCAGCGCGGCCTCATGTCCGGCTATCTCGAATTGTGGTCGTCCACCCTGCGCAAGATGAACGGCGAGGAGGTCGAACCGGTGGTCCGCCCGGACCCCAAGGACCCCCGCTTCCAGGACCCCGACTGGTCGGAAAACCCTTTCTTCGATTTCCTGAAGCAGGCCTATCTGCACACCACGCAATGGGCCGAGACCATGGTCCGCGAGGCCGACGGCATCGATGACCGCACGCGCGCCAAGGCCAATTTCTACGTCCGGCAGATCGGCGGCGCCATCGCGCCCTCCAACTTCGTGATGACCAACCCCGAGCTCATCAAGGAAACGGTGGCGCAGAAGGGCGAGAACCTGGTGCGCGGCATGAAGATGCTGGCCGAGGACATCGACGCGGGGCGCGGCGCGCTGAAGATCCGCCAGTCGGACCGCACTCCCTTCGAGGTCGGCGTCAATCTCGCCACCACGCCGGGCAAGGTGATCTTCCAGAACGACCTGATGCAGCTCATCCAGTACGATCCGTCGACGCCGAAGGTGCGCAAGCGCCCGCTGCTGATCGTGCCGCCGTGGATCAACAAGTTCTATGTGCTCGACCTCACGGCGGAAAAATCCTTCATCAAATGGGCGGTCGACAGCGGCCTGACGGTCTTCGTGGTCTCCTGGGTCAACCCGGACGCCCGCCACGCCATGAAGGGCTTCGACAACTACATGACGGAAGGCGTGCTGACGGCCCTCGACGTGGTGCTGAAGACGACGCGCGCCCCGCAGGCCGATCTCGCCGGTTATTGCGTGGGCGGTACGCTGCTGGCCATCACCCTGGCCTATATGGCCGCCACCGGCGACACCCGCGCCGCCAGCGCCACCTTCCTGACGACGCAGGTGGATTTCACCTATTCCGGCGACCTGCAATGCTTCGTGGATGACGAGCAGCTGAAAACCATCGAGCGCAAGATTTCCGAGGTCGGCTTCCTCGACGGCAGCCATATGGCCTCGGCCTTCAACATGCTGCGGCCCAACGACCTGATCTGGTCCTATGTCGTCAGCAACTATCTGAAGGGCAAGGAGCCGCGCCCCTTCGACCTCCTGTACTGGAACGCCGATTCCACGCGCATGCCCGCCGCCAACCATCTGTTCTACCTGCGCAACTGCTACCACCAGAACCTCTTGACGCGCGGCCTGATGGAAATCGCGGGCATCACCCTGGACCTGGGCAGGGTTTCGATACCGGTCTACGAACTCGCGGCCAGGGAAGACCACATCGCCCCTGCCCGCTCGGCCTTCCTCGGATCGACCTTCTTCGGCGGGCCGGTGCGTTTCGTGCTGGCCGGCTCCGGCCATATCGCCGGGGTCATCAACCATCCCTCGCGCAACAAGTATCAGCACTGGACCGGCCCCGCCCCCGAGGGCGACTACGAGGCATGGCTGGCCAAGGCCGAAGAGCACCCCGGTTCCTGGTGGCCGGACTGGCGCAAGTGGCTGGCCGACATGGACGCGACCGAGGTCAAGGCGCGCAAGCCCGGCGGCGGGCGCTACAAGCCGATCGAGGCGGCACCGGGAAGTTATGTGAAGGTTCCGGCGTAAGCGCTTTTGCCCTTCCCGCGAGCACGGTGCTGGCGCGCGATGCTTCCGCATGCTTCGACGACCGCCGGGACAGGGTGGCACGGTCATCCTCGCCGAGGAGATCGCACGCATCCACCTGGCGACGCTCGCCTATGAGTTCGCCGAGGTCGTGACGGTGGACGCGTGATCGGGGCTTTGAAGGCCTAAGGAAACAGCGCGAGCTGATCCACACCGGTCGTCTCCGGCCAGCCCATCATCACGTTGAGGTTCTGGATCGCCTGCCCCGACGCGCCCTTCACGAGATTGTCCAGCGCCGAGATGACCAGCGCCCTGCCCGAGCGCCGGTCGGCCGCGACGCCGATCTGCACGTGGTTGGAGCCGCGCACATGCTGTGTCCGGGGTGTCTGGCCGAAGGGCAGCACCGTGACGAAATGCTCGTCCGCATAGGCCTTCACGAGGATGTCGTGCAGCGCCCTCGCCTCGCCCTTCACATGAATGGTGGCGAGGATGCCCCGGTTCATGGGCACCAGCAGCGGCGTGAAACTCGCCTCGACGGTGCGTCCGGCGGCCTTCGAATACTCCTGATCGAATTCCGAGGTGTGCCGGTGCCCGCCGACGCCATAGGCGTTGATGCCCTCCGACACCTCCGAGAACAGCATGGCCTCCTTGGCCGAACGCCCCGCCCCCGACATGCCGGTGGCGGACACGATGGCGATCTCGTCCGGGTCGATGGCCCCCGCTTTCAGCAGCGGCACGATGGGCAGGATCGAGGTCGTGGTGTGGCAGCCGGGATTGGCCACGAGCCGCGCGGGCTTGATCCGCTCGCGGTAGAGCTCCACCAGCCCGAACACCGCCTCGCCCTGAAGCTCCAGCGCCTGATGGGCGTGGCCATACCAGTGCTCGTAGGCCGCCGGGTCCTCCAGCCGGAAATCAGCCGACAGGTCGACGATCTTCAGCGACGCCTTCCTCGCCAGCAGGTCCTTCAGCACGACCTGCGTGGTGGCATGCGGCAGCGCGCAGAACACCGCGTCGATGGCGGCAAGGTCGAGGTCGTCGATCTTCACAAGTCTCGGCAGGTCGATGCCGGCGAACTGGGGGAACACCTCGGCCATGTTCTTCCCGGCCTTGCTGTCCGCCGTCAGCGCCGCGAGCCTCACGCGCGGATGGCGCAACAGGAGGCGCACGAGCTCGGAGCCCGTGTAGCCCGACGCACCCAATACCGCGACGTTCAGCTTCTCAGTCATGACCTGTTGTTCTCCGCTTCGCACGGCCAGTGCCGTGGCACGACGACCTAAGCGTCATCGTACTGAAATTCAACGCCCCATATCGACCACGACGCGCCCGCGCACCTTGCCCCGGGTGATCTCGGTGGCGGTCCTGACGATCTCGCCGAAGCCGATGGTGGTGGTCAGCGCCGCGAGCTTGTCCCGGTCGAGGTCCTTGGCCAGCCGTGCCCATGCCTCCTCGCGCAGGGGCAGCGGACAGAAGGCGCTGTCGATGCCGAGCAGCGAGACGCCGCGCAGGATGAAGGGCGCGACCGAGGTCGGCAGATCCATGCCGCCGGCGTTGCCGCAGGCCGAGACCGCCCCGCCGCGCTGCGTCATGGCGATGACATTGGCCAGCGTCACGCCGCCCACGGCGTCGACACCGCCGGCCCAGCGCTCCTTGGCGAGCGGCTTGGCGGGCTCCGCCAGTTCCCTGCGATCCAGAATTTCGGCGGCACCGAGGCCCGTGAGATAATCGGCCTCTTCCATCCGGCCCGTTACGGCGATGGCATGATAGCCGAGCTTCGACAGGAGCGCGATCGCGACCGACCCGACGCCGCCGGCAGCTCCCGTGACGACGATGGGGCCGCGCTCCGGCGTGATGGCGTGGCGTTCCAGCGCCATGATGCAGAGCATGGCGGTGTAGCCCGCCGTGCCGATCGCCATGGCCTCGGCGGTGGTCATGCCGCCGGGCAGGCGCACCAGCCAGTCGCCCTTGACCCGCGCCTTGTCGGCGAAGGCCCCGAGATGGGTCTCGCCGAGGCCCCAGCCGTTGAGGATCACCTTGTCGCCGGTCTTGAATGTCGGATGCTGGGAGGTCTCCACCTCGCCCGCGAAATCCACGCCGGGGATCATGGGCCAGCGCCGCACCACGGGCAGCTTGCCGGTGATGGCGAGGCCGTCCTTGTAGTTGATGGTGGAATGCGCCACCCGGACGGTGACGTCGCCCTCCATCAGGTCGCTCTCGGCGAAATCGACGGTCTCGACCTTCTGCCCGTCGTCGGTCTTGGAAACCTGAAGCGCCCTGAACCTGGCCATGATCCCATCCTCCGGTTGCGGATTGCCTTTATGTAGCGGGCACGGATGCCATCGTCACTCCCGGTGC
The DNA here is from genome assembly GCA_040394255.1 of Agaricicola taiwanensis. GTDB lineage: Bacteria > Pseudomonadota > Alphaproteobacteria > Rhizobiales > Methylopilaceae > Agaricicola > Agaricicola taiwanensis_A. The sequence goes on along the minus strand of JBEBSP010000006.1, from coordinate 587 downwards.
TGTCCTGAAAGAAGTCAAACGGGATCAACCGCCAGCCGCGCCACGGGTTGCTCCTTTATGGGCAGGTTGATCAGCGCCGAGGCGAAGCCCAGCGCCGCCGCCAGCCACCAGACCACATCATAGGAGCCGGTCGCCTCATAGAGCAGCCCTCCCAGCCAGACGCCGAAGAAGGCCCCGACCTGGTGGCTGAAGAAGACGAAGCCGTACAGCATGGTCATGTAGCCGGTGCCGAACATCATGGCGACGAGGCCCGATGTCGGCGGCACGGTGGAGAGCCACAGGATGCCGATCAGCACGCCGAAACCGATCGAGGTGACCGGCGTGGTCGGCAGCAGGATGAAGGCCATGATGAGGAAACCGCGGGCCGCGTAATTCCACACCAGCAGCATGCGCTTGGAGCGCCGCCCCGAGAGCCAGCCCGCCATGAGCGATCCGAAGATATTGGCGAGTCCGATCATGGCGATGGTCCAGCCGCCCACGGTGACGGAGATGCCCTTGTCGACGAGATAGGGCGGCAGATGGGTCGTGATGAAGGCGAGCTGGAAGCCGCAGGTGAAGAAGCCCAGCACCAGCAGCACATAGGAACG
>JBEBSP010000005.1:0-28949 GCA_040394255.1 Agaricicola taiwanensis | reverse complement strand
GCGACGGTTTGAGCGGCTTCCCTGGCCCGGGCAAGGCCTTCCACGGAAGGCGCTCCGACTTTCGCGGTTTCGTTCCGTCCGGGCTCATAGCCCGCCAGCAGCCATGCCGCCGTGCCGTTTTCCAGCGAAACGATGGGATTGGGAAAGCCCGCGTTCCGAAGCGCCTGGGCGCCGATGATGGCGCGCGTGCGCCCGGCGCAGTTGATGACGACCGGCGTTTCCGGCGAAGGAACGGCGTCGAACACCCGGTAGAGCAGTTCCGCGCCGGGAGCCGCCACGCCGCCTGGAATGCTGATGTGGTGGAATTCATCGAGCGGGCGGGTGTCGAGGATGACGATGTCCTCGCGCGCATCGATCTTGCGGCGAAGCTCCTCCGCGCTGATCTTCGGCGTGTGATACTTGCGCTCGACGAATTCGCCCAGCGCCTTGCTGAGGGAATTCAAACCGGTGATGAGTTCGTAGCCTGCGGCACGCCAGGCATCGATGCCTCCGGCGAGCAGTCGCACATCGGAATAGCCGATCTCCAGGAGCTTTCGGACGGCGCGTTCGCCAAGCTCTCCGCCGGTATCGTCCGTGACGACGATGCGAACCGTGGGTCGCGGGAGCAGGGGCTGAACCCTCAGCTCGATTTCGCTCAGCGGGAGCTCGATCGCGACCGAGATATGGCCGGACGCATAGCGTGATCCCTCACGGACGTCGACGACGGATATCTCGTCCGCATCCAGCACCGCGGCGCGCAGGTCGGCCGGCGAGAGCGTGCGGATGTTCAAGGCTTCGCTGTTGTTGTCTGCCGTGAATGTTTTCTGAGGTGCCAGGACGGTCATTAAAAATCTCCATGATTTCAGAATGTTGGTAGATTTTAGCTATGGCTTGCGTGTCGCTCGCCGAAAAGAACACTAAATTAGTAGACATAAAAAGTTATGTCCGTCTATAAGAACGTGTAATAATTTTTCCAACAAATTAAATATGTGAATTATGCATTCACCCCTCCGTGACAAAGAGAAGGCAGACAAGATGAACGAGGTCGGATTCCATCGCGCAGCCGCGGCCATTCCACCCCTGCGCGTTCATTCGCCGGAGTTCCGGGCCCTGTGTGCCGCGATCAGCGAAGGAGCCCTGACGCGGGACAAGGATCGGATCGCACCGTTCGACATGCTGGATCTGATACGGCGGGCAAGACTGGGCGCGTTGCGCTTGCCGGAAGCCGCCGGCGGCGCCGGCATCACGCTGAGGGAACTGTTCGAGACCGTGATCCACCTCGGCGAGGCGGATTCAAACGTCGCCCATATCCTGCGGAACCACTTCGTTCTGGCCGACCGTTACGCGCGGCGGCAGGATAGCGTGAAGGCCCATAGCTGGCGGGCGCATGTGGCTGACGGCGCGCTGTTCGGCCTTGCCAGCACCGAACTCACCTCTCCCAAGGCGGGGCGGGGCGGGGCTCTGCAGACCAGCATCGTGCCGGATGGCGAGGGATATGTGCTCAACGGCACGAAATACTACAGCACGGGCAACCTCTATGCGGACTATATCGTCGTGCGCGCCCAGACGCCCGACGGCCGGACCGCTTCCGTCATCATCCCGTCGACACGCGAAGGAGTGGACCGCGCCGACGACTGGGACGGCATGGGCCAGCGGCTGACGGGTTCCGGCACGACCACCTTCACGGGCGTCGCGGTCGCGGCCGACGAGGTCATCTTCGACGCCGAAAATGGAGACCGTTATTCCGCAACCTTTCCGCAGCTCTATCTGACGGCGGTCAACGCGGGCATCTTGCGGGCCATCCTGCGCGACGCCAAGGGCTTGCTGCGCAGTCGCGGGCGGTCCTTCTATCACGCGCCCGCGGAACGGCCGACCGAAGATCCGCTTCTTCTGCAGACCATCGGGCAGATCGCGAGCAGCGCCTTTGCCGCCGAGGCGATCGTGCTGGCGGCGGCGGCGGCGCTGGACGCCGTCTCGCTTGCGCGCGACGCGTCCGAACCCAGCGACAACCTTGCGTTGGAGGCTTCGCTCGCCGCCGCGAAAGCCAAGATTGTCGTCGATGACCTCACCATCCGCTCCGGCAGCCTGATTTTCGATGTCGGCGGAGCGTCCGCGTCCAAGAAGTCGAACAACCTCGACGCACACTGGCGCAACGCGCGCACATTGGCCTCGCACAATCCCTCATCATACAAAGCGCTGGCGATCGGCGGGTACGAGGTGAACGGCATCCCCTTGCCGAATGGATCGTTCTTCTGATCCACCTGCTATGATGGCCATGCGTCGCGGCGCGAACTCATGCTTGCGATAAATTCTGTCCGCGATTATGTCCAACCATCATGCTGACAGCAAAAGCAAAATACGGTCTCAAGGCGATGGCGTATCTGGCCGGCCTGCCGCCGGACAAGCCCGTGCTCATCGCGGATATCGCCACGAAGAACGGCATTCCGAAGAAGTTCCTCGACACCATCCTCAACGAACTGCGGCAGGCGGGGTTTCTTTCATCCAAACCGGGGCGCGGAGGAGGTTACATTCTCGCCCGCCGTTCCCAGGATATCATTGTCGGCGACATCATCCGGGTGCTCGAAGGCCCACTGGCGGCTGTACCCTGCGTCAGTCGCAATTTCTACGCGCGATGCCAGGATTGCGACAGCGAGGAGACCTGCAAGGTGCGCCATCTGATGCGTGAGGCGCGCGAAGCCCTCGCCCAGGTGCTCGACAAGCGCACGCTCGCCGAGATGGAACGCTTCGGGCGCGATGTCATGGCGGATTTCGTCTACACGATCTGATCGGGATGAACGGGGTCGTTCACCCCGCCATCGCCGCCTTCACCCCGTCGATGACGAATTGGACGGCGAGCGCGGCGAGGATCACGCCCAGCAGCCGTCCGAGCAGGATGCGCCCCGTGGTGCCGAGGAAGCGCTCCAGCTTCTCCGCCGCGAGAAAGACCATCAGGCAGGTGAGCGTCACCACGCAGACCACCCCGATCAATCCGGCCAGCATCAGCGGCTCTCCGCCGGCGCGGCCCGCCGACAGGATCGCCGCCGTGATCGCGCCGGGGCCTGCCATCAGCGGTATGGCGAGCGGGAAGGCCGCGATCGACTTGATGTGATCGATGGTGATCGCCGTCTCGGCAGTCTGCGCTTTGCGTTCCGTGCGCTTCTCGAACACCATCTCGAACGCCACCCAGAACAGGAACAGCCCGCCGGCGATGCGGAAGGCGGGCAGGGTGATGCCGAGCTGGCGCAACAGCCAGTCCCCCGCCAGCGCCGATGCCGCCAGGATGACGGTTGCGATCAGACAGGCCCGCACCGCGACCGAGCGGCGTTCCGCGCCGGTCATGCCCACCGTGAGCGCGAGGAAGATCGGCGCGAGGCCGGGCGGGTCGACGGTCACCAGGAGGGTGACGAGGGCGGATGTCAGAAGCTCGAGGGACATGTGCTGGACCGTTCTGCTCCGGAAACGCGAGTCGGATGGAAGACACGAGATTAGAGCGCTTTCAGCGAAAGTGGATTCCAGTTTTGGGCCAAAAGACGCGGCAATACCGCCAACGGAAGCGCCCACACAGCCACACCGGCGCCACAAAGCCATTTTGATTGTTTGGCATCATCTTGTAAGCATTTGAAAACAAGAGGGAAATTAACAGGGAAAAAGCAGCCGAAGGAGTCGCCTGCCAAGGTGGAATCACTTATACAGAAGCACCTGAAAAAACTGGGTTTCCGCCTTGTCCGATACCGATCGACCGATGCCGCCTGCCGGGCCGTCCGACCAGGACATACGCCCCATCTCCATCACCGATGAGATGAAGCGCTCCTATCTCGATTACGCCATGAGCGTGATCGTCTCCCGTGCGCTGCCGGACGTGCGCGACGGGCTGAAGCCGGTGCATCGGCGCATCCTGCATTCCATGAACGAATCCGGCTATTACCCGGACAGGCCCTATCGCAAGTCGGCCCGCATCGTCGGTGACGTCATCGGTAAATACCATCCGCACGGCGACGCCTCGGTCTACATGGCGCTGGTGCGCATGGCGCAGGACTTCTCGTTGCGGCTGATGCTGGTCGACGGGCAGGGCAACTTCGGCTCGGTCGACGGCGACATGCCCGCCGCCATGCGGTACACCGAGGTCCGGCTGGCGAAGCCGGCCCTGGCGTTGTTGTCGGATATCGACAAGGACACCGTCGACTTCCAGGACAACTACGACAATTCCGAAAGCGAGCCGACGGTCCTTCCGGCGCGGTTTCCCAATCTTCTGGCCAACGGCGCGGGCGGCATCGCCGTCGGCATGGCGACCAACATCCCGCCGCACAATCTGGGCGAACTGATCGACGCCTGCCTCGCCTACATCGACAAGCCGGAGATCGACACCGAGGAATTGAACGAGATCATCGCGGGTCCGGATTTCCCGACCGCGGGCCTCATCCTCGGCCGCGCGGGCATCCGGCAGGCCTACGCCACCGGGCGCGGCTCCATCATCATGCGCGGCCGCGCCACCGTGGAGGAAATCCGCAAGGACCGCGAAGCCATCGTCGTCACCGAAATTCCCTATCAGGTGAACAAGGCCTCGCTGGTGGAGGCCATCGCCCATCTGGTGCGCGACAAACGCATCGAGGGCATCGCCGACCTGCGCGACGAATCCGACCGCCAGGGCATGCGCATCGTCATCGAACTGAAGCGCGACGCCGTGGGCGAGGTGGTGCTGAACCAGCTCTACCGTTATTCACAGCTCCAGACCTCGTTCGGCGTCAACATGGTTGCGCTCAACGGCGGCCGTCCGGAGCTGATGAACCTGCGCGACATGCTGGTCGCCTTCGTCGCCTTCCGCGAGGAGGTGGTCGGCCGGCGCACCAAGTTCCTGCTCGGCAAGGCGCGCGACCGGGCGCATATCTTGGTCGGCCTCGCCATCGCGGTCGCCAACATCGACGAGGTCATCCACCTGATCCGCACCGCGCCCGATCCGGCGACGGCGCGCGAAAGCCTGATGTCCCGCGACTGGCCGGCCCGTGATGTCGCCCCGCTGATCGCCCTGATCGACGACCCGCGCCACCGCATGTCGGAGGACGGCACCTACCGGCTGTCGGGCGAACAGGCCAAAGCCATCCTCGACCTGCGCCTCCAGAGGCTGACGGCGCTCGGGCGCGACGAGATCGGCGACGAGCTGGACAAGCTCGGCAAGGAGATCGCCGACTATCTGGACATCCTGCGCTCGCGCGCCCGCGTGCTGGAGATCGTCAAGGCCGAGCTTCTCGAAGTGCGCCAGGCCCACGCCACGCCGCGCAAGACCGAGATCATCGAATCCGATGGCGACATGGAGGACGAGGACCTCATCGCCCGCGAGGACATGGTCGTCACCGTGTCCCACACCGGCTACGTCAAGCGCGTGCCGCTGGCGGCCTACCGGGCGCAGCGGCGCGGCGGCAAGGGCCGGTCCGGCATGTCGACCAAGGATGAGGATTTCGTCACCCGGCTGTTCGTGGCCTCGACCCATGCCGAGGTATTGTTCTTCTCGTCCAAGGGCCAGGTCTACAAGATGAAGGTTTGGCGCCTGCCGCTGGCCGCGCCCCAGTCGCGCGGCAAGGCCTTCGTCAATCTGCTGCCGCTCGATCCCGACGAGCGCATCACCTCGATCATCACACTGCCCGAGGACATGAGCGCCTGGGAGCGCAACGAGATCATGTTCGCCACCACCGGCGGCACGGTGCGCCGCAACGCGCTGGCGGATTTCCTCAACGTCAACCGTGGCGGCAAGATCGCCATGAAGCTGGAGGAGGGCGAGGCCATCGCCGACGTCCAGCTGTGCGGACCGCAGGACGACGTGCTGCTGACCACCGCCAGGGGTCAGTGCATCCGCTTCTCGGTGGACGACGTGCGCGTGTTCAAGGGCCGCGACTCGATCGGCGTGCGTGGCATCCGTCTGGAGGATGGCGACAGGATCATCTCCATGGCGATCATCCACCACATCGACGCCACGGCCGACGAGCGCGTCACCTATCTCAAGATGCGCCGCAACGTGAACGGCGGCGAGGGGGATGATACCGTCGTCGAGATCGAAGCCGATGCGGAGGAAGTGTCCGAAGGCGGCCAGCTCAGCCAGGAACGCTACGCCGAGATGAGCGCCGCCGAGCAGTTCATCCTCACGGTCTCCGAGAACGGATACGGCAAGCGAAGCTCATCCTTCGAGTACCGCATCACCAACCGTGGCGGCAAAGGCATCGTCGCCATGGCCGTGAATGCCCGCAACGGCCAGTTGGTGGCCTCGTTCCCGGTGGAGGACGCGGACCAGATCATGCTGGTGACCGACGGTGGCCAGTTGATCCGCTGCCCGGTCGATGGCATCCGCACCGTCGGGCGTGTGTCCCAGGGTGTGATCGTGTTCAACACGGCCGAGAAGGAAAAAGTCGTCTCGGTCGAGCGCGTCAGCGACGACGAAGGCGAAGACGATGAGGGTGGCGAGGCGGGTGAGGACAACGCGGAGGGCTGATGCCCTCACGGAGATTGTTCAGGGATGGGTCAGACCACAGTGAAAACAGTGGTTTTCAAGCACCGGAGCATGGAAGGCTCCGCTTGCAGACGGCATCACCCATTCTTGGCCCGTCTTTCAGCCGGCCTGATGGATCGTGACCTGTTCCGTGGCATGAGGGCCGGCCGCCTGGGCCAGCTTGCCGAGCGACAGTCCCAGTCCGCCTGCCAAAGCAAGAACCACGAGCGTTTGAGCGAAGCTCTTCATGACGGTACTCCTGAACACGGCGACAGACTGCAACAGGCAAGCTGATCTGTCCCTGAGCGCGGCGTTCATCCCCCGTTCAGCCCGCGCTTGCGGGCGGAGGCTGGGCAGGCTAAGCCGACGCTCATGACACATACTGGTTTCTACGCAGGTAGTTTCGATCCGGTTACCAACGGCCATCTGGACGTCATTCGTGGCGCTTGTCGGCTTGTGGACAAACTCGTGGTCGGCGTCGGCGTTCATCCCGGAAAAACGCCCCGGCTCACGGCGGATCAGCGCATCGCGTTGATCCGGGAGACCTGCGGCCCTGTCGCGGAATCCGAAGGCGTCGCCCTGGATGTCCAGACCTTCGATGGCCTGACGGTCACGGCGGCGGCGGATGTGGGAGCCAGCCTTCTCATCCGTGGCCTGCGCGACGGCTCGGACTTCGATTACGAGATGCAGCTTGCCGGCATGAACGGCGGCATGGCGCCCGGCATCACCACGGTGTTTCTGCCCGCATCCCCGTCCGTCCGTCACATCACCGCCACGCTGGTGCGCCAGATCGCATCCATGGGCGGCGACATCTCCGCCTTCGTTCCACCCGCTGTCGTCGCGCCGCTTCTGGCGTCGTTCGATCGCCGCTGATCTTTTCTCCAGGAGTCACACATGCGCCCCATCGCCACGATGATCGCCGGCATCGGCATGCTCGCCGCCGCCGCCGTTTCCGCTCAGGCAGCCACGCTGACGCTTGAGACCACCAAAGGCCCCGTGGTGATAAAGCTGCGCGACGACCTCGCGCCGAAACACGCCGAACGCCTGACCACGTTGGCGAACGAAGGTTTCTACAACGGCGTGCCGTTCCATCGGGTCCTCAAGGGCTTCATGGCCCAGACCGGCGATCCGACGGGCACCGGTACCGGCGGCTCCAGGTATCCCGACCTTCCGGCGGAATTTTCCACCAAGGTGTCGTTCCAGCGCGGCGTGGTCGGCATGGCGCGGGCGGGCAGCCCCAACAGCGCCAACAGCCAGTTCTTCATCACGACGGCGGATGCGAGCTTCCTCGACGGCCAATACACCGTCGTCGGCGAAGTGACCTCGGGGCTGGAGAACGTCGACAAACTGAACGCCGGTTCGAAGGCGGACAACGGCATGGTGCCCACTCCCGACCGCGTCACCCGCGTGACGGTCGGCAAGTAAGACGAAAACCAGAGGAGAATGTTGATGAGCGATCGCGATCCCGAGAACACGCTCGTACTCGAAACAACGAAAGGCTCGGTGGTGATCCGCCTGCGTCCCGATCTTGCGCCGAACCATGTCGCGCGCATCAAGGAACTGGCGCGTGAGAATTTCTACGACGGCGTCGTTTTCCACCGCGTCATCGAAGGCTTCATGGCCCAGACCGGCGATCCCACCGGCACCGGCATGGGCGGTTCCGGCACGAAGCTGAAGGCCGAGTTCAACAAGGGCAAGCACCTGCGCGGCACGGCATCCATGGCCCGCGCCGCCAGCCCGGATTCCGGCGACAGCCAGTTCTTCATCTGCTTTGACGATGCCTCCTTCCTCGACGGCCAGTACACCGTCTGGGGCGAGGTGGTCGAAGGCATGGAGAACGTCGACAAGATCAAGCGCGGCGAGCCGGTGCAGAACCCGGACAAGATCGTCAGCGCGCGCGTCCTCGCCGACGTCGCGTAACATCAAGAGGATGAGATGATCGCGCAGCTTGCCCTTGGGGCGGTAGCCCTTCTGCTGGGCATCGGGCTCTCGGTGCAAGGCGCGGTCAATGCCTCCCTGGCCAAGGGGATCGGGTCGACCGTTCTGGCCGCTACGGTGTCCTTTTCCGTCGGCACCATGGCGCTCATTGCCGTCGCGGCCCTCTCCGGGCAATTCGCGGCGCTCAGCCCCTCCTGGCGCTCCGTTCCCCTGGGCTATTGGGTGCTGGGCGGACTGATCGGCGCCTGCTTCGTCGCCCTGGCCACCTTCCTCGTGCCGCGCATCGGTGTGGCGGCGCTGGCCTCCTTCGCCATCGCCGGCCAGCTCGCGGCGGGCGCTTTCATCGACCATTTCGGACTGATCGATGTCGCCGAACGAAGCATCACGCTGGCCCGTGCGGCCGGCATGGTGCTTCTGTTCGTCGGCGCATTGCTCGTGTCCTTGGGGTAAGGGGCCGCCCGGCGCATGGACGTCTCGCTCTTCGACTTCGATCTGCCGGAAGATCGCATCGCATTGCGCCCGGTCAGCCCGCGCGAGGCCGCGCGCCTGCTGGTCGTGCGGCCGGAAGCCGACCGAGAGTTTGAGGACCGTGCGGTAGCAGACCTGCCGGACGTTCTGCGGCCGGGCGATCTTCTGGTTGTGAACGACACGCGGGTCATTCCCGCGCGCCTTACGGGCCAACGGGTGGCGCGTGGCGGCACGGAACCGCGGATCGAGGCCATGCTTCACCAGCGGATCGACGGCTCGACCTGGAAGGCTTTCGTGAAGCCGGCGCGCAAGCTGGAGGAGGGCGACCGCATCCGCTTTGGCGGTGATGCCAATCTCTGCTTCATCCAGCATCTCGACGCGCGCGTGCTGGCCAAAGGCGAGGGCGGCGAGGTTACCCTCGGGTTCGATTTTCATGGTCCGGCTCTCGATGAAGCCATCGCCGGGCATGGCACCATGCCGCTGCCGCCCTACATCGCCGGAAAGCGCAAGCCCGACGCTCAGGACCTCAGCGACTATCAAACCCTGTTCGCACGGGAGGAGGGCGCCGTCGCGGCTCCCACGGCCGGCCTGCATTTCACCGATGAACTTCGTGCGAAACTTGAGAAAAATAGTATAAATATTTGTTCTGTAACGCTTCATGTCGGTGCCGGGACATTCCTGCCCGTCAAGGTCGAAGACACGCGCTCGCACAGGATGCACAGCGAAACCGGCCATGTATCCGAATCCGCCGCCGCCCGGATTGCGGCGGTGCGCTCCGCCGGAGGGCGTATCATTGCCGTGGGGACCACCTCCCTGCGCCTGCTGGAGAGCGCGGCAGACGAGGCGGGCGTCGTGCGGCCATGGGCTGGCGCGACCGACATCTTCATCACGCCGGGCTACCGTTTCAGGGCCGTCGATGCGCTCATGACCAATTTCCACCTGCCGCGCTCGACGCTGTTCATGCTGGTCTCGGCCTTCGCGGGGCTGGACCGGATGAAGCGCGCCTATGCCCATGCCATCGCTTCCGACTACCGCTTCTACTCCTACGGCGACGCAAGCCTGCTCTTTCCGGAGACACTCCGGTGACGGCCTTCTCCTTCGATGTTCACGCGCGGGACGGCCAGGCCCGGACCGGCGTCATCACGACGGCGCATGGAACGGTCGCCACGCCCGCCTTCATGCCCGTCGGCACCGCCGCGACCGTCAAGGCCATGCTTCCCGAGCAGGTCCGCGCGACCGGAGCCGACGTGGTGCTGGGCAACGTCTATCACCTGATGCTGCGGCCCGGCGCGGAGCGCGTCGCGCGGCTCGGCGGGCTCCATGCCTTCATGGACTGGCCGCATACCATCCTGACCGACTCAGGCGGCTTCCAGGTGATGTCATTGGCCGCCACCCGTAAGATCACCGAGGAAGGCGTCGCCTTCGCCTCCCACATCGACGGCTCGAAATACATGCTGACGCCCGAGCGCAGCATGGAGATACAGGGCCTGCTCGGCTCCGACATCCAGATGCAGCTCGACGAATGCGTCAGCCTGCCGAACGAGCGTGCCGCCATCGACAAGGCCATGCAGCTCTCACTGCGCTGGGCGGAGCGGTCGCGCGCGGCCTTCTCCGGCAAACCGGGGCAGGCGGTCTTCGCCATCGTCCAGGGCGGCGACCTGCCGGACCTGCGGCTTCAGTCGGCGCGCGCGCTGGTCGGCATGGATTTTCCCGGCTATGCGGTCGGCGGGCTGGCCGTGGGCGAGCCGCAGGACGTCATGCTGCGCATGCTGGAAACCGTGACGCCAGAGCTTCCCGAGACGAAGCCGCGCTATCTCATGGGCGTCGGCACGCCGGACGATCTCCTGGAATCGGTGGCGCGCGGCATCGACATGTTCGACTGCGTGATGCCGACGCGGGCGGGGCGGCACGGGCTGTCCTTCACCCGTTTCGGACGGGTGAACCTCAAGAACGCCCGCCATGCCGACGATCCGCGCCCGCTGGACCCGGAGAGCGACTGCCCGGTCGCCAGCCGCTACTCACGCGCCTACCTGCACCACCTGATCCGCTCCAACGAGATCCTCGGCATGGTGCTGAACACCTGGGCCAACCTGGGCTATTACCAGAGTCTGATGGCCGGCGCGCGGCGTGCCATCGCCGATGGATGCTATGCCGACTATGTGGCCCGGACAAAAGAGGGCTGGGCGCGCGGCGATATCCCGCCCTACGCCTGATGGCGGCACGCGGCGCCCACCCTTACAATGCCGGTGGCTGATACCGCCGGTCCGCATAGACGAGAGCTGAGGCCCCGGCATCCATCTTCAGCGTTATGATCTCCGCGAAGATGACGCTGTGGCTGCCGATGTCCTTGATCTCGGTCACCCGACAATCGAAGGCGGCAAAGCCATCGGTCAAGATTGGAGACGAGCCGCTCAGCGTGGTCCACTCGGCTTCACCAAATCGCCCGTCCATCGACAGGCCGCGCTGCCCCGCGAAGGCCCGCGACAGTTCGTGCTGCTCGGCGCGCAGGGTATTCACCGCAAGCACGCCATTGGCTTTGATGAGGCGGTTGGTGCGGCTGGCCCGGTTGAGGCAGATCAGCAGCGTCGGCGGAGCATCCGTGACCGGGCAAACCGCCGAGGCCGTCATGCCGCCGCGCCCATGGGGGCCGTCGGTGGTGACGATGTGGACGGCCGTCGGCACACGGGCCATGGCGTTGCGGAAGGTCTGGGAGGAAAAGATTGCGGTGGCGTCCATGCCGTCTAGATTGGCCTTCCGCACGCGCTTTACCATCGTCCTCACCCGAACGAGGTGAAAAACGTCAGGTTCCGCATGGTGAGCGCGCAGGGATTCGAACCCTGGACCCCATGATTAAAAGTCACGTGCTCTACCAACTGAGCTACGCGCTCCCATGCCGCGCGGAAGCTACGTATGCGACCTCGCCGGGTCAAGCCAAAACAGGGGTATGTCAGGACATTCGGATCAACGCTATCGGGCGATGGTGTTGCTCACACTCTCAGGATCAAGTGTCGGCTCATCGACCGAGGCTCGCCCATCTTCGATGACATTCAGGCCATAGCTCATGCGGCGGCTCTCATAGGATGCCGTGATGAGCGCGCCGAGGCCGAGGGCCATGGCGATTGCTGCTATACCTGCAAGGATGCTGTTACGCATGATGCTCTCCCCCTTGCGGACGTGATTGCGCACGCCGTTCGTTGGAAACGAGCATCGCGGACAATCCGTTCAGCAATATGATCGATCTTGGGAGATTCCATGGAGAGACCATGGCGCTGGAGCGCCATGGTTAGTGCTTCATAGCTTGAAGTCGTCCATGTTCGCGGCGGCCGGGGCGGGCAGCGCCTGTGTCCGCGCCGTGGAAAACGCCAGCCTCTGGCGCCAGCCGCGCAGAACCGCGGGATCGTTGAGACGCGAACGTTCGAGCGAGGCGATGATGACCGCCGCCACGAACGGCAGGCTCTGTACGATCAGCACCACGGCGAAGAGGTTGATCTCGCTGATCTCGTCGGAATTGGTGACATGCAGCAGAACCGCGCCGCCGATGAGCAGGCCGGAAAGCACCGCCTCCCAGAAGGCCGGATACTGCCGCGCGCGGGCCGTCGCCCCGCCTTTCGCGGTGCGGATGAACGGCATGTGCTGCTTCACCAGACCCTCGAACACGGCGCGCGCCACCGTGAGCTGGACGCTCATGGCGGCGACGGCGGCGCCAGCGGTCACGGCCGGCGAGTGACGCACGCGCTGGGCATAGAGACCCGCGAAATGCAGCAGATAGACCGCGAAGCCGACCAGCACCGGGATGGTCAGGATCATCTCGGGGATGGCGATCCCGCCGAAGGCCACCACGGGAACCCACAGCAGGTTCATGATGGCGATGCCGACGCCCACCGTTTCCGATCCCATCCAGCTCAGCCATCCGATCAGGTAGGAGCGGCGCTGTTCCTTGGTCAGGCGCGTCGAGCCGTCGAAGAAGCGGCGAAGATGCTTCACGGCGATCTGCACGCCGCCGAAGGCCCAGCGGTGACGCTGCTTGCGGAACGCCTCGTAGCTGTCGGGAAGAAGGCCCCAGCCATAGCGTTCGTTGGTGTAATGCGCGGCCCAGCCGCGTTCCATGATGGCAAGGCCGAGATCGGTGTCCTCGCAGATCGTGTCCGACGACCAGCCTCCGGCATCGACCATGGCGGCGCGGCGGATCAGGCACATGGTGCCATGCACCACGATGCCGCCGATCTCGTTGCGCTCCACCATGCCGATGTCGAAGAAACCGGCGTATTCGGTGTTCATCCAGCCGTGCACGTGGCTCTGCGCGCCGTCGCGGTGGTCCTGCGGCGCCTGGACGATGCCGACCTTGGGATCGTTGAAGGCGGGCACCACGTCGGACAGCCAGTTGGGCGCCACCACATAGTCCGCGTCGATGATGCCGATGATCTCGGCATCCGGCGCGGTGTGTTCCAGCGCGACGCGCAGTGCGCCCGCCTTGAAGCCTTCGAGATTCTGGATGTTGAGGAATTTGAAGCGGTCGCCCAGCAGGCGGCAGTGCTCCTCGATCGGCTGCCACAGTGCCGGATCAGGCGTGTTGTTGATGACAACGACGCATTCCAGGTTCGGGTAGGCGAGGGCGGCGACGCTGTCGAGAGTCTTCTTCAGCATCTCCGGCGGCTCGCGATAGGCCGGAATGTGGATCGACACCTTCGGAGCATGCGTCAGCGCGGCATCCGGGCGGCGGCGCAGCAGGCGGCCCGGCGCCGCGCCGAAGGTGATGTTGGCCATCTCCTCGGAGCGCGCCAGGATGATGATGGCCAGCGGGATCAGGAACAGCGTGCCGATCACCATGGCGATCTGCGCGCCGAGCACGAAATAATGGGTCAGCCAGAAATCGACCAGCAGGGCGCCCCATGCGCCGACAGCATTGGCCGCGACGGCCAGCGTCGCGGCCTGCGCGAAGGTCGGCCGGCGCAGCGTGAAGATCGGGATCGACAGCAGGAAGCCGAGCAGGATCGCGACCCCGGCCTTGGTCTGCCAGGAGGCGTCCGTGATCGGGCCGTTGAGCGCGAATTTGGGCGCGCGGTCGGAGTTCAGCATGCCCCAATAGGGGCCGACGCTGCCCTCGAAGTGCTTCCACGGCTGGTCGATGGCCTCGACGAGATTGTAGTCGACGCCGCGCAACGCCGCGCGCGCCACGAACTCGCGGATGGTCTGTGCCTGCTCGAACGCGCCCGGCTGCGCGTTCTTGATGTTGTGACCGGCGCTCGGCCAGCCGAACTCGGCGATGACGATGTGCTTGCCGGGAAAGGCGCGGCGCAGCTTCTCATAGATGATGAAGGCGTGATCCACCGCGTCCTTGTTCGACATGCCTTCCCAGTAGGGCAGGATGTGGACGGCGATGTAGTCGACCGCCGACGCCAGTTCCGGATGGGCGAGCCAGACGTGCCAGACCTCGCCGGTGGTGATCGGCACCGGGCTTTCCGCCTTCACGCGGCGCAGGAACTCGATCATCTCCGGCACGGTCTTGTCGCGGCGCAGGATCACTTCGTTCCCGACCACAAGGCTGGAGACATTGGGGTTCTTGCGGGCGAGGTCGACGGCGGCTCTGATCTCGCGCTCGTTGCGTTCGTCGTCCTTGTCGAGCCAGGCGCCGAGCGTGACCTTGAGGCCATGTTCGGCCGCAAGCTCCGGCACATGCTCCAGCCCGGCCGTGACCGCATAGGTGCGGATCGACTTCGTCAGCGGAGCGACGGCGGCCAGATCCTTCTTGATGCGCTCGCGCGTCGTGCTTTCACCGGCTTCGGCGTCGGCGGACGGCTCGTAGGGAGCGAAGGAAAGGCTGGAAAGGCGCTGCGGCGCGGCAGGCGCTTCCACGCTTCCACGCGTCAGTGCCCAGAACGCGCCGTGCGCGCACGCGACCGCCGCCAGGGCGAAAATGACCTTGCGCATGTTCGATAAACTGGAGTTGCCAGAGACTGCCGGGAAATTCCGGCGATCCATATCAGAGGCGGAGACTTTCGTCATCGGCTCAACTCCAGTCTGGTGCTGCGTTGCGGCGAAAAAGGCCGCTCTGCGTCATTGTGCCGCTGGACTTGGTGCGGCTGGTGGTGTCAGAGGCGGTGATTCGATCTCGCTGTCCGGATCGCTCCAGCATTGCTCGACCATGGCGGCCACGCTCTCGGGTTTCTGCGGATCGAATTCGCCGCTCCGGATGACGCAACGGAATGCATCGCGCAGGCGTGTGTCGGGGCATCCGAAACGATCGAAGAAGCGCAATTGCTCGCGCGCGCCATTGATGTCATCCCGCCATAGCAGGGTGATGACGCGCTTGCCGGACCAGCGGCACTCCTCCCGGCCCGTCTCCGGCTTGCCCGCCTGCTGCGCGGGTTCGGGAGCGGCGGGGGCGGTGTCCGTGGATGGGCTTTGCGCGAAAGCGATGCCATGGGAAAGCACCAGTGCGGCAACTGCCGCCGCACTTTTGTAAGAGCGTCGTAACATCGACGTTCAGCACTCCGTGTGGGAGGTGAAGGGAACAAAGTCCACTGTGATCGAAAATTTGTCGCTTTCACGGCGGCGTGAATGCTATCGCGGAAGGACAGGGGGAATCTCTCGTGACACGTGCTCTGTCAATCGTTCTGTTCGTGCCGGTTGCAATCGCCATCGCCGCCTTCTGGTGGTGGATGGGGCGCCCCGTGCCGATGCCCCCCGAGGTCGCGGCCAGCGCTTCCGATCTGCCGTGCCTGTCCTACACGCCCTTCCGGCGCGGCGAGACGCCCTTCGATGAGAGCTACGCCGCCAGCCCCGAGGCGATCGAATCCGATCTCCTGCATCTGAAGACCATGACCTCCTGCGTGCGAACCTATTCGGTCGGGCAGGGGCTGGACCGTGTTCCGGAAATCGCCGCCCGTCACGGGATGAAGGTGTTGCTGGGCATCTGGCTCGGACGCGATCCCGCCGCCAACGCCAGGGAAATCGAATTGGGCATCAGGACGGCGCGCGAACACCCCGAAAGCATCCGCGCCGTCATCGTCGGCAACGAGGTCCTGCTGCGGCGCGAGCTCGCCCCCGACACGTTGCGCGCCATCATCAGCTCGGTGAAGCGGCAGGTGCCAACGCCGGTCACCTACGCCGACGTCTGGGAATTCTGGGAGCAGAACGAGTCCCTCGCCAGCGCCGTGGATTTCATAACGGTTCATATCCTGCCCTACTGGGAGGACGACCCCGTCGCCGCCTCCGAGGCCGCAAAGCATGTCATCGCCATACGCCAGCGGATCGGCGATCAGCTGTTCGAGGGCAAGGACATCCTGATTGGCGAGACCGGCTGGCCGAGCCAGGGGCGCATGCGCGAGGCGGCTTATCCCAGCCCCAGCAATCAGGCGCGTGTCATCCAGGAAATCCTCGCCTCCGCCACGGAGAACGGCTTCGACGTCAATCTGATCGAGGCCTTCGACCAGCCGTGGAAGCGCGTGCTCGAGGGCACCGTCGGCGGCCACTGGGGCATTCTCGACGCCGACAGCCGTCTGCCGAAGTTCGAGCTCGGCGCGGCCGTCTCCGATCACCAGCGCTGGCGCTATCAGGCCGTCGCCGGCATCCTCTTCGCAGGTGTGATCCTGGGGATCGGGCAGCAGGCGGCCCGTCGCTCGACCTGGCCCGTGGGCATACGTGACTGGCTGGCCCTTGCCGCCGTTGCGGCCGTCGCGGGCTCCGGACTTGGCGCGACCGCCGAAAGCGCCTTCTATGAGGTGCGCGATCTGCCCTCCGGCGCGCGCAGCCTGATCCTGGGTCTCCTGACCATCGCCTTGCCCATGCTGGCGGCCAGCCTGCGCATGCGCACGATCCCCCCCCGCCCGCTGGCGGACCTGGGCCCTCATGCCCCGGGCCGGCGCGCCGCGCGCTGGTTCGGCCTCGGTCTTGCCCTGGCGGGCGTCATGGCCGTCTTCATCGTGCTGGGGCTGGTGTTCGATCCGCGCTACCGCGATTTCCCGATTGCGCCTTTCATCGTGATTGCCATGTCGGCAAGCATCGTTCCGCTGCGGGGCGGCGTGCCGGCGACGACGCGGGCCGAACACATCTTCGGGGGGATCACCGGGCTTGGTGCTATCGGCATCCTCGCGATCGAGGGAATTCAGAACATCCAGGCGCTGCTGCTCGTAGCGGCCTTGCTCATTCTGGCGCGAAATCTGGTGTGGGGCGGGGCCGCGCGAACATCAATGGCAAGAGGCTGAGCGCGGCGGCGGCCATCGTCGTGTTATAGAGCACGAGGCCAAAAGCGCCCGCGAGACCCGCCACCGCCAACAGCAGGAACGACGGCCGTATCAGGCCGAGCACGGCGGCGCCGAGCGCGACAAGCCCGAATCCATACCAGAGGAAAATACCGACCGTGACGCGCCGAACGAGGCAGGCGAATGTCTGGCCGCCGGCATCGCACTGGATGGTCAGGTCGCGCGGCTCCACAAGGCCGTAGCGCAACGCGAAGGCGGCTGCGAGGGCGCAGCCTGTGATGACGACCAGGAGCCCGGTTTGCATTAAAGAGAGCCTGAAGAGGCGCGGCTGAATGCTACCATATGACATGCGTATCCTAACCAATCAGCGGTCCTGAGCGAGCCAAACCAGCTGGATGATAGGAGCGCAAGGCCGAGACTTACAACCTAAACGGGGGATGCGGGCAACAAGTCTTGATGCGCGGAAAGATCAATGCCGATCTTGCCAGCAGCCAAGGTGTTGAGCGACGGGGTATCCGCCAGCCTGTAGCCCTGCGAAATAAGCCGCGACGTGTACTGCTTGTTATACAGGAACGACACAACGAACTGCCACAGCCCGAACGTCACGAAAGAAAAAACAAGGTGCAAGGCGGCGACGCCCAACTCGCCGCGAATGAGCGGCACCCAGAAGCCGAACAGCAGATAGGTCCACGAATAACCGAAAAATCCCTTTTTGATGAGGCCGGTGCTAGGATTCTTCATCATAACGACAGTCGCCATCGAATTGCCCCTCATATGGCCGAATAGAGGCGGATATTGGGCAAATCAGTGGCGTGATTGCAAGCCCGATTCATTGCAATTCAGGACTTAGGCAGCGATTCGCCTTCGAAGGGGCGCGGCTCGCAGGTGGCTGCGCTGGTCTGCAACGCCGCGCAGGCCTGTATCGCGCTTTGCGCGTTCTGGAACGGTCCGGCGAGCAACCGCAGCTCCACCGCCCCGTCCTTGGTGCGCCCGAAGGTCACCTTGGGCTCCAGCTTGTCCAGCGTGGGTTTGAACAGCTCCTTGGTGGCCAGCCACCGATCCTTGAGCCGGTCGACGGAAGGAGCGCTGCCCAGGTCGATCGCAAAGGCGATGCGGCGCACAGGCCCGTCCGGCATGGCCATCGGATCGTGAGAGTCCGGGAAGGATTCCCGGCGTGAAGCGGTCGTTGTCGTGTCCGTAACGCGGCTGATGGAGCCCGTGATGACGGGCACATCCGGATGCGACATCAGCGCCGCCGCCAGCGGCTTGGCCCCGATCTGGCGTTCGAGGATTTCCAGCCGCGCGATCAGCTTGTCCCGGTCGGCGGTCAGCCGCGCCACCTGGTCGGTCAGGCGCTGCAGTTCCGAGCGCGGCTCGTCCGGTTGGCCGGCCTTGCCGGTGATGGCCGTGACCAGCGCATCAGCCTCGCTGTCCTGTGCCGGATTGCCGGGAAAGCCGGGAATGAACATGACGCCGCCAATGGTCAGGACGGCCGCCAGCCCCCAGAGCGCGGGCAAGAGGAAGGTGCCCCGTCTTGACCTTGTCTTCGCGACGGTGTCCGTAAGCGGCGCGGGTTCGGTGGCTTGCGGTAGGTTCACGTCTGCATGTCTCGTTTCCACGTCACAGTAAGGTCACTGCGCTTGATTCGCTTCAAGTCCCATGAAAAACCATCGCCGCGCCGGAGACAGTCATGACCACGCGCCGCTGCCTCACCGTCATTCTCGCCGCGGGCGAGGGAACGCGCATGCGTTCCAGGCATCCCAAGGCCCTCCACAAGATCGCGGGACGCAGCATGCTGGCCCATGCCATGGCGGTCGCCGCCGCGGCGGGCTCTGATGCGGTCGCCGTGGGCGTCGGCCCCGACCACGATGCCGTCGCCGCTGAGGCGCGCCGCGCGGGCGGCGAGGTTGCGGTGCATGTGCAGGCCGAGCGGCGCGGCACGGCCCACGCGTTGCTGGCCGCGCGCGACAGCATCGCTGAGGGCTACGACGATCTCATCGTGCTGTTCTGCGACACCCCGCTGGTGCGTGCCGGGACCATCGGTGCGCTTCGGCAGGCCCTGGCCGATGGGGCGGCGGTTACGGTGCTCGGCTTTCGCGCGGCCGATCCAACGGGCTACGGCCGCTTGCTGACCGATGGGACGCACCTCGTGGCGATCCGGGAGCACAAGGACGCCAGCGAAGCCGAGCGCGCGGTCGATCTGTGCAACGCCGGCCTCATGGCCATCGATGGCGCGCGCGCGCTCCAACTGCTGGACGCCATCGGCAGCGACAACGCCCAAAACGAATTCTACCTCACCGACGTGGTCGAGGCCGCCCGCGCGGCGAGGCTGGAAGCGGTGGTCCAGGAAGCCCCCGAGGCGGAGGTCCAGGGCGTCAACACCCGCGCCCAGCTCGCCCTGGCCGAGGCCGAGATCCAGCGCCGCCTGCGCAATGCCGCCATGGACGGCGGCGTGACGCTGGTCGCGCCGGAAACGGTGTTCCTGTCCGCAGACACGGCGCTGTCGCCCGATGTGGTGGTCGAGCCCAACGTGGTCTTCGGTCCGGGCGTGACGGTGGAGGAGGAGGCCGTGATCCACGCCTTCTCCCATCTTGAAGGCGCCTATGTGTGCAAGGGGGCTTCGGTCGGCCCCTATGCGCGGCTGCGTCCCGGTACGCGGCTCGCCTCCGGATCGCGTATCGGCAATTTCGTCGAGATCAAGAACACCGATGTCGGCGTGGGCTCCAAGGTCAATCATCTGAGCTACATCGGCGACGCCACCATCGGCGCGGGAGCCAACATCGGGGCCGGCACCATCACCTGCAACTACGACGGTTTCACCAAGAGTCACACCAGGATAGGCGACGGCGCCTTCGTCGGCTCCAACTCGGCGCTGGTCGCGCCGGTGGACATAGGCGCGGGCGCCTACGTCGGCTCGGGCAGCGTCGTCACCCGCGATGTCGCGCCGGACGCGCTCGCGGTGGCGCGCGGGCAGCAGTTCGAAAAGGCCGGTTGGGCGAAGGGCTTCCGGGCGCGCCACGCGAAGAAGGCGTAACAGGCGGCAATCCATCGTGATTTTGCGTTTCGGGCCGTTGCGCATAAGGAAGGGCCAGTGTTCTCGGCCCATCCTTCGAGACGGTCGCTTTGGCGGCCTCCTCAGGATGAGGGTGGTGGGCTGGACGGGCGCAGCTTCAGCCTTTCCGCATCCTCTCACCCCATTCTGATGAGGCCCGAAGGGCCGTCTCGAAGGATGGGCCGCGAGTCACCCATAGCCACGAAGAAAAGGATTCCCCAATGTGCGGCATCGTAGGCATCGTCGGGCGTGAGCCGGTGGCCGACCGTCTGGTCGACTCGCTGAAGCGCCTCGAATACCGGGGCTACGATTCCGCCGGCGTCGCGACCTTCGACGGCGGCCAGCTCCTGTGCCGCCGCGCCGAGGGCAAGCTGCGCAATCTGGAAGCCCTGCTGGTCCGCACGCCGCTTGGCGGCCGGATCGGCATCGGCCACACCCGCTGGGCCACCCATGGCGCGCCGACCGAACGCAACGCGCATCCCCACGCCGGCGAGCGCGTTGCCGTGGTCCACAACGGCATCATCGAGAATTTCGCCGAGCTGAAGGCGGAACTCGCCGCCGTGGACGTGGCCTTTTCCAGCGACACCGACACCGAGGTCGTCGCCCATCTGACCGACCGCGAACTGGCGCGTGGCGCGGACCCCGAGGCCGCCGTGTCCGCCGTGCTGAAGCGTCTGCGCGGCGCCTTCGCGCTGGTCTTCCTGTTCAAGGGCCGCGAGGATATTCTGATCGGCGCGCGCAAGGGCAGCCCGCTCGCCATCGGCTACGGCGACGGCGAGATGTTCCTCGGCTCCGACGCCATCGCACTCGCTCCCTTCACCGACCGCATCGCCTATCTCGACGACGACGACTGGGCGGTCGTCACCCATGACGGGGTTGTGGTGCGCGACGCTTCCGGCGCGGTGGTGGAGCGGGCCGTGCAGATCACCGCCACGGGCGGCTTCCTGGTCGACAAGGGCAATTACCGCCACTTCATGGCCAAGGAAATCGCCGAACAGCCCGAAGTCATCGGCCACACCCTGGCGCATTACGTCAACATGGCCACGGGCCGGGTCAGCCTGCCGGAGAACCTGCCGTTCGATTTCGCCAGGCTCGACCGGGTCGCGATCTCCGCCTGCGGCACGGCCTATTACGCCGGACTGGTGGCGCGCTACTGGTTCGAACGCTATGCCCGCATGCCGGTCGATATCGACGTCGCCTCCGAGTTCCGCTACCGCGAGCCGCCGCTCAACTCCAACGGCCTTGCGCTGGTCATCTCGCAGTCCGGCGAGACCGCCGACACGCTGGCCAGCCTGCGCCACTGCAGGTCGTCGGGCATGAAGGCGGCCGCCATCGTCAACGTGCCGACCTCCACCATCGCCCGCGAGGCCGACGTGGTCTTCCCGACGCTGGCCGGACCCGAGATCGGCGTCGCCTCCACCAAGGCGCTGAGCTGCCAGCTGACCGTGCTCGCCTGCCTCGCCATTGCGGCGGGCCGCGCGCGCAGCGTGCTGGGCGATGCCGAGGAAGGCGAACTGGTTGCGGCCCTTACGGAACTGCCCCGCCTGATCGTGGACGTTCTGAAGCTGGAGCATTCCATCGAGGGCATGGCCAAGGGCTTTTCAAAGGCGCGCGACGTGCTCTACCTCGGGCGCGGCACCAGCTACCCGGTGGCGCTGGAAGGCGCGCTGAAGCTGAAGGAAATTTCCTACATCCACGCCGAGGGCTACGCGGCGGGCGAATTGAAGCACGGCCCTATCGCGCTGGTCGATGAAAACGTGCCGGTGGTGGTGATCGCCCCCTACGATCACCTGTTCGAGAAGACGGTATCCAACATGCAGGAAGTGGCGGCGCGCGGCGGGCGGATCGTCCTCATCACGGACGAGAAGGGCGCGGCGGAGGCCGGAAACGTCGGTGAGACGCTGGTGGTGCCATCATCCCATCCCTTCGTGTCGCCGCTGATCTGCCTCGTGCCGGTCCAGCTTCTCGCCTATCACACCGCCGTCTTCATGGGCACCGACGTCGACCAGCCGCGCAATCTGGCCAAATCCGTCACGGTGGAGTGAGAAGGTCGTCCTTCGGACCGGGCGGGCGGGTGACGATGAAAATCGCCACAGCGACCAGAGCGAGGGTGACGCCCGCGACGACCATGCGCGGCGCGCCGCTCATCCACAGCAGCCCGCCGGACAGCAACATGCTGGCGACGGCGATGAGCTTGATCTTCGGCGGGATCGCCCCGTGCAGGCGCCAGGCCACGACCGGCGGACCGAGCCGTGGATGGGTCATCAGCCACCGCTCGAACCGCGGCGAGGAGCGCGCGAAACAGGCGGCGGCCACGATCAGGAACACGGTGCCCGGCATCAGCGGTACCGCCAGCCCGACTATACCCAGCGCCACGCAGACCCAGCCCAGTGTCAGGAGGGTGATCCGCAGGGACCGGGGAAGAGGGCGCAGGGGTGTGGGAAGCTTGTCGGACATCGGATCAACATGCGTGCGGCGGATATGTCATAGGGCTTTCCGCATGTCCGGGCTATGCGTGCTATCACACATCATTGACAACGACTCGCGACGACCATGACCGAGCCGACCGAACCTGAACAGATAACCCTGACCGATTTCAGCGTCCCGCCACCGCCGAGGCGCGGGATCATGGCGCGGCTGCGCAACTGGTTCTTCACCGGCCTGCTGGTCGCCGGGCCGCTGGCGATCACCTTCTACATCACCTTGTGGCTGATCGACCTGATCGACGGCTGGGTCAAGCCCTGGATCCCGGCCAGCTACAATCCGGACAACTACCTCTCCTTCGCGGTGCCCGGCGTGGGCCTCGTCGTCGCCTTCATCGGTTTGACGCTGCTGGGTTTCCTCACGGCCAACCTGATCGGGCGCTCGATCGTCGACCTGGGCGAGAGCATCCTCAACCGCATGCCCTTCGTGCGCGGGCTCTACAAGGGCGTGAAGCAGATCTTCGAGACGGTGTTCAAGCAGGGCGGCTCCAGCCTGCGCAAGGTCGCGCTGATCGAATGGCCGGGGCCGGGTCTGTGGTCGATCTGCTTCATCTCCGAGAACGCGCGCGGCAGGCTGGCGGCCGGTCTGCCGGGAGAGGGGCATGTGATCGTCTACCTGCCGACCACGCCGAATCCGACCACGGGCTATCTCATCATGATGAAGCCCGAGGCGATCATCGAGATCGACATGACGGTGGACGAGGCGTTCAAGCTCTTGATGTCCATGGGCATCATCCAGCCCGAGGATCGCGCCCGGCAACTCATGGCGGGCGAGAAAATCCCTCTGCCGGCCGCGACCTCGGACAAGCCCAGGACCTGACGCGGGCTATCCCGCCCTGAGCAGCCGCACCGCCTCGTCGCGCTCGAACAGATAGAGCAGGTGCCGCAGCGCCTCGCCGCGCGCGCCGGTCAGCTCCGGGTCCTGGCCGACGATCAGCGCCGCATCGCGCCGGGCAGCTTCCAGGAGTTCGCCGTGCTTCTCCACCGAGGCCATGCGCCACACCACCGCGCCGCTCTGGCGGGTGCCCAGCACCTCGCCTTCGCCGCGCAGCTTCAGGTCTTCCTCGGCGATGCGGAAGCCGTCCTCGGTCTCGCGCATGATCTCCAGCCGCGACTTGGCCACCAGCCCCAGCGGCCCCTTGTAGAGCAGGAGGCAGGTCGAGGCCCGGTCACCGCGCCCGATGCGGCCCCGCAGCTGGTGCAGCTGGGCGAGGCCGAAGCGCTCGGCATGCTCGATCACCATGACGGTGGCCTCGGGCACGTTGACGCCCACTTCGATGACCGTGGTCGCGATCAGGATCGGCGTCGCGCCGCTCTGGAAGCCGGCGATGGCGGCGTCCTTCTGCGCGCCCTTCATCTGGCCGTGCACCAGCGCGACCTTGCCCGGAAAGGCTTCGGCGAGATGCTCGAATCGGTCCTGCGCCGCCGCCACGTCGAGCACTTCGGATTCCGACACCAGCGGGCAGACCCAGTAGACCCGCGCGCCGTTGGCCATCGCCCGCCCGACGCCCGCGACCACCTCGTCCAGCCGTTCCAGCGCGATCAGTCGTGTGTCGATGGGCAGGCGTCCGGCGGGTTTCTCGTCCAGCGCCGAGACGTCCATGTCGCCGAAATAGGTCAGGACCAGCGTGCGCGGGATCGGCGTCGCGGTCATCACCAGCACGTCGACGGCCTCGCCCTTGGAGGCCAGCGCCAGCCGCTGGTGCACGCCGAAGCGGTGCTGTTCGTCGACCACGGCGAAGCCGAGGTTCTTGAACGCCACATGCTCCTGGAACAGGGCGTGGGTGCCGATCAGGATGTCGAGATCACCCGCAGCCGCCGCCTCGAGGATGCCTGAGCGTTCCTTGCCCTTCTCGCGCCCCGTCAGCAGCCGCACGCGCAGGCCCACCGCCTCGGCGATGGGCGCGATGGTCGCCAGATGCTGCCGCGCCAGGATTTCGGTCGGGGCCATCAGCGCGGCCTGCCCGCCGGCCTCGACCACATAGGCCATGGACATCAGCGCCACCACGGTCTTGCCCGAACCGACGTCGCCCTGGAGCAGCCGCAGCATCTTCTTCGGCGCGGCGAGATCGTCGTGGATGTCGGCCAGCGCCCGTTCCTGCGCTCCGGTCAGGGCGTAGGGCAGGGACTGGGCGATCGCCTCGACCAGCGCGCCGCTGCCCTGCCGCGACACGCCGGGCTGGGCGCGGAAGCGGGCGCGCACCAGCGCCAGCGCGAGCTGGCTGGCGAGCAGTTCGTCATAGGCCAGCCGCAGCCGCGCGGGCGCATCCTCCGCGATGTCCTCGGGGGCCTCCGGCATATGCAGCGCCGCGAGCGCCGATCGGAAATCCGGCCAGCCGCGCTGCCGGAGAAAGGCCGGATCGAGCCATTCCGGCAGGGCGGGCACCCGCTCCAGCGCCGCGCGCGTGCTGCGTCCGACGCCGGCGCTGGTCAGGCCCTCCACCAGCGGATAGGTCGGCTCGCAGGCCGGCAGTTTCGCAAGGCCGTCCTCGTCGAGGATGCGGTCGGGATGCACCATCTGGAGCATGCCGTCGTACATCTCCAGCTTGCCGGACACCCAGCGCCGCGCGCCCACGGGCAATTCGCGCTGGAGATAGGCCTCGTTGCCGTGGAAAAACACCAGCGTGATCCACCCCGTGCCGTCCGAGCCGGTGATGCGGTATGGCCCCCGGCGGCCGCGCGGCGGGGCGCGATGCTCCTCGACGGTGATGCCGATGGTGACCACGGTGTCGGGCTGGGCGTCGGCGATCATGGGCCGCACGCGCCGGTCGATGCTGCCCGTCGGCGGATGGAACAGCAGGTCGAGCACGCGCGGCTCGTCCCGGTCCAGCAACCGGGCGAAGTTCTTCAGGACTTTCGGGCCGATGCCCGGAAGGCCGGAGAGCGAGGCGAAATAAGGAGTGAGGGCGTGAGGGCGCATGGTATCAGGTCAAACCAAAGCCATGATACGCGCCCCATCCCGTCCCGGTTGTTCTGCGGGCCGGAATTCCACCCGCCGGATTGCGACGACGCGGCGCTCTATTGGCGGCTGACATCGGCTTCCCACATTGCTATCGAACGTTGGACAAAGCATCAAGGACAACAGACCCATGACCGGCACCACCCGCTCCAGCGAAGGGCTCGACCCGGCGCGCAGGCGCATCCTCTACCGGGCGTGGCACCGCGGCACCCGCGAGATGGACCTCGTCATGGGCCGCTTCATCGACGCCGAGCTGGACGTCCTCAGCGAAGAGGACGTGGCCGATTTCGAGCGCTTGATCGATGCGCAGGACCACGACCTCTACGATTGGATCGTCGGCAAGCAGGATGTGCCCGCCGAGCAGGAAACCCCTGTCTTCAGGCGGTTGCGCGCGTTCTACACGGGCTTCAGGCCGGACTCCAAGGCATGAAGACCCTCGACGTCATCAGCCGCCTGCTGGAAGGCGGCCACCTCGGGCTGTCGCGCGTGCCGGAGGGGCTCGACGCCCTCGTCATCGCCGATCTGGCTCGCGGGCAGGCGCGTGCCAACCGCGACGCCCCCGCCGCCGTGCTGCATGTGGCGCGCGACGCCGAGCGCCTGGCGGCCATCGAGCGCGCGCTGGCCTTCTTCGCGCCCGATGTCGAGGTGCTGGCCTTTCCGGCCTGGGACTGCCTGCCCTACGACCGTTCCTCACCCAACCCGGCCATCACCGCGCGCCGCATGACGACGCTGGCACGGCTCGCCCGCACGAAGCAGGGCGAGAGGCCGCGCGTGGTCCTCACCACCGCCAACGCCGCCGTGCAGCGTGTCGCGACCCGCTCCCTGATGGCGGGGC
Source organism: Agaricicola taiwanensis (assembly GCA_040394255.1). Taxonomy (GTDB): domain Bacteria; phylum Pseudomonadota; class Alphaproteobacteria; order Rhizobiales; family Methylopilaceae; genus Agaricicola; species Agaricicola taiwanensis_A. The sequence continues at coordinate 2,559 of JBEBSP010000005.1, read as the reverse complement.
AGAGCCTGTCCATGGCTCCCGGCAACGCCATCGACACCCGGGATCTCACCACCTGGCTGGAGCACAATGGCTACCTGCGCGCCGGCACCGTGCGCGACACCGGCGAATACGCCGTGCGCGGCGGCATCGTCGACCTGTTTCCGCCCGGCCTCGCCGAGCCCGTGCGGCTCGACTTCTTCGGCGACACGCTGGAATCGATCCGCCCGTTCGACCCGGAGACCCAGCGTTCCACCGGCCAGATGAAGGCGCTCGACCTGGTGCCCACCAGCGAGGTCCAGTTCACCACCGAGACCATCCGCCGCTTCCGCCAGAATTACGTCGCTCTGTTCGGCGCGCCAACCCGAGACGACATGCTCTACGAGGCCGTCAGCGAAGGCCGTCGCCACCCGGGCCTGGAGCATTGGCTGCCGCTGTTCCACCAGGGCCTCGAAACTCTGTTCGACCACGCGCCCGGCGCGGTCGTCTCGCTCGATCCGCTGGTGGACGACGCCATCGGCGAGCGGCTGGCCCAGATCGCGGATTACCACGACGCCCGGCAGGAGGCGCTGAAGCGCGGCGAGGGCGCCTACCGCCCGCTGCCCGCCGAGAAGCTCTACCTGACGCCCGAGGAATGGCGGCTCCGGCTTGATGGTCTCGGTGTTGCGAAGCTCTCGGCCTTCGAAGCCGCGCCGGAAGCGGGCGCGATGGATTTCCACGGCCGCCAGGGCCGCGATTTCGCGCCCGAGCGCGCCGACCCCAACGCCAATGTCTTCGACGCCGCCGTGGGACACATCCAGGGCCTCAGGGCACAGCGCAAGCGCGTGGTGGTCGCCGCCTGGAGCGAGGGCGCGCGCGAGCGCCTCGCCACGGTGCTCGAAGACCATGGCCTCAAGGACGCCAAGACCGTCGGCCGCTTCGCCGACGTGCAGGCATTGCCGCCCGGGACCGTGGCGCTGGCGGTGCTGGGGATCGAGCATGGCTTCGAGACCGACGACCTCGCCGTCATCGGCGAGCAGGACATCCTCGGCGACCGCCTCGTGCGCGGACGGCGCAAGTCCAAGCGCGCACAGGATTTCCTCACCGAGGTCACCGGCCTCAACGCGGGCGATCTCGTGGTCCACGTCGACCACGGCATCGGCCGTTTCGTCGGCCTCAAAACCATCGACGTCACCGGCGCGCCGCACGACTGCCTTGAACTCCACTACCACGGCGGCGACAAGCTGTTCCTGCCGGTGGAGAACATCGAGTTGCTGTCGCGCTACGGCTCGGAGGACACCGAGGCGACGCTCGACCGGCTCGGCGGCGCCGGCTGGCAGCAGCGCAAGGCCAAGCTCAAGCAGCGCATCCGCGAGATGGCGGGCGAACTGATCAAGATCGCCGCCCAGCGCATCACCCAGGAAGCCCCGCGCATGACCATGCCGGACGGGCTCTACGACGAATTCGCCGCGCGCTTCCCCTACGACGAGACCGAGGACCAGCAGGCCGCCATCGACGCCGTGCTGGACGATCTCGCCTCCGGCCGTCCCATGGACCGGCTGGTCTGTGGCGATGTCGGCTTCGGCAAGACCGAGGTCGCCCTGCGCGCCGCCTTCGCCACCGTCATGAACGGCAAGCAGGTCGCCGTGGTGGTGCCCACGACGCTGCTCGCCCGCCAGCACCACAAGACCTTCGTCGACCGCTTCCGGGGCCTGCCGGTGACCGTGTCGCAGGCCTCGCGTTTCGTCTCGGCGGCGGACATGAAGAAGACCAAGGAGGGCCTCGCCGACGGCAGCGTCGAGATTGTGGTCGGCACCCACGCCCTGCTGGGCAAGTCGATCCAGTTCAAGGATCTCGGCCTCGTCATCGTGGACGAGGAGCAGCACTTCGGCGTCAGCCACAAGGAGCGGCTGAAGCAGCTTCGCGCCGAGGTCCATGTGCTGACACTGACCGCGACGCCGATCCCGCGCACCCTGCAACTGGCGCTGACGGGCGTGCGCGAACTGTCGCTCATCACCACCCCGCCGGTCGACCGGCTGACGGTGCGCACCTTCATCTCGCCGTTCGATCCCCTGACCGTGCGCGAGGCGCTGCTGCGCGAGCGCTACCGGGGCGGCCAGAGCTTCTTCGTCTGCCCGCGCATCGACGACATCGGCGAGGTGCGCCACTTCCTCGAAACCCAGGTGCCGGAGGTCAAGGTCGCGGTCGGCCACGGCCAGATGGCGGCGGGTGAACTGGAAGACGTCATGACCGACTTCTACGACGGCAAGTTCGACGTGCTGCTGTCGACCTCCATCGTGGAATCGGGCCTCGACATCCCCAACGCCAACACGCTCATCGTCTACCGTGCCGACATGTTCGGCCTGGCCGCGCTCTACCAGCTCCGGGGCCGCGTCGGCCGCGCCAAGGCCCGCGCCTACGCCCTGTTCACGACGCCCGAGAAGAAGCCGATCTCGGCCAACGCCGAACGCCGCCTCAAGGTGCTTCAATCGCTCGACACCCTCGGCGCGGGTTTCCAACTCGCCAGCCACGACCTCGATATCCGAGGGGCGGGCAATCTCCTGGGCGACGAGCAGTCCGGCCACATCCGCGAGGTCGGCTACG
>JBEBSP010000004.1:0-30774 GCA_040394255.1 Agaricicola taiwanensis | reverse complement strand
AGGCTCAGTAGCGGAAGCGCAGTCCCACCTGATAGAGCGTCGCGGTGTAATCCGCGCCGCTCGCATCCGAGGTCAGCCGCATGTGCTCGGCGCTGGCGCGGATGCCCATCCGGCGGTTGAATCGCCATTCCAGCCCCAATTCACCGCTGAACTCGTCATCCGTGCGCGAGATGCCGCTGTAATCGGCCCGTTCCGCCTGCAACGCGGCCGTAATGGCGATGTTGCGGCGCAGGGCATGGGTGATTTCGCCCCGAACGAAATGGGTGACGCTTCCGGATGAGCCGACGAGGGTCGTGTCGTCGAACAATGTTCCGGCGGTGAGCCGCACCGTGGTGAGCGCCGTGGGAGACCAGACGATGGATGCGTCCGCCGTGATGCCTGACAGGTCGGGCAGGCTCGCATCCTCATAGCGCCGCCAGCGATAGCCGGTCCTGATTTCGGCCTGAACCAGCGCGCTCATGTCATAGCGCAGGCCAGAAGCGAGCGAATAGCCCGTCGAATCCCGTTGCAGCCCGTTCTGGTCGAAGGTGTCATCGTAGACGCGCCGGTCGATCGACGCCTCGATGAAGGTGTCGAGCCTGGGCGACAGCGTGTAACCGCCGCGCAGATCCAGCGCATAGGTCGTGTTGATACGGTCGCCGGTGTCCAGAACCGCACCGCTGATGAAACGACCGTTCTCGTAGAGATCGCGCTCGACCCGTCCTCCGGCGCGGAATGACCATGGCCCCGGCTTGTAGGTCACGCCGGCAACTCCACGCAGTTCCGTCACCAGCGGACGGTCCCTGAGCCCGTTCGGCGTATCGGGATCACCGGGTTCGAGCGTGTCAAGCTGAATGCCCGCGAGAGCATCGATCTCGATATCCTCGCGCGCATCGACACGGCCGCGCAGCAACGCGTCGAGGCGCGGCGCATCAGCCTCATCTATGCTGCTATACCGCGTGTAAGAGCCGCTGACCTGCGCCTCAAGCGCATGGCGGCTCCAATTGCTTCTCAGCTCGCTCTCGCCGCCCAGCCGGGTGAAAACGGAACCCCGCCCGTTCGGCACCCGCAGAGGGTTGGAATCATGCCCGACCGAAGTGTCGAGGCTGCCGCGCAGGATGAAGGTGCCGATCTTCACGCCGGGAGGCGCGAAGGGATCCTGTTCCTGCACCGGCGCATCGCCAAGGCCATCGGGTGCCGATGACGCCAGGTTGGAAGCCGGAGCGTTGTCGATCGCCGAACCACGCAGCAGCGCGGCTATGTCCTGTTCCTGCGCGCCGGAGACGGCCGGCGCGGCAAGAGCGGAGCACAGCCCCAGGACAAAACAGGCACGGCGAGATGTGTGCATCGGAAACGATCACTGGAATCAGCGCTGCACCGACAAGCGCCCTCTCACAGAAACGCACCTCATGGTTAACCAATGGTTGCCAGAACCCGCCGCTGGCTATCGATGGCTCTCGCATGGTAACTCTCGCCATCCCTCAACGCCTGAAGAGACGCCATGACCACTCCTGCCCGCATCTTCGCCAACAGCGAGGCCATCGCCGCGGCCCATCGAACGCTGACGATCGAACGGGCGGGGATAGATGCACTTGCAATCTCACTCGACGGCGCACTCGGCACGGCCGTCGACGAGGCGGTTTCCCTGATTCTCAAGGCTACGGGACGAGTGATCGTCTCCGGCATCGGCAAGAGCGGTCATGTCGGGCGCAAGATCGCGGCGACGCTCGCATCCACCGGAACACCCTCATTCTTTGTCCATGCGAGCGAGGCCAGCCACGGCGATCTGGGAATGATCCTGCCGGGCGACGTGATCCTCGCCCTGTCATGGTCCGGGGAAACCCAGGAACTGCGCGATCTGATCCAGCATGCGACCCGTTTCCGTGTTCCGCTCGTCGCCATGACCTCCAAGGCCGACAGCGCGCTCGGACAGGCCGCGAACGTGGTCCTGCTGCTTCCGAAAGCGACCGAAGCCTGCCCGCACGGTTTGGCGCCGACGACATCGACGACCATGCAGTTGGCGCTGGGCGACGCCCTTGCCGTCGCGCTTCTGGAAGTGCGCGGCTTCACGGCGCAGGATTTCAAGGTGTTTCATCCGGGCGGAAAGCTCGGGGCCATGCTGTCCTATGTGAAGGACGTGATGCACAGCGGCGAAGCCACGCCTCTCGTCCCCACCGGGGCGCTCATGTCGGACGCCATCCTGGTCATGAGCGCCAAGGGGTTCGGCTGCGTCGGCGTGACCGATGCCCACGGCAGGCTCGCCGGGATCATCACCGACGGTGACCTGAGACGGCACATGGGTCCCGGCATGCTGGGCCTGGCGGTCGACAGCGTCATGACGCCCAACCCGCGCTCCATCACGTCCGACACGCTCGCGACAGCGGCAATCGAGCAGATCAACCGTTCGAAGATCCTGACGCTCTTCGTTGTCGATAACGACAAACCGGTGGGATTGGTGCACATCCACGATCTCTTGCGAGCGGGCGTCGCCTGATGCTGCCTACTGCCGACAGATGCGCATGCGACAATCGTCGCGGCACTTCTAGGGGTGCGGTTTAACTCTAAGTTAGAGGACCGGAAGTTACAAAAGCGACCTTCCACGGCTGCGAGGATCGCGGCTTGCAGGCAAGGATCGCCAATGGACATCGCGACAATCGCTGGCTTCGTTGCAGCCATGGTCATCGTCGGCGCGCTCATGGTCATGGGTGGCGATCCGACAATCTTCCTCGACAGCCATTCCTCGATCATCGTGTTCGGCGGCGCCATGGCGGCCACCATGATCCGCTTCCCCCTGAACGCGATCCTCGAGGGATTTCCGGTCGGCCTGCGCTATCTGTTCTCCATGCGCAAGGTCAGCGCCCGCGCGCTCATCGAGGAAATCGGGCAACTCGCCGACCTCGTCCGCAAGCAGGGGCCACTTGCGCTTGAGAACGCCAGCGCGTCAGACACGTTCCTCGCCAAGGGCATCCGCTACGTCGCCGACGGCTATGACGCCGATTTCATCCGCGAAAGCCTCGAACTCGATCGCGATCTGCTGTTGATGCGCCTGAGCGAAGGCGAGAAGATATTCCGCTCGATCGGCGACTGCGCCCCGGCCTTCGGCATGGTCGGAACACTGATCGGCATGATCCAGATGTTCGCCAACATGCAGGACCCCTCCACCCTCGGCCCCTACATGGCGATCGCGCTGACCGCGACGCTCTATGGAGCGCTGATGCAGAACTTCATCGGCATCCCGATCGCCGACAAGCTCCACCTGAAGTTCGCCGAGGAAGACCTCAATCTGACGCTCATCATCGACGGCATCATGCAGATCCGCGAGCAGAAGAGCCCGTCACTGGTGCGCGAGATGCTGCTGGCCTATCTGCCGGAAAAGCATCGCGCCGAATTCGCGGAGGCGGCCTGATCCATGGCGCGCAAGAAAAAAGCCGAAGGCCACGCCGGCGGCCACGGTTGGTACGTCACTTTCGCCGATCTGATGGCGCTGCTGATGGCCTTCTTCGTCGTGGTCGCGGCCGCGTCGAAACCGGATGAGCCGAGATTGGAAGCCGCGGTCGGATCGATTCGGGAAGCCTTCGGCGTCCAGACCCGTGAAGCCAAATCCGGGATCATGGACCAGGATGGCATCCCGACACGCAGCATGAACAAATACAAGGACAACGTCGACGCCGACGAGTCATCCACCTCCTCGGGGCCGGCCACCGACGACAAATACAGCGGCTTTGTCTCGCGCAGCACCAACCAGCAGTTCGCCATGACCGCCGCGACCCTGCGGCAGGCGCTGCAAAGCCTGCCGGACATCACGGACGTATCCCGCCACATCATCATCGAGGAAACACCGGACGGCCTTGCGATCCAGCTCATGGATCAGGACGGGCGTTCAATGTTCGCGCTGGGCTCGGCCGACCCCTATGAGCGCATAAGATCAATCATAGTCGTGCTGGCGCCCGTCCTTCGCACAATGCCCAACCGCCTGAAGATCGAAGGCCACACAGCAGCAGGCAACGGCGACAAATCCGTCCGCCTCGGCCCTTGGGAATTGTCCACCGACCGGGCCAATGTCATCCGCCGCCTTCTGGAGGAACAAGGTGTCCCCGGCGAGCGGTTCCGATCCATCGAGGGCCGGGCGGACACCGATCCCATGTTCCCCGACAATCCGTTCCTGTCGTCGAACCGGCGCATCACGCTGATCATGCTGAACGAAGCGCCGGCGGTGCCGATGAATCCGCTTCAGTAGGGCGCAACCGCGTCCACGATCAGGACCGCGCCATCCGTCCGGGCCACGCGGACCCGCGTGCCGGCCGGGCAATCGGCTCCCGCAATCCGCCAGACGGTGTCGTCGATGCGTACGCGTCCGATGCCGTTCTCGATCGGGGCATCCAAAATGAACTCCCGTCCGATGTGGCGATCGGCGCGGCGGTGCAGCATCGGGTGATCGTTGTCCCTGTCCTTCCGGACGCGCGCATACCGCCACCAGATCACGACGAACACGATGGCAAGCAGGCCGAACATCACGATCTGCACCTGCCAGCCGGGATCGAACGCGAGGCCCAGCAGGCCGACCGCGATGGCTGCCAGTCCGAGCCAGAGAATGAATGTGCCCGGCACGAAGATCTCCGCCGTCAACAGCAGGAGCCCGAACACGAACCAGCTCCAGATGCCGAGGGTTTCGATGAGGTTCAGCACCATCCTCCGCTCCTCACAGGACCGACGTCGATGGACCCGTTGGCCCCGACTTGCCGCGTGGCTTCTCCGACCCACCGTCACGCCGGTCTCCCAGCGCCGACTTGGCGATTTCGGCGATTCCGGCGAGCGATCCGATAATGGCGGTGGCCTCGACCGGCAGGATCAGCGTCTTCTGGTTCGGTGAAGTGGCAAGCTTTTCAAGGGCACGGACGTATTTCTCGGCGATGAAGTAATTCAGCGCGGCGACATCGCCTTGGGAAATGGCCACGCTGACCATCTCCGTCGCCTTGGCTTCGGCCTCGGCGGTGCGCTCCCGGCCCTCGGCATCGCGGAACGCGGCCTCGCGCCGGCCTTCCGCTTCCAGCACCTGGCTCTGCTTGCGGCCTTCGGCGCGCAGGATTTCCGATGCGCGCTCGCCCTCGGCCTCCAGGATTGCCGCGCGCTTCTCGCGTTCGGCCTTCATCTGGCGGCCCATGGAAGCGACGAGGTCGGCCGGCGGGGTGATGTCCTTGATCTCGATGCGCGTGACCTTGACGCCCCAGGGCGCGGCGGCCGCATCGACCACATGCAGCAGCCGGTCGTTGATCTCCTCGCGGTTCGACAGCACCTGGTCGAGGTCCATGGAGCCCATGACGGAGCGGATGTTGGTCATGGTGAGATTGAGGATCGCCGATTGCAGGTCCGTGACCTCGTAGCTGGCGCGCGGCGCGTCGACCACCTGGTAGAAGTTGATACCGTCGACCTGGACGGTGGCGTTGTCGCGGGTGATGACCTCCTGGCTCGGGATCGCCAGAACCTGCTCCATCATGTTCACCTTGCGGCCGATGCGGTCGATGAACGGCACGATCAGCGTCAGGCCGGGAGTCAGCGTGCGCGTGTATTTCTGGAAGCGCTCGACGGTGTAGTTGTAGCCCTGCGGCACGGTCTTGACCCCCGCGAAGACAAGCAGGATGGCCAGCACGACCAGCACGATGGAGAAGATATCAAACCCGGCCAGCATGGCAGCACCCCTTGGTCCCGAACCGTAACGGCGCGGAGTGTGCTGCGCATTGTCCTGCACGGCAAGCACGAATCAGACGAAAGTCTCAGACCCAGCCCTGAAGTTCGCGCCGGGTCACGGCCTCGATCACGCGCATGCCGGCAGAGCTGTCGTTCAGGCAGGGGATGGCGGCGAACTGCTCGCCACCATTGTGCTTGAATATCTCGGCGTTCTCGACGGCGATCTCCTCAAGGGTTTCGAGGCAGTCGGCGGTAAAACCAGGCGTGACGATGGCCAGACGCTTCACACCGGCCTTGGCCAGCGCCTCCACCGTCTTGTCGGTATAGGGCTGGAGCCATTCCTCCGGCCCGAAGCGCGACTGGAACGTGACGCGGAACGTCTCCTCGCTCCAGCCCAGTCTCTCCCGCACGAGATGCGCGGTTTCCATGCAGTGGCGGTGATAGGGATCGCCCAGTGTGACGTAACGCTGAGGCACCCCGTGGAACGAGGCAAGCACCACCTCCGGCTCCCAGCCGAGGGCTGCGATATGACGGGACATCTCCGAGGCGACGGCTTCGATGTAGACGGGATCGTCATGCCACGGCGGTGCGATCCGCACGGCGGGCTGCCAGCGCAGGGCCTTCAGGGCATCGAAAGTCTTGTCCGCCACCGTCGCTGTCGTCGCGGCGGCATACTGCGGATAGAGCGGCACGATCAGGATGCGCTCGCAACCGGCAGCCTGCAACGCGTCGATGCGAGAGGAGATGGACGGATTGCCGTAGCGCATCGCCCAGTCGACCACGATGTCGCCCGACAGGCCGGCCATGGTCCCAGCCAGTTGCTCCGACTGCGAGCGGGTGATGGTGCGTAGCGGGCTTTCGTCGCGCTCGGTGTTCCAGATCGAGGCGTAGTCCTTGCCTTTCTTCTGAGGGCGCGTGGACAGGATCACGAGGTTGAGCAGCGGCCACCACAGCCAGCGCGGCGTGTCGATGACCCGGCGGTCGGACAGGAACTCCTTCAGATAGCGCCGCATCGACCGGTAGTCGGTCCCGTCCGGTGTGCCGAGATTGACGATCAGCACGCCGATCTTGCCCGCGGCCGCCGACGGATGGCCTTCGGGCAACCGGATCGCACGGAAGGAATCTGAAGTCATAGGGGATCACCTCGCAGTGGGGTGACCTTAGATAGCCTCGGCGTGAAGTCCAGACGACACCGATCCGTGCGGCGCTAAACCGCGCCCGGCCACCTGGCGCCACAGGACGGCGCCCGCGAGGATCACACCGGCCAGACTGGCAATCATGCCGCTGGCGCTGACCGAATGCCCGAAGCCGATCCAGAACGGCCCGAAAGCCCCCAGCACATACCCTCCGAGCGCGGATGCGAAGGCGAAGACGAGGCTCAGCCGGATCTGGGCACCAAGCCGGTTGGTCAGCACCCGTGCGGCGGCCGCCGGAACGATCAGCATCGCGACGATCAGGATCGATCCCACCGCCTCGAACGCTGCCACGGAGACGAGCGCGACCAGCGTCATCAGCCCGAGGTCGATCGCCGTGACCGGTAGCCCGAGCGAGGCGGCATGGTCGCGGTCGAAGGATGCCGCCACCAGTTCCTTTCTGAACAGCCAGAGGACGAGGGCGGTAACGGCGAGCACCGAAGCCAGGGTGGTGACCTCGCGCGGCATGGCGGCCCAGACCTCAACCCGCAACAGATCGGACGGCTTTTCCGCCGCCAGCCACAGGATGGTTTCGAGCTGACCGTAAAGCACGCAGTCGGCGTCGAGATCGACGGCATGCGCGCCGCCCATCTCCAGGAAGACGATGCCCGCCGCGAAGAACACCGGAAACACCACGCCCATGGCCGCGCCGGATTCGACCCGTCCCGCGCGGCGCACCAGTTCGATCAGCACGACCGCCGCGAGGGCCGCCGCCCCCGCGCCCAGGATCATGGGTAGCGACTGGCGGCTGCCCGCGATCACGAAGCCGAGCACGAGACCGGGCAGGATCGAATGCGAGATGGAATCGCCGATCAGGCTCTGCTTCCTGAGCACCAGGAAATTGCCCACCAGCGTCGCGGCCAGCGTGGCGAACAGCGCCGAGAGGGCGGCGGGCAGGTCCAGTTGCAGGAACGAACTCATGCCGAGGTTCATGACAGCGCCTCCACCGGCACACGCCGTGACCGCAGGCCGCGCGCGACAAGCCCCCGGTGCGGGGCTGCGACGAAGCTGATCGCGAACACCCCGCCCGCGATCAGCACGATGGCCGCCCCGGTCGGCAAGCCCACGACGACCGCCGACAGGGCCGCGCCGAACCCCGCCGATGAGGCGCCGAACAGGCTCGCCAACAAGGTCATCCGCCCCAGCCTGCGGGTCCAGAACCGGGCGGCGACGGGCGGAATGACGATCAGCGCCACGATCATCAGGATGCCGACCGCCTGGATGCCGACAATGGTCACCGCGCCAAGGAGCAGCATCAGCAGGAAGTCGAGCCGCCCGACCGGCAACCCGAGCGTGGCCGCGAACACGGGGTCGAAGGTCAGGGCCTTCAGTTCCTTGAACAGCAGCAGCATGACGAGCACGGCACCCCCACCCGTCACGGCGATCGCCTGGGCATCGGAGGCGCGCAAGGCCGCCGCCTGCCCGTAGATGAAGTGCATCAGCCCGCCCTGGTCGCCGCTGTCGAGGCTCTGCACCACCGTCAGCAGCACGACGCCGACGCCGAAGAACACCGACAGCACCGCGCCGATCGCTGCGTCTTCCGGCAAGCGTCCGCTGCGGGTCAGCCACTGGATGCCGGCAAGGCCGAGAACGCCGCTGAGCGAGGCCCCGGTCATCAGCAGCGGCAGACTGCGGCCGTTGCCGAAGACGGCCATGCCGACGAGGAAGGCCAGCGCGACGCCGGGAAGCGCGGCATGGCTGAGGGCGTCGGACACCAGCGCGCGCCCGCGCAGCACCGTGAAGGTGCCGATCATGCCCGCCGCGCCGCCGAGCAGCGCGCAGGCCACCAGCACCAGCGAGGTGTTGTAGCCGGCCCGCAGAAGCAGCACGTCGAGAAGGGAGGCGCTCATGGCGTCAGGCCGGAACCGGCGACGGCTGCGCATCACGCGGCCCGATCACCGCCAGACGTCCGCCATAGGCCGCGACCAGGTTGGCGTCGGTGAAGGTCTCATCGACCGGCCCGGAGGCCACCTTGCGGTTGGCCAGCAGCAGGACCTCGTCAAAGTAATGCTTCACGGTGCCGAGGTCATGATGGATGACGACGATGCTCTTGCCCTGCTTCTTCAGCTGGCGGAACACGTCGACGATGACCCCCTCGGTTGCGGCGTCCACGCCCGCGAAGGGCTCGTCCAGCAGATAGAGATCGGCGTCCTGCACCAGGGCGCGCGCGATGAAGACGCGCTGCTGCTGCCCGCCCGACAGCGCGCCGATGGGCGCGTCGGCCTTGTCGGTCAGCCCGACCGCCTTCAAGGCATTCATGGCGGCCGCCCTGTGCCCGCCGCGCACCCGGCGCAACCAGCCGATCCGCCGCGTCAGCCCCATGACCACCACGTCGAGCGCGGACACCGGGAACTCCCAATCCACTCCCGCCCGCTGGGGCACATAGGCCACGCGGTCGCGGTTGTCCGATATGCCGCCACCGAACAACACGACGCTCCCTGACTGCACGGCGACGAGACCGAGCACGGCCTTCATCAGCGTCGACTTGCCGGCTCCGTTGGGTCCGACGATGGCGGCGATCGTCCCGCGTCCGAGATGCCAGCTGACATCCCGCAGGGCGGGCGTGCCTTCATAGGCGACGCTGAGGCCTTCGATCGTCAGGGGGTAGGAGGTGGCGAGCATGGCATCCATCAGTTGGTCAGGGAAAGGCGGCCGTTCAGCCCCTTCTCCGGTGCATCGCCGCCCAGGGCACGCGCGATCACCGTGACATTGTGGTCGATCATGCCGGTATAGGTGCCCTCATAGGTTCCCGGAGCGCCCATGGCATCGGAGAACAGCGATCCGCCGATGACGACTCTGTGCCCGCGCCGCGCCGCGCCCTCGACCAGAGCCTCGACCGCACGCGCCGGAATGGTGCTCTCGACGAAGACGGCCGGCACCTTTTGCTCCACCAGCAGGTTCACCAGTTCCTCGACACGGGCGAGGCCCGCCTGGCTCTCGGTTGAAATGCCCTGGATGCCCATCACCTTGAAGCCATAACGCTGGCCGAAGTAACTGAAGGCGTCATGGGCGGTCACCAGCAGACGGCGCTCGGGCGGCACCGCGCTCAGGGCCTTTTCCGCATAGGCGTCGAGGCGCTGCAATTCCGCGGCATAGGTCTCGGCACGCTTCATGAAGTCCGGCGTCCCTTCCGGGTCCAGTTCCGCAAGGGCGTCGCGCACCACGGCGACCGTCCGAAGCCAGCGCACCGGGTCCATCCAGACATGCGGATCATGCGCGCCGGGAAAATCGATCGGCTTCAGCAGCAGGGCCTCGTCGAGCTTCTCCGTGACGGCGGTGACGGGCTTGCCCGATCCGGCGACACGCTCCAGCGCATCGGCGAGTTTTCCTTCAAGATAAAGACCGCTGTAGAAGATCGCGTCGGCGTTCAGCAGCTTGGCCACATCTGAACGCGTCGCCTTGTAGAGATGCGGATCGACGCCCTCGCCGATCAGCACGTCCACCTCGACCCGGTCGCCGCCGATGTTGCGGACAACATCCCCGACCATGCCAGTGGTGGCTACGATCCGGTTCGGCTCCTGGGCGAAAGCCCCCGTTCCCACGACAACCGATAGCATCACCGTGGCGGCCAGCGCTGAAATCCGACGCAGGTTCATGAAATCCCTTTCAAGGCGATCCTTGAAATGAGAATAGGAACCATTTGCAAAAACGTCAATTGCTTTTGCGAACCATTTGCAAAAACATCATTCAGCCGCCACTGGCCGTGCCACGCTTTGCGGCCCGGCGCGCCATTGTGCAAGGAGCGCGGCCTTCTCAGCCTCGGCCTTCAGGAGGTTCTGAGCCTTGACCGGACCGAAACCCCGTATCTTGTCAGGCAAGCTTGCAAGCGCCACCGCCTGGGCATGGTTTCCGGTGCCGAGTGTTTCGATCAGTTCCGCCAGAAGCGCCTCATACTCGGTAATCAGCCGCCGCTCGACCCTGCGTTCTCCCGCATAGCCGAACACGTCCAACGGTGTTCCCCGAAGAAAACGCAGCTTCGCGAGCCCCCGGAAACCGCTCATCATCCAGGGACCGAACCTGCGCTTGAGGGGACGTCCGCTGTTAGGATCGTCCCGCGAGATCAAAGGTGGAGCGAGGTGGAACTCAAGGCTGTAGCCTGGCTCGAAGGTGTCCTCCAACTGCTTCTGGAACGCCCCGTTGGTGTAGAGCCGCGCGACTTCATACTCATCCTTATAGGCCATCAGTTTGAAGAGATTCCGGGCCACGGCCTCGGCAAATCCCTCTCCGCCGACGGCCTCCTCGGCCCGGCGTGCCTTGTCCACCCATTCCGCATAGCGGCGCGCATACCGCTTGCCTTGATAATCCGTCAGGAAGTCGACGCGCCGCGCCGTGATGGCCTCCAGCGTGCGCGCGATGGACGCCTCGCCGTGCCCGTCATCGGCAAGCCCCTCGACTTCCGCCGGGTCGACCGCCGCGCGGCGGCCCCAGCGGAAGGCGGCAATGTTCATCCTGACCGCTTCGCCGTTCAGCTCGATGGCCTTCTCCACAGCCTCGGCGGACAAGGGAAGCCCGCCCTTCTGCCAGGCGAGCCCCAGCAGGAACATGTTGGCGGCCACCGCATTGCCGAACAGAACCGTCGCCAGCCGCGTGGCGTCGATGAAACTCACCTGCCCCTCGCCCGCCGTCTCGCGGATCGTCCGCTTCAGACGCTCGCTCGGCAGGGAATAGAAGGCGTCGCGCGTGAAGCTGCCGGGGTAGGTCTCGTGGGTGTTGACCGCGACGATGGTCTCGCCCGGCTTGATGGCCGACAGGACCTTCTTGTTGCCGGCCACCACGATGTCGCATCCCAGCACCAGATCGGCCGCGCCGGCCTCGACGCGGATCGCATGGATGTCCGCCGGGGATTTGGCAAGCCGCACATGGCTGTAGACCGCGCCGCCCTTCTGGGCGAGGCCGGCCATGTCGATCATACCGCAGCCCTTGTCCTCCAGATGCGCCGCCATGCCGAGGATCGCCCCGACCGTGACGACGCCGGTGCCGCCGACGCCGGTCACGATGATCGACCAGGGATGCGCGTCCAGCGGTGGAAAGGCGGGCTCCGGCAGGTCGGCGACCGGCACCTCGTCGCCCGAGACGCCGGCTTTCTTCCTGAGCTTGCCGCCATGCACCGAAACGAAGCTCGGGCAGAACCCCTTCAGGCAGGAGTAGTCCTTGTTGCAGGCGGTCTGGTCGATCTGGCGCTTGCGCCCGAATTCCGTTTCCGCCGGCTGGATCGCCACGCAGTTGGACTGCACGCCGCAATCGCCGCAACCCTCGCAGACCAGTTCGTTGATGAGAATGCGCGTGTCGGGATCGGGATAGTCGCCGCGCTTGCGCCGCCGGCGCTTTTCCGCCGCGCAGGTCTGATCGTAGATCATCGCCGTGACGCCCGGCACCTCCGCCAGCATCTTCTGCACCGGCATCAGTTCGTCGCGGTGGTGGAAGCTGGCACCCTCCGGCCAGGCGGTGTCCTTGGGGTATTTGTCCGGCTCGTCCGAGACGACCGCCAGCCTGGCGACGCCTTCCGCCGCCACGATCCGGGCGATGCGGTCCGGCGTCAGGCCGCCCTCGTTGGCTTGCCCGCCGGTCATGGCAACCGCGTCGTTGAACAGAATCTTGTAGGTGATGTTGGTCTTGGCCGCGATGGCCGCGCGGATGGCGAGCACGCCGGAATGGTTGAAGGTGCCGTCGCCGAGGTTCTGGAACACATGGTTGCGCGTCGAAAACGGAGCCTCGCCGATCCAGTTGACGCCCTCGCCGCCCATCTGGGTGAAACCCTCGGTGTCGCGGTCCATCCACTGGACCATGTAATGGCAGCCGATCCCGGCATAGGCGCGCGTCCCCTCGGGCACCTTGGTCGAGGAATTATGCGGGCATCCGGCGCAGAAATAGGGCACGCGCACGGCCACGTCCTGCGTCTCGGCGAGGATGCGCTGAACGCGCCGTATCCGGTCGATGCGCGCCGCGAGTTCCTCGCTGTCGTGGAACCGGAGGATGCGCTCGCCAAGCGCGATGGCGATGTCGTTGGGATCGAGCGCGCCCTTCACCGGGAACAGCCAGTGCCCCTCCTCATCCTTCTTGCCGATGCAGACCGGTTGGGTCTGGCGACCATAAAGCTCCTCCCGAACCTGCACCTCGATCAGCGAGCGCTTCTCCTCGATCACCATGACGAGGTCGAGATCGCGCGCGAAGTCGTAGAGCGCACGGGTCTGCATCGGCCAGGGGCAGCCGATCTTCCAGATCCGAAGGCCGAGATCGTTGGCGCGCACCTCATCGATGCCGAGATCGTCCAGCGCCTGTCTGAGATCGAGATAGCTCTTGCCCACGGCGGCGATGCCGATCCTCGGATGACGCCCGCCAGGGGTGATGATCCGGTTGATCGGATTGGCGTCGAGGAACGCCATCACGGCATCGCGCTTGTACTCCTGCAGGCGGGCTTCCTGCGCCAGCGGTGTGTCGAAGGGACGGATGTTCAGCCCACCCTCGGGCATGGCGAAATCCGGGACCACGATGTTGACCCGGTCGATCCGGCCATCGACCACGGCCGTCGATTCGATGGTGTCCTTCAGGCATTTGATGCCGACCCATACGCCCGCGAAGCGGGACATGGCCCAGCCGTAGAGACCGTAGTCGAGGATTTCCTGAACCCCGGCGGGAGCCAGCACCGGCATCATGACATCGACGAAATGGAAGTCGGACTGATGCGCCGTGGTCGAGCTTTCGCAGGTATGGTCGTCGCCCATGAGCGCGATGACGCCGCCGTGCTTCGACGTCCCGGCAAGGTTGGCGTGACGCAGAACGTCGCCGGAACGGTCGACGCCCGGTCCCTTGGCGTACCACATGCCGAAAACGCCGTCGTAGCGCCCTTCCCCGCGCATCTCGGCCTGCTGCGCGCCCCAGAGGGCAGTCGCCGCCAGGTCCTCGTTGAGCCCCGGCTCGATGAGGACATTGCTGGGGGTGAGGACCTTGCGCGCCTTCAGGAACTGGAGATCGAGCCCGCCCAGCGGCGAGCCGCGATAGCCCGTCACATAGCCGGCGGTGTTGAGGCCCGCGCGGCGGTCGCGCTCCTTCTGCATCAACGTCAGCCGCACGGCAGCCTGATAGCCGGTGACGAAAACTTCCTCTTTCGTCAGGTCGTATTTGTCGTCGAGACTTACCTTGCGCAGGCGAGAATTCGTTCCGCCCATGTCGGGCTCCTCCTCTGAACGCCCGTTACCGTCCCATTGAGGGATCTTGCTTTTAGGTAAGATAGGCTGACATATCTCCTTGAAGCGGTCAAATCACGTCGAGGCAATCATAAGCCCGAGGCCTGATTCTTGGAATTGTTCCATGGAACAGGAACGGCTGAACAGTCTGAAAGTTCAGACCAGTCCCGCACCGGCCAGCATGCCCGCGAGAAGCAGGCAACCGAACAGAAGGATCGCCGCTCCCGCCGCAGCCTCCAGACCCCGCACCGCGATCAGCCCGGCGGAGGGGCCACCCGAGGCCAGCCGGAGCGCGGTGCTCTTGGCCAAGACCGAGAGGATCGCGATCGCCGACACGGTCATGGCCGTTCCCAGCGCCATGGCGAAGGTGGCGGCGATGCCCGCCCAGAGCACCCCCTGCGACAGGGCGAAGACCAGCACGACGATGGCTCCCGTGCAGGGCCTGAGACCGATCGCCAATACGGCGGCAAAGGCGCGCCGGACATCGAACGGACCCTTGAGGCTCTCGGGATCGGGAATGTGGCTGTGGTGATCGCAGCCGGGTCCGCAGTCATGGGCCACCGGCGCGCCCCGCAGGCTGGAGAGCAGCGCGCCACCCTTGCGCCAGACGAGCATCAGGCCGAGCACGGCGATGGCGGCATAGCTCCCCGCCTCCAGCCAATAGGCCGTCAGCCCAAGAGCCTGAGCGCTTTTCCCCAGAACCACCGACAGCACGAGCACCACGGCGACGGCGGTGATCGCCTGGGCCAGCGCCGAGGCGAAGGCCAGGGCGATGCCGCGCCGCAGGGTCTCACCGCTGGCGACCAGATAGGATGCGATCACGATCTTGCCATGGCCCGGCCCGGCAGCGTGGAACACGCCATAGGCGAAGGCGAGCAAGCTCAAGAGAATGAGCGCCGATCCATCGGTCTTGACGCGCGAGACCGCCGCCGACAGCTCCTGGTAGAAGACGGCCTGCCGGGCGGCGATCCAGCCGAGCAGGCTGTTTCCCGGCGCGGCGGAGGCGCCATCGGGACGGATCATGCCGAGGGCTCCGAGATCGCGCCGCGCGGGCGCCGGGGACGCCCGGTCGTCGATCTTCGGGCCGCCGCCAGCCGCCCCTTCAGCCGCCCCGACCGCATCTTCGCCCACCCCTTGCCCGATCAAGGGCGCGGCATCCGCTGCGATCGCCACATCGCCCGGACAGGCCACCGTGATCCGGTTGGAGAAATCCTGCCCCGACGCGCCCTGGGCCTCCAGCTCGGTGAAATACTCCTCCGGGATGAGCCCGGAATCGTTGAGCGCGGCTTTCGGAGGCCCCCTGGTCTCGATGGCGCAGCCCTGGGGAGCGTCCTTCAGGGCGGCGGCCTGCCCCCCGGCGAAGGTGAAGGACACGAAGAAGGTCGGATCATAGACCTCCACCATCAGCGGACCCGGCGTCGCGCCGCGCGGATTGGCGACGGGAAGCGTGAAATGCAGCGTAAGCGCCTTGCCGTCATGCTCCAGCCAGTGGTTGACCGGGGCTTCCAGCTTCACATCCCGGCCCGCCGCCGAGACGAAGGTGAAATAGTCGTATTCGGCCAGCGAGGTGACGTTGATCTCGGCGAGGTCCTTCAGTTCCTCGCGGTCCAGCGCGCCGTCGCCGTTGAGGTCCAGCCCCTGCGTCGCGAAGCTGGAGAACATCTCGTCGAAGGTCCAGGCATGCTCGATGGCGCTGGGCCGTCCGGCGGGATCGTAGACGATCGTTGAGCGGACGGAGGTCCAGACATGGGGATGCGCCTCAGCCGTTCCGGCGAAGGCCAGAGCCAGCAGCAGGGCGGGAATCAGGCAACGAGGCAGCATGGCGTCACAAATGGTCCGGAAAAACGGGCAGAAGCAAGGCTCATACGATCATCTGCGGAGGAGCCTTGGCCTGTATGAGCCTCATGGGCGGCACACAGCTCTGCCGTTGCAGGGAGCAGCCTCACAACTCAAGGGAATCGTTATCATACTTCAATATTCGTTTGCGGCTTTGCTGTATTGGCGGCCTCCATCAGCCTTTCATAATCCTCATGCCTTTTCTGCGCGGCTTCTTGCGAGTATCGACGGAAACTCAACATGGCTTGTTCATCGAAAAAATAGGTGCGGGGCGGCAGGGCCTCCCATTGCGACGGGGTCAAGGCTGTTGACGCCTTGACCACATTGCCTCCGAGGACTGAGGCATAATGTTCGGCCCGCCACTGCGCGATCACCACACTGTTGGTTGTTGCCGGGTCCTGCGGATGACCTATCCTTGAAAAGGCGTCATTGGTCATTTCCGATCCCCCAGTGTTGTAGATCGTCGCAACGACTTTTCCGTCCACATGCACCTGGGCGTAAATGTTGTCCGGTCGATTATCCGGAGGCCCGACAGGCCGGGTGAACATCGCCCGATAACGCGCGTCGATGCTTTCCAGCATTTCCCGGGTGGGAGCCTTGGGGGCTCCCACGAGATGGTTGATATTGATCAACTTGTCCGCCGGAATTGACAACGACTTGCTGTTATTCGGAAACGCACTCGGCTGGTTTGCGGGCTTGAACGTGAAATTGTTTATGGCTGAAGGGGAAAGGGCTGAGATTGCCATCATGGCCTCACGGTTTGACGTGAGGAAAGAAGCAAGCGGCGGGCCAAGCCCCATGCGTTGAATCCATGACATATTCCACGCTGGAATCAGGTCTGGGAACCGCGCCTTTTGCCCACAGGGCAATATTTTCCCCCAATGCCGGGCGCCCCGGACATGGACAGATCGCTCTGGTTCGGCATGTGACAATCGAAGCGCTGGAGAAGCCGAGACGATCCGCCGCTCATTCCGGCCCGAACCCGAAACGCCCGACGATCCGGAACGGCCCTCCCTCGCCCGGATCGGCGAACAGCGTGACGGCCTCGACCCGCACCGGCTCGTCGCCGGCCTCCGCAGCGTAAAGCCGCGCCAGACCTGCGCAGGCCCGTTCCGCCTCAGCCTCGGGCAACGATCCGGTCAACGTCATGTGGAAGCGGAAGTCCTCGAAGACGTATGGATAGCCCCAGCGGTCGAGATGCGCGCGCTCTCGGACGCTCAGGGAAGCCGCGAGGCGGTTGGCGCGAACCTCGGGCGTCAATGGTGCGCGGAAGGGCTCGAAGGCCTCGACACAGGCCCCCGCCAGCGCATCGAGCGCCGACGGCCCGGCGGGCGCCAGCGCGACGAAGCCGCCGATGCACCGGACCACCAGCTCCGGCAGGGCGAAGGGCCGGTGCGCGGCCGCGAAAACGCGCGCGGCCTCTCGCAGGTCCGCCTCGGTCCGTCCCTCCGCCAGCGCGAAGGGCGCCTTCAGCGTGGCGTGGAAGCCGTAGCGGCGCGGCGCGGCGGTGATCCGCGTCCAGTCCGCCTCGGAAAATCCTTCTGGAATGAGGGGCGGCACCTGTTTCCCGGTGAAGGCGTCATAGCCCAGCACGCGCGAACCGAAGGCCCAGAGCCGCGTGTCCGGCGCGGGTGCGAAATAGACGGCGTGGCGCGCCGCCATGCCTCAGAAGACCTGACGCCCGGCGCGCCACAGCCCGCGCACCACCGGCGTCTCGCCCCAGAAGCGCACACGCAGCACATCGGCGGCAAGGCCGGGGGCGAGCCGTCCGCGATCATCCAGGCCCAACATGTCCGCCACCCGCCATGTGGCCAGCGCGAAGGCCTCGTGCAGCGAAAGGCCGGCGTTCACCGTCAGCCGGTGGATCGCCTGAAGGAGCGCCGAGGGCACATAGTCCGACGACAGGGCGTCGAGCAGCCCGTGCGCGGCAAGCTCCCGGACGGAGACGCCGCCGGTGTGCGAACCGCCGCGCACCACGTTCGGCGCACCGCCGATGACGCCAAGCCCCGCCGCCCGCGCGGCCTTGGCGGCCTCCAGGGTGGTGGGGAACTCCGAGAGGACGCATCCGGAGGCCTTCGCCTCGGCCACATGCCCGGCCGTGGTGTCGTCATGGCTGGCAAGCGGAACGCCCCGCGCGCGGAACAGGCCCGCCACATGGGGAGCATTGGCCTCGACCGCCGCGCGGCTGCGCTCGATGCGTCCCTCGATCATGGCCTCCGCCTCGGCCTCGCTGCGCCCGTCCGACATGACGAAGGCCTTGAAATGGGTGACGTCGCGCCACTGGCGCTGCCCGGGCGTGTGGTTCATCAGCGAGGCCAGCCGCACCAGCGGCCGGTCCACATGGTTCTCGAGGATGCCGGGCAGCCGCCAGTCGGTCATCTCGCAACGCAGGTGGATCAGATGATCGATCCGGAACACACCCTCGGCGACGCCGGCCTCGATCGCCTCGATCATGTCGGCGAAGATCTCGCGGCGGTAGTCGTTTTCCTCGTCGAACCCGCCCGCGCAGAGCGCGTCGAACACGGTCGTCACCCCCGCCGCCGCCATCTGGGCGTCATGGGCGAGCGCGGCGGCGAGGCCGTTGGGCCAGAACACGCGCGGGCGCGGCATGAAATGCTTTTCAAGATTGTCGGTGTGGCACTCGATCAGCCCCGGCGCGACGATATCGCCCTCGACGTCGATGGCGCCGGGCGCGGACGTGGGGGACGACGACACATCCTCGATGCCGCGCACGCCGAAAACCACGCTGCCGGTGACCGTCTCGCCGTCCAGAACCAGCCGGGCGTTGGTGAGGATGATGCTCATGCGGGAGGATGTGCCACGTTTTGGGATGGCAGGCAAAGCGAACCGCACGGCGCGTCCCGTGGACTCATAGGCCGAATTGACGATTGTTTACAATGTGCGAAGACATGTATAGCGACACTGTCGAAACCGACCGGATCGAACAGGCGCATGCACTTCTCCGCCCACCTGGCCCTCCCCCACGCCGCGCAGCGCCTGGCCCCCGGCCTGGCGCTGTCGATTCTCGTGGCGGCTGTTGCCTGGGCGCTGGCCGTATTCGAGACGGCGAGCCTCGGCCAGGCCTGGATCGGCAGCCTGGTCCTCGCCCTCATCATCGGCTCGGCCCTGCATGTCGCCGTCGGCCTGCCGGAGCGTCTGCGCCCCGGCGTCGACTTCAGCGCCAAGAAGCTGCTGGAACTCGCCATCGTCTTCCTCGGCGCCACCATGGACATCGCCGCCATGGGTGAACTGGAACTGGCCCTTCTCGCGGGCGTGGCCGTCTTCGTGGTGGCCGCCATGGCCATGGGATACAGCATCGGCCGCGCCATGGACCTGAGCCCGCGCATGTCCGCCCTCATCGCCTGCGGCAACGCCATCTGCGGCAACTCGGCGATTCTCGCCGCCGGGCCCGTGCTGCGGGCGCATAAGGACGAAATGGCTTCCGCGCTCGCCTTCACGGCGGCGCTGGGCATCGGCACCGTGCTGGTCCTGCCCTTCATCCGTCTCGCCTTCGGCATGGACGACACCGGCTACGGCATCCTCGCCGGCCTCACGGTCTATGCCGTGCCGCAGGTGCTGGCGGCGGCCGCCGCCGGCGGCATGACGGCCGTGCAGATCGGCGCGCTGGTCAAGCTGATGCGCGTGCTCATGCTGGGGCCGGTGCTCATCGTCCTCGGCCTTCTGAGCGGCGGCGACACCTCCGGCGCCGAGCGGCGACGGCTGGTGCCGAATTTCATCATCGGCTTCGTCGTCTTCGCCCTGCTGCGCGCGTTCGGCGTGTTCCCCGATGCCTGGATTCCCGTCATGGCGGCGGCATCGGAATGGCTGTCGCTCATCGCCATGGCGGCGCTGGGCCTCTCGGTCAACCTGCGCACCATCGGCCAGGCGGGGGGACGGGTGATCGTCGCCGAGATCCTCTCCGTCGTGGCCCTCGCCCTGATGGCTGGAACCCTGCTCGTGGGTCTCGACCTCGCCGGTGTGATCGGATAGAACTCGGCGATCCGACCGAAGGAACCACCCATGGCCGCCCGCCGCATCAATCGCGAAAATGCCCTGACCGTCATCAGCGCCGCCATCCTGATCGGCACGGAACTGCTCGCGGCGGCCTTCGCGGGGGGCTGGGCGATCGCCAACCTGTTCTCGTTCGGCCTCTATGGCATGTATGCCCTCCAGGCCGTACTGCTGGTTCCCGCCGCCTATGGCGTCTACGCCTTCCTGACGTCGGCCAACCGCGTCGAGCCGATCTTCGAGCGCACCGGCCGCTAAGGCATTTTCCAGCAAAAACGGCTGCCGCTTCCGCGTTCGGGAAGCGCACCGGCCATTAAGGCTTCTTTCACCTAAAAATATCCCTCGCGGGGTCTTGTGACGGGGGGCGAACGCGCGTATATCCCTCGTGCCCAATTTCGCACGTGCCTGTGGTCGTGTGCCGGCTGGACGGAAACCCCGTCCGGGCAAGCCGGTGACCGGAGTAAAACCGGGGCTAAGCTGACTCTCCGTCGGCGGACGCGACTTAAAGCAACGACGTAGAGGGCTTTTTTGGTCTCTGCCGGCTTTCCATCAGCCGGCGACACTAAAGAGGCGACTACATCTTTGCCGGTTCGTGCGGTGCGGGATCTCCCAAACCAAACGATGGCATCGCGACGCGGCGGTTGATCCGTCCTGTTCGATGTCATTCGGCGTAAACCACCGGCCGGTCGATGAGACCGGCTACCGAGTGTCGGCGACGACGCGCGCGCAGCTCCACATTGCGCGGCGGACGACCTGGCGCTCGACATGGCTAACGCTAGCGTTCTCAGGGAGAGACGCCATGACCGACCGCATCCGCGATTTCCTCGCCACCCGACGTCCCGACGGCCCCTGCATGGTGCTGGACCTCGACGTCGTGCGCGACAACTACATGACCTTCGCGCGCACGCTGCCGGACACCCGCGTGTTCTACGCCGTCAAGGCCAATCCCGCTCCCGAGGTGCTGAAGCTCCTCGCCGACCTCGGCTCGTCCTTCGACACCGCCTCGGTCGCCGAGATCGAGATGGCGCTGGACGCGGGCGCCGGCCCCGAGCGCATCTCCTTCGGCAACACCATCAAGAAGGAGCGCGACATCGCGCGCGCCCACGAGATCGGCGTCGACCTCTTCGCCGTCGACTGCGTGGAGGAGGTCGAGAAGATCGCCCGCGCCGCTCCCGGCTCCAAGGTGTTCTGCCGCGTGCTCTGCGACGGTTCGGGCGCCGAATGGCCGCTGTCGAAGAAGTTCGGCTGCGTGCCGGAGATGGCTCCCGACGTGCTGGAGCACGCCCATCGTCTCGGCCTCGTGGCCCATGGCGTGTCGTTCCACGTCGGTTCGCAGCAGCGCGATCCGGCCATGTGGGACCGCGCGCTCGCCATGGCGGCGGACGTGTTCCGCACCTGCGCGGAGCGCGGCATCGGCCTTGCCATGGTCAACCTCGGCGGCGGCTTCCCGACCAAGTACCTGAAGGACATCCCGGCGGTCGAGGCCTATGGCCAGGCGATCTTCGGCTCGCTGCGCCGTCACTTCGGCAACCGCCTGCCCGAGACCATCATCGAGCCGGGCCGGGGCATGGTCGGCAACGCCGGCATGATCCAGGCCGAGGTGGTGCTGATCTCGAAAAAGGCGGCCGAGGACGAGGTCCGCTGGGTCTATCTGGACATCGGCAAGTTCGGCGGCCTCGCCGAGACCATGGACGAGGCGATCCGCTACCCGATCCGCACCGATCACGACGGCGGCGAGATGGCCCCTTGCGTGCTGGCCGGCCCGACCTGCGATTCGGCGGACGTGCTCTACGAGAAGGACCCCTATTTCCTTCCCGTCAGCCTCTCCATCGGCGACAAGGTGCTGATCGAGGCCGCAGGCGCCTACACGACGACCTATTCGGCCGTCGCCTTCAACGGCTTCCCGCCGCTGAAATCCTACGTCATCTGACGGAGGGTTCCATGGCTCACATTCGTGACGAGGCCCCGGCTGACGTCGGGGCCCGCGAGCGGCTGCTCGACCTCTGCTTCGGTCCGCGCCGCCGCGCCAAGACATCGGAAAAGCTGCGCCGGGGACGGCTCCCCGCCGAGGGGCTCGCCCTCACGGCGGAAGATGACGGCCACCTCGTCGGCACCGTGCGGCTCTGGCATGTGGACGCGGGAGCGGGTCGCCCCGCCCTGCTGCTCGGCCCTCTCGCCGTGCATCCGGCATGTCAGGGCTCCGGCCTCGGCTCCGCGCTGATGCGCGAGGCCATGGCACGGGCGCGGGCGCTCGGGCACGGGGCCGTGCTGCTGGTCGGCGACGCGCCCTACTACGCCCGTTTCGGCTTCACCCCCGATGCGGCCAAGGGCCTGTGGCTGCCCGGCCCCTACGAGGCCGGACGCTTCCTCGCCCATGAGATCGAGGCCGGCGCGCTCGACGGCGCATCGGGCCTGGTGACGGCCACGGGCCTGCGGACCAGACCTGTCGCCCAGGCCGATCCGGCCCTCACGGCGAGAGGCGGCTTGGCATCAGGTCGCCGCTCATCTCCAGCAGGGGATAGGCGGTCGCGGCGATATGAGCCTCGATGCGCTTGAGATCGCGCACGATGTCGAGTTCGAGGCCCATGGCCTCGAACCCCGACACGGTTCCCTGCGTCACACGGTCGAAGTAGCGCCGCGCGGCGGCCTTCTCCAGATCCCGGAACTGTTCCTTCTCCTCCACCAGCCGACGCGCCGCGCCGGTGTCGCCCGCCAGGAAAACGGAAATGGCGAGTTGCAGATGATCGATCAGCCGTTCGTGCATGTCGGAGATTTCCGCCATGACCTCGTGGGCCAGATGAACCTGCAGGTCGATCCGCTTGGAGGCCAGCTCCATCAGGTTCTTGTCGATGATGTCGCCGACATGCTCCAGATTGACCGCGAAGACGAGGATTTCCGACAGCCGGCGCGTTTCGGTCTCCGTCAGCGCGGAACGCCCCACGGCGTTGAGATAGCGGCTGATCGCGCCATAGAGGCCATCCAGCACATCATCCATCCGGCTGACGGCGGCCACCCCTTCGCGGTCGTCCAGGCCGAAGGCGTCGCGCGATCCCCGCAGCATGGTCTCGGCGACGTCGGCCATGCGCAGCACCTCGCGCGCCGCGTTGGTGAGCGCGACCTGCGGCGTGCCGATCGCCTCGGTGGCGAGATAGCGCGGCCGGGCGGGGTCGGCGCTGTCGGCCTTGTCGGGAAGGAGCCAGACCAGGAAGCGCGCCAGATAGGGCAACGGGCCGATGAACAGCGCCGCCAGCACGACGTTGAAGGCGGTATGGGCGTTCGCGGCCAGCCGGGCGGGATCGGAATCCAGCCGCGCGCCCAAGGCCGCCAGCGGATGCAGGAAGGCCAGCACCAGCACGCAGCCCGTGACGCGCGTGATCAGGTTTCCGACGGGCACCCTGAGCCGGGCCGGGCCGCCATGACGGCCCGCTCCCTCCAGCAGCGGATTGAAGGCGGCGCCGAGGTTGGCGCCGGCGATCATGGCCAGCGCAGCCGGCGGCTCGATCACCTGCGCGGCCGCCAGCGACATGACGAACAGCACCGAGACCAGGCTGGCATGGGCGAGCCAGGCGATCACCGCCGCGATCAGCAGGTTGAGCAGCGGATCGCGCGTCAGCGCATGGAGCAGCATCCTGATGTCGGCGTTGCCCGATACCGGCGCGATGGCGTCCTCGATCAGCCGCAGCGCCATCAGGACGAGGCCGAGGCCCAGCAGCGCCCGCCCGACCTCGCGCGCTCGCGCGGTCCGGCCGAGTTTCTCGACGCCGAGCCCCCCGGCCAGCAGCACCGGATAGATCATGTCCACGTCGAACGACAGCACCTGGGCGATCAGCGTCGTGCCGACGTTGGCTCCGAGCATGACGGCCAGGGCCGGCATCACGCCGATCATGCCGGACGCCGCGAAGGACGAGACCATCATCGCCGTCGCCGTGCTGCTTTGCAGGGCGGACGTCACGCCCACGCCGGCCAGGAAGGCGCGCCAGCGGCTCTCGACCGCATGCCCGACCACGCGCCGGAGCTCGCTTCCGAAGCCACGCGTGATGGCGGTGTGAACCGTCTGGATGCCGAACAGGAGCAGGGCGATTTCACCGACAAGAAGGATCAGCAGTGACGTGGCCGACATGGGTTTGACACTTCCCCGGAAACTGGGCCGCAAGGCTGCACCCATCGGCCACCACCGTCAAACCAAATGGAACGGGCGCTATAACGAACGATCGCCCCGCCACCCCACAGCAGGGACTTGACGGCGCAAGCCGCGCCGCTCAAACGATTGCACCGCCTGATTTTCTCGACCAAGGAGATTGCCATCATGGCCGACGGGCCTATCCACGCGAAAATATCCGGACCCATCGTCATGATCGGCTTCGGCTCCATCGGCCGCGGTTTCCTGCCGTTGCTGGAGCGGCACATCGACCACGACAAGAGCCGCCTCACCGTCATCGACCCCAGGGACGACAACCGCCATCTGCTCGACGAGCGCGGCGTCGCCTTCGTCCAGGAGGCCGTCACACGTGAAAATTACCGCGAGCTGTTGACGCCGCTCCTCACCGGGGGCGCGGGACAGGGCTTCTGCATCAACCTGTCCGTCGACACTTCGTCGATCGCGCTCATGGAGATGTGCCGCGAACTGGGCGTGCTCTACATCGACACGGTGGTGGAACCCTGGCTGGGCTTCTATTTCGACACCAGCGCCGATCCCGAGAGCCGCACCAACAACGCCCTGCGCACCACCTTGCTCGACGCCAAGAAGCGCAATCCCGGCGGCACCACGGCGGTGTCCACCTGCGGCGCCAATCCGGGCATGGTCTCGTGGCTGGTGAAGGAGGCCCTGGTCAACCTCGCGACCGATCTCGGCCTCGATTTCCCCGAACCCACCACCCGCGACGGCTGGGCCGCGCTGATGCGCCGGACCGGCGTCAAGGGCATCCACATCGCCGAGCGGGACACCCAGCGCGCCAGGAATCCCAAGCCGCGCGACGTCTTCGTCAACACCTGGTCGGTGGAAGGCTTCCTCGCCGAAGGCGTGCAGCCGGCGGAGCTCGGCTGGGGCACCCACGAAAGATGGATGCCTGAAAACGCCCGCCGCCACACCACCGGCGGCGAAGTGGGAATCTATCTCCTGCAACCGGGCGCCAACACCCGCGTGCACTCCTGGTGCCCGACGCCCGGCCCGCACTACGGCTACCTCGTCACCCACAACGAGGCGCTGTCGATCGCCGATTACTTCTCGGTCCACGAGGACGGCCAGGTCGCCTACCGGCCGACCTGCCACTACGCCTATCACCCGGCCGACGACGCGGTTCTCTCGCTGCACGAGATGTTCGGCCGCGCCGCCGATCCCCAGACGAAGCATCACATCCTCGAAGAGGACGAGATCGTCGACGGCATCGACGAGCTTGGCGTCCTGCTCTACGGCCACGCCAAAAACGCCTATTGGTTCGGCTCGCAGCTTTCCATCGAGGAGACGCGCCGCATCGCGCCCTATCAGAACGCCACGGGCCTTCAGGTGACCTCGGCGGTTCTCGCCGGCGTGGTGTGGGCGCTGGAAAACCCGGAAGCGGGCATCGTGGAAGCCGATGAAGTGGACTTCCGCCGCTGCCTGGAAATCCAGAAGCCCTATCTGGGGCCGGTCAAGGGCTACTACACGGACTGGACGCCGCTGGACAATCGCGAGACCTATTTCAGCGAGGACCTCGATCGGTCCGACCCCTGGCAGTTCCGCAACATCCTGGTGCGCTGAGCACGAAAATCCGGCAGCCCCTTCCGCATTCCCTCAAGGGGGTGGCGGAGGGGCGACCCGGCCGTGGCCCGCCAGCCTTCGCACCACCGCGAAGATGACCGGCGCGAAAGGGATCAGCATGAAGATCCGGACCACGTGGAACGACGTCACCAGCGCGGGATCGGCATTCAGGATCTTGGCCGTCAGCGCCATCTCGGTGACGCTGCCGGGCGCCGTCGCCAGCACCATGGCGTCCCAGCGCAGGCCGGTCCACCATGACAGCACGGTCGCCACGCTGGCGCAGCTCGCCAGCAGCAGGATCGTCGCCACCGAAGCCGCCGGGATGAAGGTGCGCGCCTTCTCCAGGAGATCGCGCTTGAACCCCGCGCCCAGCCAGACCCCGAGAAGCACCTGGCCGCCCGCGATCATCACATAGGGCACCGCCGAGACGGGCAACCCCGCCAGCATCGCCACGCCCGAACCGCTGAGCGCGCCGAGGAAGGTCGGGTTGGACACCCGCAGCAGACGGAACACGAACACCCCGACCGTCGACGACAGCAGGGTGAGAACTGCGCCGAGCTGCCAGTTCGCGCCGGACAGCGCCCTCGTCAGGTCCGGATGGCTGGGATCCAGCCAGACCAGGATCGGCGGAATGAGCGTCACCGTGAGGGCGATGCGCAGCGTTTGCACGAAGGCCACGGGCGCGGGCGGCACCCCGTATTGCTCCGCCAGATGCGCGGCCTCCATCGGCCCGAGCGGCACGCAGGACAGGCTGGCCGTGATGGGATCCACCTCCATCATGCGTCGCATGATCGCCGCCGTGAGGAAACCGGCGATGAGCGTGGTGATCGCGGCCAGCACCATGGGCACCGCCTGCTCCACCAGCACGATCAGGATCGCGGGCGTGAAGGCGAGCCCGACGGACCCCGCCACCACAACCTGCCCCATATGGCGCGTGATCCACGGAACCGCCGTATCGACCCCATAGATGCTGAGAGCGGCCGTGAACAGCAATGGGCCGATCATCCAGGGCAGTGGCACGTGCAGGAGGGAGAAAAGCCAGCCGAAGAAAACGGCCACAATGTAAATAGTCGACACACGAAGAAGAGACAGGACGGCTGGTGAAGACATTCTTCCTGCACCATGGAGAAAGACGGGCAGATCGAGGGCGATCGGGATCTGCATCCGACAGAAAATGTGCGGCACATCCATCATCTGCGGAGACGCGCCGGCGCATCGCCACTCTCATACCGCAGAATCGCAGATAAAGCATCCTCAAAGCTGCGCGGAACCCACATCTGGTCCAACCGCACGCGCCAGTCCGCCCTCCGCCAGACGCGTTATCGGACGGCATGCCCCTGCGACAGTCTCCGGCGGCGCATGGCGACCAGCCGCCCGATCAGCCCGACGCCCAGCATGCCACCCAGGAAGCCCGCGCCCGCATGGGCGACGCCCTCCACGGTCACGGGGATCGCCGGCTGGAAATCCTCCGCCGTCGCCCGCACGACATCGCCGTCGGCGCCGCGGGCGAAGACCCACAACCGGCCGAACGACCCGGCGTCGCGCAGGGCCTGGCGGTGGCTGTCGTAGCGTTCGAACCGCAGGATCGTATCGGCCGCGTCCTGTCCGCGCGCGGAGACGAAGCGGCTGCCCTGCGTCTGGTATTCCCCCAGCGCCTGGACCCGGCTCAACCCCGCCGCCGCCGCGTCGGCGTCGAAGCGCTCCACGAAGCCGCGCAGTTCATCCACCCTTCCGCCCAGCCTCTGGCTGTACTGCTGGACGAACTCCGGCCCCTGCGACAGCGCCGCACCCGCGAAAAGACCCGTTGCGAGGGCGAGGACCCTGCCGATCATGCCGCGCTCACGATCGACCGTCCCAGCGCCGTCCCGCTGGTGAAGGCGGCCTCGACGCGCGGGCCAATGCACCAGTCGCCGCACAGCCCGAGGGACAGATCGGCGTCCCACAGGAACTCCTGCCCCAGCGGCCGCACCACGCGGGCATGACGCCAGCGGTGGGCGGACAGATGGCTGCGTTCGGGCAAGGGTCCTTTCACCATTCCGGCGAAGGTTTCGGCGAGCGAGGCGGCGATATCATCGGGCGCATCCTCCAGATGCTCGCGGCTCCAGCGGGAGCCGGCATGCAGCACCCAGCAATCCGCCGTCGCGGTGCGTCCCGGCTTGGTCTCGTCCCGTGCCGCCCAGACGATGGGGCCGGCGTCCTCGATCACATCCGGCGCGTCCACCCGGCCGGTGAAGGCGGCCATCGCCGCCCAGCAGGGTGCGAACACCACGTCGTCCAGCGCCGGGAGGAGGCCATGCTCGGGCATGAGAGCGCGCGCCTGCGGCGCCGGAACGGCCAGCACCACATGCGAATAGGCGCCTTCGGCGTCGCCGTTGGCCAGACCGAGAGCCCAGCCCTTGGCGGTGCGCAGCAGCGAGGTGACCTCCGTCCGGACCCTGACGTCCAGCCCGGCGGCAAGCCCGGCCGCGATGCCGCTCATGCCGGGCACGCCCACATGACGCGCGCGGCCATCCCCCTTGACGGTCTCCGCCGCGCCCCAGCGCGCCGCGTGGCCCTCCTCGCCCGCATCCGACAGATAGGCGGCGAAGGCGGGGCTTTGCGCGGTGACATACTGCGCGCCATGGTCGAAGGCGAGATCGTCGATGTGGCGCGTGGCGCAGCGGCCGCCGAGGCCGCGGTTCTTCTCATAGACGGCGACGGACAAACCCGCCCGCGACAGGACCTGGGCGCAGGCCAGCCCGGCGATGCCCGCTCCGATCACGGCGACGTGCTGCGACATGAACTTGGAACCCCTAGGTTCAAGGCCACCGGGATTCACACCGGCGGCAATGTCAGAACGCCCGCCGCGCCGTGATCGGTTCCAAAGGCGAGGCGCTTGCCCTCGGCGTCCCAGGCCAGCGCGCTGATCGCCCCGCCCTCCGGCGGACGGGCCAGAAGTTCGCCGCCGTCGCCGATCCGCGACAGCAGGATGCAGCCGTCCTCGAAACCGACCGCCAGCACCGGCGCCTTGGGGTGGAAGGCCACGCGCTCGATCTTCGCGGGGCGCACGGCCACTTCCTTGGGCTGCTTGCCCATGGGCCCGTCTTTTGCCTGGAACGGCCACAGGATGGCGGCATCCGCGCCGCTGGTCGCAAGCCATTTGCCGTCCGGCGACCACGACATCGAGCGCGTCTTGGAGGGATAGCCGGTCATCCGCATGTGCGCGCTGTCGGCCACCCGCCAGCCGTGCAGGGCGTTCTCCTGCAGCGAGGTCACCACGAAGCGCGCGTCGGGCGACCATGTGACGTCGATGTGCGAACCCTTCCATTCCAAAAGCTTGGGCTTGGCGACCGCGCGCGGGAACCACAGCGTCGCGCCGTCGTAATGGGCGATGGCCAGTTGGAAGCCCTTGGGCGCGAAGGCCAGCCCCCGCACCGTGGAGCGCGCCTCGATGGACGCCGTCCAGCCGCGCCCGTCGCGCGCCGTGACGACCTTGCCGGACGACCAGGCGAGCGAGCCGTCCTGTCCCAGCGCGAGCGCGTCGACCCAGCGTCCGCGCTCGACGGCGGCGAGTTGCTCCATATGGCCGTCGGCCAGCACCTCGACGATGCGGCCGTCATCACCGCCGGTGACGAGGCGGCGGCCGTTGGCGTCGGCCACCAGGATGGCCCCGCCGGGGTGCGCCTCGACACGGGGGTCAGCCGCGCCGTCGGACAGGAGGACCGTGCCGTCGCCGAGCGCGAAGGCGGCCACGGAGCCCAGGAAGGCCGCCGTGGTCACATGCGCGCCAGCCTCGATCGGGGTGATGAATTCTGTGAGGGATTCGCCGGATTGGGACATGACGGGAACTTAAGGTGCGCGGCGGTGCGTTCCAAGTGAAAGCTGCACGGTCCAACCACAAGAGGGAAGCCGCCATGAATCCGGGACAGTCGTTATTCAGACGCTACAGCTACGCATGGATCACCTTGGCCTTCTTCGGCATATCCATTCTCGGCCACTGGTACTTCGGCTGGAAGGCCTTCGTCGACGAGCAGCGCGCCCACAATCAGCCGATCGAAGCATCGCAGTTCTGGAACGAGATCGGCCGCGACACCTTCGAGAACTGGCAATCGGAATTCCTCCAACTGCTGTGGCAGGTCGGCGGGCTGGCCTATTTCCTCTATCTCGGCTCGCCGCAATCCAAGGAAGGCGACGACCGCATCGAGGCCAAGCTCGACGCGATTCTGCGTCTCGTCGATCCACGCCACGGCGATGCGACGATCGATGTCATCGACCGGCACTACACCGGCCGCCACACCGACGAACATCTGGAGGCCATCCGGGCAGGGAGGGCTGGGCCACAGGCGGATCGAACGGCCTGACTTCAGGCCGCGCAGGCCTCGAAGCCCTGTTTCAGCCGCTCGGTGTCCAGTTCCTTGCCGATGAAGACCAGCCGCGACTGGCGCGTCTCCTCCGGCTTCCATTCGCGCTGGAGATCGCCGTCGAGGATCATATGCACCGCCTGGAAGACGAAGCGCTTGGGCTCGTTCTTGAAGGCGAGGATGCCCTTCCAGCGCAGCAGGTTCTGGCCGTCGCTCTGGGCGAGGTCCTGCACCCAGGGCAGGAACTTCTCGGGGTCGACATCGCCCGGAATGGTCAGCGCGACCGACTGCATGGTCTCGTCGTGGTAATGCTTCAGGCCGCCGTGATGATGGGCATGGTCATCGTGGTGGTGATGCTCGTGCCCGTGGTCATGATGATGATCGTGGCCGCAGCCGCAATCGGGACCGTGGTCATGGTGCCCATGGTCGTGGCCGTGGTGATGATCGTGCTCGTCCGCCTCCAGGAAGGCCGGCTCCAGCTCCAGGATGCGCTCCAGGTCGAACGCGCCCCGGTCGAGCACCTGGTCCAGCGCCACGTTGGACTTCACCGTGCGGATCACGCGGGCGTAGGGGTTGAGCCCCCGGATGCGCGCCTCGACCTCTTCCAGTTCATGCGCCGTCACGAGGTCGGTCTTGTTCAGGAGGATCACGTCGGCGAAGGCGATCTGGCTTTTCGCCTCCGGCGCGTCCTTCAGCCGGTCGGTCAGCCATTTGGCGTCGGCCACGGTCACCACCGCGTCGAGCCGGGCCTTCGACTGCACCTCGTCGTCGACGAAGAAGGTCTGGGCCACCGGCGCGGGATCGGCGAGGCC
>JBEBSP010000003.1:0-36143 GCA_040394255.1 Agaricicola taiwanensis | reverse complement strand
ACCGCGATCGGCATGAAGGCGTGATCCTTGCCGCACAGCTCCGAGCACTGGCCGTAGTAGACGCCCTCGCGCTCGGCCTTGAACCAGGTCTCGTTCAGGCGGCCGGGCACCGCGTCCGTCTTGATGCCGAACGACGGCACCGCGAAGGCGTGGATCACGTCGCCCGCCGTCACCAGGACGCGCACGACCTTGTTCACCGGCACCACGACCTCGTTGTCGACGGCGAGAAGGCGCGGCTGGCCTTCCTTCAGATCCTTGTCGGGGATCATGGTCGAATCAAAGGCGATCTCGACGGTCTCGGCGCCTTCGGCGACCTGCTGGCCGGCTTCGTTGGCGGCGCCTTCCTGGACCACGTCACCCTGAGCGTTCTGCTGGGCGGTCTGGGCTCCGGCCTGATACTCGTAGTTCCAGTACCACTGATGGCCCGTCGCCTTGATGGTCAGGTCCGCTTCCGGCACATCGTACTGCGCATAGAGCAGCTGGAAGGACGGGATCGCGATCACGACCAGGATCATGACCGGCGCCACGGTCCAGACGACCTCGATCAGGGTGTTGTGAGTCGTGCGCGACGGGGTCGGGTTCGCGCGTGAATTGTAGCGCACCACCACGATCACCAGAAGCAGAAGCACGAACAGGGTCACCGCCGTGATGATGACCAGCAGCAGCAGGTGGAAGCGGTGCATCTCGTTGGCGACCGACGTGACGGCTTCCTGGAAGTTGATCTGCCAGGGTATGGGCTGACCGAAGGCGGCAGCCGCGGGGGCGGTCAGCGCGGCCATGGCGCCAAGAACGATGAGGCTGAAGCGGATCAGCATGTCCGGGTCGCTCTCCTGAATAGGATACAAAGCACGACCGCCGAGGGACGATCGCGCACCTCGTCGTTCAAACATAAAGGGCGGAAAGCCGCAACGGCGAGGCTGTCGCCATCCCGTGCGGCATATGGGCGCGAAACGAATGGCCCGTCATGGCGGCAGCGCACCCTTGACAGGGACGAGGTCTCTGTTAGGCCCAAATTGGATCGCAGATCATCGCGGTCAATCACATTCCGGAGTGACTGCCCGTGCCGCTCGCCTCAACGCCCCGCCGCGCTCCGCCGCTGGCCCTCGCCCTCGCCCTCGGCATCACCCTCGTGGGCGGCCCGACGGCCGCATTCTATCCGGCCGCCGCGCAGGGAACCGTGAAGGGCGAGCACGGCGACTGGCAGATGCGCTGCGACACGCCGCCCGGCGCCCAGAAGGAGCAGTGCGCCCTCGTCCAGAACGTGACGGCGGAAGACCGGCCCAACGTCGGCCTGACCGCCATCGTGCTCAAGACCGCCGACAACCAGTCGCGGCTGATGCGCGTGCTGGCGCCGCTGGGCGTGCTGCTGCCCGCCGGGCTCGGCCTCAAGATCGACAACGCCGATGTCGGCCGCGCCGGCTTCGTGCGCTGCCTGCCCAACGGCTGCGTCGCGGAAGTGGTCATGGACGACGACCTGCTCGGCAAGCTCAAGAGCGGCAAGCAGGCGACCTTCATCATCTTCCAGACGCCGGAAGAGGGAATCGGCATCCCGGTCTCGCTCGACGGCTTCGGACCCGGCTTCGACGCGCTGCAGTAAGCCATGCAAAAACGGCTGCCGCCTGGAAGCGACAGCCGTCGTCCTTGTGTTGCCACCCTTAAGGGCTAGCAAGCAATCTTCAGATCGTATCCGGCCTGTTTTTCACCGGCCTCGCGCATGGCTTGCCCATGCACCTCGGCCTGTTCATGCGCCGTGGCGCGGGCGGCGGCGCGGCGCTCGACCGCGAGCAGCCTCAGGCGCACGGTCGGGTCCGACCAGACCGGCTCCGCAAGCGCCGAGTGGATGTCGGCGGAGGTCAGGCCGATGTCCTGAAGCATGCGCTGATCCATCCGGGCGAGCACGGTCATGGCCTCACGGCGGTTCGCCCAGGCGCGGGCGGCGGATTTCACGAGAAGGGCCAGATCGCGGGCGCGGGCCGTCAGCGCCGCGAACGGAGTGACATGGGCGTGCTTGGAAAGATCATGCGACATTGGCCTTCTCCACTGTATCGACGAGCGCCCGCGTGCCCCGAACCCGGTGTCCGTGGCATCCCTTGTCGGTGCGATTTCGACGTGCTGTGAACATAGGCCAGGGCGATTGATAATATAAGCGAATAGTTTTAATGTGACGCATCACCATCAGTGATGGATTATCTGGCATGCCCGCACTTCTCGACGTCGATCAACTCCGCACCTTCGTGGCCATCGCCGACACCGGCTCCTTCACCCGCGCAGCCGACATCGTCCACAAGACGCAATCGGCCGTGTCCATGCAGATGAAGCGCCTGGAAGAACGCCTGGACAAACCGATCTTCGTCCGCGAGGGCCGCCAGAGCCGGCTGACGGAAGATGGCGAACGGCTGCTCGATTATGCCCGCCGCATCGTCAAGCTCTCCGGCGAGGCGCTCAGCGCCCTGGCCGATGTGGATCTCGCGGGGCACGTGCGGCTCGGCCTGCCCGATGATTACGCCGACCGCTACCTGCCGGAAATCCTCGCCCGTTTCAGCCGCTCGAACCCGAAGGTCGAGGTCACGGTCGTCTGCGAGCCGACACCCAATCTCGTGGCGTCCCTCAACGGCGGCGGGCTGGATCTGGCCATCGTCACCCACACCGACCGGCGCGGACCGGCCACCATCGTGCGGCAGGAGCAACTGCTCTGGGTCACCGCCTCCAATTCCATGGTGCATGAGGAAGACACCCTGCCACTGGCGCTGGGACGGCCGACCTGCAACTGGCGGCGCGCGGCCTTCGAGCGGCTCGACGCGGTGGGGCGTGGATACCGCGTGCTCTATGCGAGCTGGAACTCGACCGCGGTCGGCGCGGCGGTCCTCGCCGGGCTGGCGGTTTCGGTGCTGCCGGAATCAGCCATAAGGCCGGGCATGCGCATCCTGGGGCCATCGGACGGTTTTCCTCCCCTGCCGTCGATCAAGATCGCGCTGCTCAAGAATGTCCACGCAGCCTGCGCGCTGACGGACGCCCTCGCCGACCACATCGTCGCGAGCCTCGACAACCTGTCGGAGGCGGCCATCGCCGCGGAATGAGCCAGCGCCTCCTTGCACAAAGACGTGCCCCTGGAAAATGGTGTATAGTCCTGATCGCAATTTCATTTCCCCATAAAGTTGACTGTTGACACTAACCCGACGCCTGCCCTTAACTGACGATATGAGCGCCGTCAGAGCGCCAGCATAAAAATCAAACCCGACAACGCACGGGTATGGGACAATGAAACGCTTTCAGGACCAGGCAGCGCTCATCACGGGCGCGGCTCGGGGATTGGGCCGGGCAATCGCTCAATCCTTCGCATCGGAAGGAGCCGCCGTCGCCTGCGTCGATGTCGACGCCGCGGGCGTGGCCGAAACCGCCGGGCTGATCGCCAGCGCGGGCGGCAGGGCGCTCGCCCTCACGGCGGATGTCTCCGATCACGGCCAGATATCACAGGCCATCGCGGACACGATCGCCGCCTTCGGCGGGCTCGACATCGTCGTCAACAACGCGGTCTTCGCCCGCTATGGCCCGCTGTCGGATCTCGATCCGGCCATCCTCGACCGCATGATGTCCGTCGGCATCAAGGGCGTGCTCATGACGACCAAGGCGGCGGCTCCCGCCCTTGGCCTTCGTGGCGGCGCGGTCATCAACATGTCCTCGATCGTCGGCCTTCGCGGCGTTGCCTATTCCTCGGCCTATGCGGCGCTGAAGGGCGCGGTCAACGCCATGACCCCGGCCCTTGCCGTCGAACTCGGCCAGCAGGGCATCCGCGTCAACGCCGTCGCGCCCAGCGCCATCCCCAGCGACATGTCCAACGCCGTGCTCGACGCGGCCGGATGGGAAGAGCGCCGCCGCCGCACGGCCCTCCAGAAGATCGGCACGCCGCAGGATGTGGTCGAGGCGACGCTGTTCCTCGCCAGCGACGCGGCGAAGTTCATCAGCGGCGTCGTGTTGCCGGTCGCCGGCGGCTTCACGGCGGCGGGGCTGATCCCCGGCGTCGATCTCGCGAGAACGCAGGTCAGCGCCGCCTCCGAGCGCGTGCAAGGTGTGAGGTAGGCCAATGCAGTTCCATGTGGGCGTCGACGTCGGCGGGACATTCACGGACACCATCGCCATCGATGCGGACCGGGGAGCCGTCAAGCTGTCCAAGGTGCCGTCGACGCCGCCCAACCAGGCGGTGGGCTTCCTCAATGGGCTCAAGCAGGTCGACATCCCCTATGAGGCGATCTCCTGGCTGGTGCATGGCACCACGGTGGGCACCA
Source organism: Agaricicola taiwanensis (assembly GCA_040394255.1). Taxonomy (GTDB): domain Bacteria; phylum Pseudomonadota; class Alphaproteobacteria; order Rhizobiales; family Methylopilaceae; genus Agaricicola; species Agaricicola taiwanensis_A. The sequence continues at coordinate 31,860 of JBEBSP010000003.1, read as the reverse complement.
ACGCCACGCTGGAGCGCAACGGCGCGGTCTGCGGCCTCGTCACAACGCGCGGCTTCCGCGACATCATCGAGCTGGCCCGGCGCGAGCGGCCGCAGCTGTTCGGGCTCTACGGCACTTTCGAGCCGCTGATCGCGCGCAACAACCGCCTGGAAGTGACCGAGCGGCTCAATGCCGAGGGCGAGGTGGTGACACCGCTCGACGAGGACGAGTTGCGCGCCGCCATCGAGGAGCTGAAGTCCAGGGGCGTCGAGGCGCTGATGATCGGCTTCCTCCATGCCTACGCCAATCCGGTGCATGAGCTTCGCGCGCTGGAGATCGCGCGGGAGATCTGGCCCAACCCCTACATCACCACCAGCGCCGACATCCTGCGCGAATACCGCGAGGTCGAGCGCTTCGGCACCGCCGCCGTCAACGCCTACATCCAGCCTCTGATCCACCGCTACGTCACGCGGCTGAAGGGCGACCTGAAGGATGCGGGCGTGCCGCGCAACCTCGCCATCATGCAGGCCAACGGCGGCATCATGTCGGCGGACATGGCCTGCGAGCGCTCGGTCAACACGGTGCTGTCGGGGCCAGCGGCGGGCGTGATCGCGGCGTCCTACATCTCACGAATGGCGGGCTTCAGGAACGTCATGACCTGCGACCTCGGCGGCACCAGCTTCGACGTCGGCATGATCGTCAACGGCACGCCGGTGGTCTCCAGCGACCGCGACCTCGGCTTCAACCTGCCGATGCGCATCCCGGTGATCGACATCCACACGATCGGCGCGGGCGGCGGCTCCATTGCCCACATCAACGAGGCAGGCATCCTCCAGGTGGGGCCGCGCAGCGCCGGCGCCGTGCCGGGGCCGATCGCCTACGGGCGCGGCGGCGAGAAGGTGACCGTCACCGACGCCAACGTGGTGCTGGGACGGCTCAGTTCGGAGAAGCTGCTGGGCGTCGAGGGCGGCGTCGACATGCCCAAGGTTCGGAAAGCATTCGAGGAACAGGTCGGCAAGACGCTCGGGCTCGATGCGCTGCAATCGGCGGCGGCGACGCTGCGGGTGGTCAACGACTCGATGGCGGGCGCGATCCGCCTCGTCAGCCTGCAACGCGGCTTCGACCCGCGCGAGTTCGCCCTCTTCTCCTTCGGCGGTGCCGGTCCACTGCATGGCGTGGCGCTGGCCCGCGAGCTGGGCGTGCCGCATGTGATCGTGCCCTATGTGCCCGGCATCACCTGCGCGCTCGGATGCATCGTCGCCGACGTGCGGCACGACTTCGTGCAGACCGTCAGCAAGCTGATCGACGATCTGTCGGAAGACGATCTCGCCGCCGTCCTCAAGGAACACCGCGCCGAGGGCGAGGAGCGGCTGAAGGCCGATCAGGTGCCGGTGGATTCGGTCGAGGTCACGCACTTCGCCGACATGCAGTACGAGGGTCAGACCTACACGCTGCGCGTCACGGTCGAGCCTGGCAACCTCAGCACCGCCGCGCTCAAGAACGCTCTGCGGCAGGCCTACATCGACCGCTTCTCCATCGATCTCTCCAACTTCCGCGCCAAACTCATCAACCTGCGCACGGCGGTGACGGGACGGCGGCAGGTGCTGGACCTCAAGCGCATCTTCAACGCCGCCCCGAAGAAGGCCAATGCCGAGGAGGCCATCATCGGGCATCGCGACGTCTGGTTCGACGGCGACTGGATCAAGACGCCGATCTATGAGCGCAACGCCCTGCCCGAGGGCGCGGAGATCACCGGCCCGGCCATCTTCAACCAGATGGACACCACCACCGTGGCCGAGCCGGGCAACCGCATCACCGTCGACGCGGTCGGTAATCTCATCATCGAGGTGAAGTGACCATGGCCGACAAGAGCCCCCTCCCCGCCATCGACCCCGCCACCCTCGCGGTGATGCAGAACGCGCTGCGCCAGATCGTCGACGAGATGGACCTGGCGCTGGAGAAGGCCGCCTTCAACCCCGTCATGTCGGAAGCGCGCGACCGCGCCAACGGCATCTATCACCACGAGACCGGCGAGGTGGTGGCGCAGGGCGACACGGGCCTGCCGATCTTCGTGGGCGTGATGCAATACGCCGTGCAGTCGGCGCTGGCCGCCTTCCCCAATCTCGAAGAGGGCGACGTCGTCATCCTGAACGACCCCTATTGCGGCGGCACGCACCTGATGGACGTCAAGCTGGTGCGGCCGTTCCACTACAAGGGCAAGCGCTTCGCCTTCCTCGCCAACTGCGGCCACTGGACCGACATCGGCGGCAACGTGCCCGGTGGCTTCGGCGTGCGGGCGACCGAGGTGATCCAGGAGGGCGTCCGCATCCCGCCGATCATGCTCTACAGGAAGGGCGTGCTGCAGGAAGGCATCCTCGACCTGCTGTTCGCCAACATGCGCGTGCCGGAAGAGCGGCAGGGCGACCTGAAAGCCCAGGTCGCGGCGCTCAACGTCGGCGAGGAGCGGCTGACCGCCCTGCTCGACAAATACGGCGACGATGTCGTGACGCGCTACATCGACGAACTGAGCGCGCGTTCCGAACAGCAGATGCGCGCCTACATCAAAACCATTCCCGACGGCTCCTATCACTTCGAGGCGTCGCTCGATTCCGACGGCATCGTGCTGGAGCCGATCAACGTCGTGCTCCAGATGACGGTGAAGGGCGACAAGCTGACCTTCGACTTCACGGGCTCCTCCAAGCCGGTGAAGGGCCCGCTCAACGGCTCGATCTCGGCCACCTTCGCCGCCGTCTTCGTGGCGCTGAAGCACGTCTTCCCGGAGGTGCCGATCAACGCCGGCATCTTCCGGCCGGTGGAGATGATCGTGCCGGAGGACACCTTCCTCAACGCCAAATACCCGCGCGCGGTATCGGGCTCCTCGGCGGAGGTGTCGTTGCGGGTGGTGGATGCCGTGTTCGGGTGCCTTTCCCAGGCGGTGCCCGACCGCGTGCCCGCCGCCTGCTTCGGCTCCGTCGCCAACTTCACCATCAGCGGCTATGACGAAAAGCGTGACAAGCCTTTCATCATGTTCCGCTTTTCCGGCGGCGGCTATGGCGGGCATCCGATCTGCGACGGTCTGACCAACGGCAACGCCCCGATCTCGGCGGCGCGGACCTCGCCGGTGGAGATCGTCGAGCAGCTTTATCCCCTCACCTTCGACCACTACCGCATCCGCGAGGGTTCGGCCGGCGCGGGCCACAATCGCGGCGGCTTCGGCATGGAGTTCCAGATCCGGCTGCGCGACGGCGAGGCGGTGTCCTCGGTGCTGGGCGACCGGGGCATCTATCCGCCCTACGGCCTCCACGGCGGCCACGACGCGCAGCTCGCCGAGATGGAATATGTCACCGGTGGCATGGCCTATCGACCAGAGCATGTCACCAAGGACGAGGGCATCAAGATGAACGCGGGCGATACCGCCCGCATCGCGACCCCCGGCGGCGGCGGATGGGGCGATCCCATGACCCGCGACCCGAAGCGCGTGCTGCGCGACGTGACGCTCGGCTATTTCAGCCGGGAGGCGGCGAAAAGCGACTACGGCGTCGTTCTGCGCGACGGCGCATCCGGACTTGAGGTCGACGAAGACGCCACGCGGCGTGAGCGCGGCTCCCGCGGTTCCCTGAAGGAGGCATCATGAGCATGCTCGATACCCTGCGCCGCCTGATGGCGGATCAGGTCAACGCCAACGCCGCCACGGTCCGGCGCGGGCAGCATCTGAACACCACTTTCCTGCTGGGGCTCGGCGACGAGGCCTATTACGTCACCGTGCGGGACGGCCGGGTCGAGACCATCGAACAGCGGGAGAAGCCGCTTCAGGCGGTGTCCTTCGCCATCAAGGGCGGCGCGGAGGCCTGGAACGCCTTCTGGCAGCCGGTTCCCGACCGTTACTCCTTCGACATCCTCGGCCTCGCCAAGACGCGCCGGATGACCATCGAGGGCGACATCAAGGTGCTCATGGGGCACCTGCGCTACATCAAGGAACTGCTGGCCGCGCCGCGCGGGAAGATGGAGGCGCTCCATGGTTGAGTTCGAGCCCATCACCGGACGCTACGCGACCTTCCAAATTGGCGGCCGCGCCAACCGCATCTACATCGAGGAAGTGGGATCCGGCATTCCGCTCCTGTGCCTCCACACCGCAGGCGCCGACGCGCGGCAGTTCCGCCACCTGATGAACGACGCCGAGATCACCAAGGATTTCCGCGTCATCGCCTTCGACATGCCCTGGCATGGCAAGTCCTATCCGCCGGAGGGCTTCCAGGACGAGGAATACAACCTCACCACCGATGCCTACACCGACACCATCATGGCGGTGGCGCGCGGCCTCGGCCTCGACCAGCCGGTGGTCATGGGCTGCTCCATGGGCGGGCGCATCGTGCTGCACCTCGCCCGCGTCCATGCCGATGAACTCGGCGCGGTGATCGGGCTGTCGGGCGCGGACCATCAGGAGCCCTGGTACGACACCCAGTGGCTGCACCGGCCCGACATCCACGGCGGCGAGGTGGCGGCGGCGCTGGTCTCGGGCGTGATCGCGCCGCAGAGCCCCGAAAAATATGGCTGGCAGACACTGTGGCAGTACATGCAGAGCGGCCCCGGCGTGTTCAAGGGCGATCTCTTCTTCTACCGCGAGGACTCCGACTTCCGGGGCAAGGTCGCTTCGATCGACACCGCGCGCTGCCCGGTCCACCTCCTGACCGGCGAATACGACTTCTCCTGCACCATCGAGGACAGCGAACGCACCTCCAAGGCGATCAAGGGGTCGACCTTCACGCCCATGACCGAGATGGGCCACTTCCCCATGAGCGAGAACCCGGACCATTTCCGGACCTACCTTCTGCCCGTGCTGCGCGAGATCCAGCGCGACCGGGCCACCCGATCCACCCAGAAGAAGGCGTCGTGACGACATGAAGATCAAGAACGGCACATTCATGATTACCGGAGGCGTCAGCCTCGTCGGCTCGCATATCACCGAGCAATTGCTCGAACAGGGTGCGAAGAAGATCATCCTGTTCGACAACTACTCGCTCGGCACGCCGGACCTCATCGCCGACATCCTGAAGGACGAGCGCGTGCATCTGGTGCGCGGCGACATCCTGCGCATCAACGAGCTTTACGACAATCTGGACGGCGTCGACGGCGTGTTCATGGTGGCGGCCTTCCTGACGCTGCCGCTCGCCCAGAACCCGCAGCTCGGCCTCTCGGTCAACGTGCAGGGCCAGATCAACGTGCTGGAGGCCTGCCGCTACCGCGGCGTCAAGCGCGTGGTGCTGTCATCCTCCATCGCCACCTATGGCGATCCGCACGCCGACCTGATCGACGAGACCAATCCCTTCGAATGGCAGACGCTGTCGCCGGCGGGCGTGCTCTACGGCGCGTCGAAGATCATCGGCGAGAACCTGCTGCGGCTCTATCACCAGAAGCATGGCCTCGGCACGGTGTCGCTGCGCTATTCCAGCGTCTACGGCGAGCGTCAGCACTATCGCGGTGTCAACGCGCTCTACATCATCGAGACCTATGACAAGATCCTGAAGGGTGAGCGGCCGGCCATCCCCGACGACGGCTCGGAAGTGCACGACTACGTCCACGCCGGCGACGTGGCGCGGGCCAACATCATGGCGATCGCCAGCGACGTCTCGGGCGAAAGCTTCAACGTCTGCACCGGACAGGCGACCTCGCTCAACGACCTCGTGGGCATCATCCTCAAGATCACCGGGTCGGACCTGAAGCCCGAGTACAAGAACGATCCGAACGCGGTGCGCGTCACCACCTCGGACAAGCTCAACCTCAGTGTCGAGAAGATCAAGAAGGCCATTGGCTGGGAGCCGAAGGTAAGCCTTGAAGATGGCGTGCGGCGTGTGATCAAGTGGCGTGAAGCGCAGGATAAAAAAGCCTGAATGACAACGATATAACCGGAGGAAACGTCATGCTGAAATATGGATTGAGTACGCTGGCCATCGGCGCGGTCTTCCTCGCCGGCGGCGCGCAGGCGCAGGAAGAGCTGAAGATCGGCGTCATCGCGTCGATGTCGGGCGCGGGCGCGACCTGGGGCCTCGCCATGAAGGGCGCGGCGGAACTGGCCGCCGAGGACGTCAACAAGGATGGCGGTCTCGAAGTCGGCGGCAAGAAATATCAGGTGAAAATCGTCACCTATGACGATCAGTACAAGTCGTCGGAGGCGATCACCGCCGTCAACCGCCTGATCTCCGAGGACAAGGCCAAGTATTTCGTCGGCACGGCGGGCTCGGCGCCCATGGTCGCCGTCCTGCCGATCACCTCGCAGGCCAAGGTCATCAACATGACGCTGGCCTTCACCGACAAGGCCACCACGCCGGAGACGCCCTATTCGTTCCGCTCGGTGCTGCCGACCGGCATCTTCGCCAAGCCGCAGATCGCCTGGGTGGTGAACAAGCTGGGCGCCAAGAAGATCGCGGGGTTGTTCCCCAACGACGAGAGCGGCCAGCAACTCGCCAAGGACAACGAGGCGGCCTATGAGGCGGCCGGCGCGAAGTTCGTGTCGAAGGAATTCTTCGAACGCGAGCGCACCGACCTGACGCCGCTCCTGACGCGCATCCTCGCCAGCGATGCCGAGGCCATCGAACTGGACGGCAACGCACCGACGACCGCCGGCCTGATCGTCAAGCAGGCACGCGAGCTTGGCTGGACCAAGCCGATCATCCGCACCGGTGGCGATTCCACCGTGGACATCATCAACATCGCCGGCGCCCAGTATGCCGAAGGTGTCTACGTCCACCAGCCGATCGACCCCGACCTGCCCGAAACCAAGGCCTACATCGACCGCTGGAAGACCACGTACAAGACCGAGATGAACGGCTTCTCGCCCTTCTTCTACGTCAACGTCAAGATGCTGTTCGAGGCCATGAAGCAGGCCGGAACGGTCGACGACACCGACAAGGTGCGCGACGCCATGGTGGCCCTGAAGGACTTCCCCTCCGCGCTCGGCCCCGTGGGCTGGACCGGCCAGGAGCTGTTCGGCATCAACCACCAGCTCAGCGCGCCGTTCTACATCGGCCAGATCAAGAGCGGGAAATCGGAAATCGTCGCCCGCTGCACCGCGTCCAGCTGCGAGTAACCGCCTGAAACAGGGTGGCGGTTCGGCGCGCCGGGCCGCCACCCCCGGTACAGCATACCGGACCAAGCGGAATGCGTGGCCCATCCTTCGAGACGTCGTCTTCGGCGGCTCGGTATGGGGTCGCAGGCGGGTGAAGATCGAACAGCCCCAAACCTGCCACCTCATCCCGAGGAGCCTTCTCAGGCAGGCGCCTCAAAGGATGGGCCACGAACTCAAGCTCACTCATTGCCGGCTAAATTCTCAGGAGATTGCATGATGCTAAAGGCACTGCTTACGTCCGCGACCGTGGCTGTTACCCTGATCGCCACCGGCGCGCAGGCACAGGAAGAACTGAAGATCGGCGTCCTCGTGACCCTCAGCGGCGCGGGCGCCACCTGGGGCAACGCCATGAAGGGCGCGGCGGAAATGGCCGCCGAGGACATCAACAAGGAAGGCGGCCTGGAGGTCGCGGGCAAGAAATACAAAATCCGCCTGATTTCCTATGATGACCAGTTCAAGAGCTCGGAAGCCATCACGGCCATGAACCGGCTGATCTCCGAGGACAAGGTGAAGATCATCATGGGTCCCATGGGCTCGGCCCCGGCCGTGGCGCTGGCGCCCATCACCTCGCAGGCCAAGGTCATCACCATGACCATGGCCTTCACCCCCAAGGCCATGAACGCCGAGACGCCCTATGCCTTCCGGCCGGTGCTGCCGACCGGCATCTTCGCCAAGCCGCAGGCCGACTGGGTGGTGAAGAAACTAGGCGTCACCAAGATCGCGGGGCTCTTCCCCAACGACGAGACCGGACAGGCGATCTTCAAGGACAACGAGGTGGCCTATGAGGCCGTCGGCGCCAAGTTCGTCGCCAAGGAGGTGTTCGAACGCGAGCGCACCGACTTCACGCCGCTGCTGATCCGCATCATGGCGACCGACGCGGAGGCCATCGAGCTGGACGGCAACTCGCCGCAGACCGCCGGCCTCATCGTCCGCCAGGCGCGCGAACTCGGCTGGACCAAGCCGATCATCCGCACCGGCGGCGACGCCACGGCGGACATCCTCTCGGTGGCCGGCAAGGAGTTCGCGGAAGGCGTCTACGTCCATCAGCCGCTGAACCTCGAAATTCCGGAGACCAAGGCCCTCGTCGACCGCTGGAAGGCGACCTACAAGACCGAGATCAACGGCTTCACGCCCTTCTTCTACGTCAACATGCACATGCTGTTCGAGGGCATGAAGCAAGCCGGAACGGTGGAGGACACCGACAAGATCATGGAAGCGACGCTCGCGCTGAAGGACTTCCCCTCGGTGCTCGGACCGGTCAACTGGACTGGCCAGGAGCTGTGGGGACGCAACCAGCAGCTCATCGCACCGTTCTATGTCGGCCAGATCCGCAACGGGCAGAGCGAGACCATCGCCACCTGCGACATCGTCACCTGCAAGTGATGCATACGGCCGGCCCCGCACGCCGGGGCCGGCCGGCCTGACCCATCTCGCAACGGGAGCGCGCCCCTTGACCGGAACCCTCATCGCCCAATCGCTCGTCAACGGGGTCGTGCTCGGCATGACCTACGTGCTGGTGGCGATCGGCTTCACCCTGATCTTCGGCATCATGCGCATGGTGAACTTCGCCCACGGCGAGTTCTACATGCTGGGCGCCTTCGTGACCTTCTTCGCCTTCGCCCACTACCAGATCCCCTTCATCGTCTCGCTGGGCATCGCCGCCGTGCTGATCGGCGCGCTCGGCATGCTGATCGAGCGCGTCATCTTCCGACCGTTCCGGGGCAACGAACTCAACGGCATGATCGCGGCGCTGGGGCTCGCCATCATCATCCAGAACGTCGCCCTGATCGCCTGGGGCGCGGACCCGCGGCCCGTGCCCTCGGTCGTCACCGGCATCCTCAAGCTCGGCCCGCTGATCTTCCCCTGGTCGCGTCTCTATGTGATCGCGGCGGCGGCGGTGATCGTGGCGCTGTTCTACATCGTCATCACCTACACCTCGCTGGGACGGGCCATGCGCGCGGTGGCGCAGGACACCGAGATCGCGCTGGTCCAGGGCATCCGGGCCGAGCGCATCTATCCCTTCGCCTTCGGCCTCAGCGTGGCGCTGGCGGCGCTGGCCGGCGGTCTCATGGGGCCGGTGTTCGGCGTCTCCCCGGCGGTCGGCCTCGCGCCCATGCTGAAGGCCTTCATCGTGGTCATCATCGGCGGCCTCGGCAGCGTCTCCGGCGCCCTGCTCGGCGGGCTGCTGCTCGGCATCGTGGAAAGCTTCGCCTCGACCTTCCTCGGCGCGACCGTGTCCGACTTCCTGCTGCTCGGCCTGGTGATGGCGATCCTCATCTTCCGCCCCTGGGGCCTGATGGGAGTGAAGGAGGCATGAGCATGAGCCAGACACAAACGCCGGACATGCCCGCCGCCAGCCACGCACCGGCCCCGACGGAGCAGCGGGCCATCTGGCTGCGCTTCGCCGTGGTCGCATGCCTCGTGGCGACCTTCCCCTTCATCACGTCGAGCCAGTATTATCTCCACGTCGCGATCCTGGTTCTTATCAACTCCACCTTCGCCATGAGCCTCAGCGTGATCGCGCGCACCGGCCAGCTCTCGCTGTGCCACGCGGGCTTTGCCAGCGTCGGCGGCTACATCTCGGCGCTGGGGGCGATGCATCTTGGCATCCCGCCGGTGTTCGGCGTCGTCATCGGCGGCGTGGTGGCCGGCCTCGTGGCACTGCCGCTGGGCTGGATCATCCTCAAGCTGCGCGGCGTCTATTTCGTGCTGGTCACCTTCACCTTCGGCCAGATGCTGACGCTGCTGGCCATCGATGCGCAGTCGATCACGGAGGGCGCCAACGGCATCGTGGGCGTGCCGCCGATCAGGCTGTTCGGCTATGCCTTCACCGACCGCATCTCCTATTTCTACCTCGCGGGCGCCTTCGCGGCGCTGGTGTTCCTGTTCAGCTGGCGGCTGCTGAACGCTCCGGCGGGCCGCAATTTCACCTGCGTGGAGGAAAACCTCCAGCTCGCCGAGAGCACCGGCATCGACACCCGGAAGACGCAGGTCGTGGCCTTCGTCGTGGGCAGCGCCATCGCCGGAATGGGCGGGGCCATGATGACCCACTACATCCGCTATATCTCGCCGGACAGCTTCACCTTCTGGACCTCGGTCGCCTTCATCACGATGATGGTCGTCGGCGGTCGCTGGGCGCTGGCGGGACCCTTCATCGGGGCGCTGATCATCACCCCGCTGCCGGAGATCCTGCGCGCCACCGGCGGGCTCCAGCACATCATCTACGGCGCGATCCTGATCCTCGTGCTGCAGTTCCTGCCCGATGGCGTGGCCAGCATCGGCCAGCGCCTTCGAGCGTTCCGCAAGGGAGGCAGGCCATGAGCGTTTCCCTGCAGGTCCGGGGCGTCGGCAAGCAGTTCGGCGGCCTGAAAGCGCTGAACGGCATCGACTTCACCATCGAGCCCGGCCAAATCTTCGGCCTGATCGGGCCGAACGGCGCCGGCAAGACCACCGCCTTCAACGTCATCAGCGGCGTGCTGCCGCCCACGCGCGGCGACATCCTGCTCGACGGCCAGAGCATCGTGGGCCGCAAGCCCAGCCGGATCGTCGAGAAGGGTCTGGTGCGCACCTTCCAGCAGACCATGGTCTTCCCCGGCCGCACGGTGCTGGAAAACGCCGTGGCGGGAGCCATGGTCAAGGAGAAGGTCTCGCTTTTCGCCTCGGTGTTCGACACCGGCGCGGCGCAAGGCGCGACAAGGGCGGCCACGGCCCACGCCTGGGAGGCGCTGGAGCTGCTCGGCATCGACAAGCACGCCCATACCCGCGCCGGCGACCTGCCCTATGGCCACCAGCGGCGGCTGGGCGTCGCCGTGGCGCTGGCGACGCGCCCGCGCATCCTGCTGATGGACGAGCCCGCCGCCGGTCTCAACCCCGAGGAGACGGCCGACATGACGCGGTCGATCTCCGCCATCCGCGAGGCGCGCAGCCTCACCATCCTGCTGGTGGAACATCACATGAAGATGGTCATGGCCCTGTGCGACCGCATCGTCGTGCTGAACTACGGCGAGAAGATCGCCGAGGGCGCGCCCGCCGACATCCAGTCCAACCCCAAGGTGATCGAGGCCTACCTCGGCAAGGATGATTACGAATGAGCATCCTTGAACTCAAGAGCATCAGCGTCGCCTATGGTCCGGTTGCCGCCGTGCACAATGTCTCGCTGGCCGTGCCCAAGGGCGGCATCCTCGCCATCATCGGCGCCAACGGCGCGGGCAAAAGCTCCACGCTCAAGGCCATCATCGGGCTGATCAAGCCGCGCACGGGCGAGATCATCTTCGAGGGCGAGCGCATCGACGGGCTCGGCGCGCCCGACATCGTGGCGCGCGGCATCGCGCTGTCGCCGGAGGGACGGCGCGTCTTCCCGCGCATGAGCGTGATGGAGAACCTGATCCTCGGCGGCTATCTGGTGAAGGACAAGGGCACCTTCGCGCGCACGCTGGACATGATCTTCCATCATTTCCCGCGCCTGAAGGAACGCAGTGCCCAGGCGGCCGGGTCGCTGTCCGGCGGCGAGCAGCAGATGCTCGCCATCGGCCGCGCGCTGATGGCCCAGCCCCGGCTCCTGCTGCTGGACGAGCCCTCGCTCGGCCTCGCGCCGATCATGGTGCAGGAGGTCGCGCGGGTCATCGTCGACATCAACAAGACCGAGGGCATCTCGGTGGCGCTGGTGGAGCAGAACGCCCGGCTGGCGCTCAAGCTGTGCGACGAGGCCGTGGTGCTGGAAAGCGGCCAGGTCGCGCTCAGCGGCACCGGCCAGGACCTGCTCACCAGCGAATACGTCCGGCAAGCCTATCTCGGCGTGTGACCGGCATTCTCAAGCATCCAAGGAGACCAGCGTGCAATCGATTTTCCTCATCATGGACATGATCAACGACCTCACGGGCGAGGACGGGAAAGGTCCGAAGGGCTTCACCAGGGAGGTCGAGCGCCGCGGTGTCATCGCCAACATCAAGCGCGCGCGCGACAAGGCCGACGCCGCCGGGGCCGCGGTCGGCTATGTCCGGCTCGGCTTCTCGCCCGATTACCGCGAATGCCCCGCAAACTCGCCGCAGTTCGGCGCGGCGAAGACGAACGGCGTATTCAAGCTCGGCACCTGGGGCACCGAAGTCATTCCGGCGCTCGCCCCACGACCCGGCGACTTCGACATCGTGAAGCACCGCGTCAGCGCCTTCTTCGGCACCAACCTCGTGCCCCTCCTGGGCGCCAACGGCATCCGCCGGATCGTGCTCGCCGGGATCTCGACCACCTATGTGGTGCAGGCGACCGCCCGCGACGCGCACGACCGCGACTACGAGGTGGTGGTGCTGGACGACTGCTGCGCGGCGCTCAGCCAGGAAGAGCACGACTGGTCGATCAAGGCGCTGTCGCGCCCGGCGAAGATCGCGACCTCGCACGACGTGGAATTCTGAGGAGTGACGGATATGACGCAGGATAAGATCGCCGTTCTCGGCATGGGCCAGATGGGCTCGGCCATGGCGGAGCGGCTGACCGACAGCGGCTACGACGTGCTGGGCTATGACATCAGCGAGGGCATCCGCAAGAGCCTGACGGAGCGCGGCGTGCCGGTGACGGGCGACCTCGCCACGGCGCTGGCCGGGCGCGGCATCGTGCTCTCCAGCCTGCCCAACCCGCAGGCGGCGCGCATCGCCTTCCTGGGCGACGACGGCGCGCTGGCCAAGGCGCAGGCGGGATCGGTCTTCATCGACCTTTCGACCCTCGACCCCGCCACCATCAAGGAACTGGACGAGGCCGCGCGGGCCAAGGGCCATGAGATGGTCGACCTGCCCGTCAGCGGCAGCCCCGCCGAGGCGCGGCAAGGCAAGCTGATCCTGATCGCGGGCGGCAACCGGGCGACCATCGACCGGCTGGAGCCGCTGATCCTGAAGCTGGGCGAGAGCTGGCGCTACACCGGCGGCGTCGGCACCGCCAAGGTGGTCAAGATCGTCAACAACATGATGTCCATGGGCAACGTGCTGGTGGCGGCGGAATCCTTCGCGCTCGGCACGGCGGCGGGGGTCGATCCGCAGATCCTCTATGACGTCATTTCCATCAGCGGCGGGCGCTCGCACCATTTCACCAAGCGCTTCCCGAACGCGCTGAAGGGCAACTTCGAGCCCGGCTTCAAGATGGAGCTGGGCGAGAAGGACCTGGCGCTCGGCATCGAACTCGGCCGCACGCTGCACCAGCCGACCCCGGCGGCCTCGGCCGTGCGCGAGATGTTCGCCGTCGCCATGGCCGAGGGCCATCGGGGACGGGACATCGTGGCGCTGCTCGACATGTACAACGAATGGGCGAAGAAGGCGGCGAAGGATTAAGCCTTCACGGCTTCCGCCAGCACGAAGTTCGCGCGCCTCTCCACGGAGATGCGCGGAACCTCGACCAGCCGGTAGCCGAGGCCGGTATAGGTGCGGACCATGGCGTGATAGGTCGCCGCCGCCACCGCCGGATTCTGCCGCCGCTCGGCATCCTGCCCGTAGATCTCCGGCCAGGGCGGGCAGATGAAGACCTTGCGGTTGTAGCGAAACAGCTCGGCGGCGAGCAGCATCCTGCCCGGCACCGGCAATCCTTCGTGGCGCAGGTAGCCGACGACGTCCGGCACGCCCCGGTCGAAGAAGACCGGCCCCTCCTCGGCGCTCCGGGCACGGTAGGACTTGATCTCCCGCGCCAGCATGATCCGCGCGAACCGCTCCCGGTCGGCCCAGGGCAAGGCCCGGCCGGCGCCTTCCATCTGCTCGCGGATGATCCGGCGGCCGACCTCCGGCGAGACGGCATATCCTCGTTGCGCGAGCGCGTCGATCAACGTGCTCTTGCCCGCGCCAGGCCCGCCGGTGAGGATGAACAGGTTGGAGCCGTTCATCGGCATGGGGAGCTTCAGTAGGCCATTTCCAGGAACACCGGATCGACCGAGCGCCGCCATGGACCTTCATAGCGCTTCAGCAGGTCCTCGGCCGCCGTGCGGCCGGTCTCGACGATGGTTTCCAGCGGATTGAGGAAGGCCGTCTCGTCATCGCCGAGCGCGTCGCAGCGCGCCCGCGCGGCAAGCCCCGCGCGGGAGATGTCCAGCGCCTCACGGGCGATGTCGCCCAGCGTCCGGTTGCGGAACGGCGTCGCCAGACCCGTCCTCGGGACGGCGCGGCGCAGTTCGTCGCGCTCCGCCTCGGTCCAGTCCTTCGCCAGGTCCCAGGCGGCGTCAAGCGCCGTCTGGTCGTAGAACAGGCCGGTCCAGAAGGCCGAGAGCGCGCAGATGCGGCTGGTGGGACCGCTGTCCGCGCCCCGCATTTCCAGATAGCGCTTGAGGCGCACCTCGGGGAAGATCGTGCCGAGGTGGTTCGACCAGTCGGACACGGTGGCCCGCTCGCCCGGAAGCTGGGGCAGCCGACCCGCCATCAGGTCGCGGAACGAGGCGCCGGTGACGTCGTGATAGATATCGCCGCGCTTGACGAAATACATCGGCACGTCGAGCGCGTAATCGGTGTAGCGCTCGAAGCCCATGCCGTCCTCGAAGGCGAAGGGCAGCATGCCGGCGCGGTCGTTGTCGGTGTCGAGCCAGATGTTGGAGCGCTCGGACAGATAGCCGTTGGGGCGGCCCTCGGTGAAGGGCGAGTTGGCGAAGAGCGCGGTGGCGACGGGCTGGAGCGCCACGCTCATGCGCAGCTTCTCGACCATGTCGGCCTCGGAGGAGAAGTCGAGGTTCACCTGCACCGTCGAGGTCCGGTACATCATGTCCAGCCCGCGCGTGCCGACCCTGGGCATGTAGCGGGTCATGATCTCATAGCGGCGCTTTGGCATCCTCGGCGTGCGGGCGAGCGTCCAGGCCGGACTCATGCCCAGCCCGAGGAAGCCAATGCCGAGCGGGGACGCCACCTGCCGCAGTTGCGCCAGATGGGCGTGCAGCTCGCGGCAGGTCTGCTGGATGGTTTCGACCGGCGCACCGGACAGTTCGAACTGCCCGCCCGGCTCCAGGCTGATGGCGCCTCCCCCAGTCACGTCCAGCAAGCCGATGACGTGCTCGCCTTCGATGATCGGTTCCCAGCCGAGCAGCTTCTGCATGCCGTCGAGGATCGCGCGGATGCCGCGCGCTCCCTCATAGGGAACCGGCGTGTGGTCGGCGGTGTAGAAGGGGAATTTCTCGTGTTCGGTGCCGATGCGGAAATCGGCGGGGGCCTTGCAGCCCTTTTCGAACCAGGCGACCAATTCGTCGCGGGAGATGATCGGCGTCGTGTCGACGGTATCGCGGGCCATTGATGGGTCTCGCGTGGGCGGGTTGCCGCGAGAGGTAAGCGTCCGAAGGCCCGCCGTCCAGTGGGGCGGGCCTCAAAGTGTCATCACGGAGGAAAAAGCTCAGACCATGCCCGCGCCGAGGACGACGACATCGGACCCGGTCGGAACGCGGGCATAGAGGTCGATGATGTCCTGGTTGATGAGCCGGATGCAGCCGGACGACACCGCCGTGCCGATGGAATAGGGCTCGCTCGTGCCGTGAATGCGATAGAGGGTGTCACGGCCGTTCTGGAAAAGGTAGAGAGCGCGCGCGCCGAGCGGATTTTCCAGGCCCGGCTTCATGCCATTGGCCCACTGGGCATTGCGGGCATCGCGGGCGATCATGTCCTTGGTCGGCGTCCAGCGCGGCCATGGCGCCTTGCGCTGGATCGTGGCGCGTCCGCTCCAGTCGAGGCCCTCCTTGCCGACGCCTACGCCGTAGCGCATGGCCTGGCCACCCTCCTGAACGAGGTAGAGGAACTTGTTGTGGGGATCGACCACGATGGTGCCCGGGCGCTCGGAGCCCGCGTAAGCCACCTGCTGGCGGTAGAACTGCGGATCGACGCGTGAGATGTCCACGGCCGGCAGCGGAAAGGTCTCCTCCGGGATCGGGCCATACATGCTGACGTAGTAAGGATCGACGAAGGGACCGGCCGGCTCCTGCGGCACGGCCACGCAGGCGGCCGCCACAAGCGGGACGCCGAACACGAAAGCGCGCCGGCTCAAGGTCGCCGGCGAAAGATCATTGGTCATGTTGTTCTTGGCGGGCACGAGCATGCTCGCAAACCTCTCGTTTGATGCGTGGATGCCACGCAGACAATCGCCGGCATGTCCGGCAGCCCCGGCCTCTCGGACCCGGACGTGGCCAAAACGTGGCGAAACCTGAAACAGTTTCCTCACGAAGCGGTGTAAGCAGTCCACTGGTTCAGGGGTGTGCCTTTCAGGTCACGCGCCGGCGTCAGGAGCGCACAACCACGGGCGCGTTCATCTCGACCCGCCCATAGAGATCGATGATGTCCTGGTTGAACAGCCGAATGCAGCCGGAGGACGCCGCCGTGCCGATGGACTTGGGCTCGTTGGTGCCGTGCAGGCGGTAGAGCGTGTCCTTCTTGCCCTCGTAGAGATAGAGCGCGCGGGCGCCGAGCGGGTTGGCGATGCCGGGCTCCATGCCTTCGCGGTAGGGCTCGAGGCGCGGTTCGCGGTCGATCATCTCCTTCGGCGGGAACCACTTCGGCCATTCGCGCTTGGCGCCGACGGTGGCGTTGCCGTTCCAGGCGAAGCCCTCGCGCCCGACACCGACGCCGTAGCGCAGCGCCCTGCCTCCCGGCTGGATGAGATAGGCGTAACGCGCCTTGGGATCGACCACGATGGTGCCCGGCGCCTCGGCTCCGGTCCAGCTCACCTCGCTGCGCAGGAAGGCCGGGTTGATGGTGGTCGTGTCGATCGCCGGAATGCGGTGGGTGCCTTCCACGACGGGACCGTACATGTCCGCGTAGCTCATGGCCTTCCATGGGCCGCCGACGCCGGTGCCGCCGGGGCTCACGCAGGCGGCGGCGACCAGCGGGATGCCCGCGACGAAGGAACGGCGGGTCAGGGTGGTGGCGGAAAGCCTTACGCGGTCAGTGGTCATGGAGTGCGGCCCGGTTATCGTGGAGAATCACAGGTAGCAAACATTCGCCACGACAGCCGCCCCCGCCTCAAGATGGTCGCAAACGTTCCTTTCCCGGCTGAGGCTTTCATGCAACAGCCTATGAGGCTCGCCAGTCCCCGAGCATCGATTGCACGACGGCCAGGGCCGCCACGGCGGCGGTGTCGGCGCGCAGGATGCGCGGCCCGAGCGAGATGCGGGTAACAGCCGGGATTTTCAGCAGTTTCGCGCGTTCCGCAGGATCGAACCCGCCCTCCGGCCCGATCAGAACGGCAAGTGGCCCGGACGGCACAGCCCGCAGCGTTGCGAGAGTATCCTCGCCGGCGGCGTCCTCGTCGCAGAAGACCAGCCTTCGGCCGTCCGGCCAGTTGCCGAGAATGTGATCGAGCGGAACGGGATCGCCGACGTCGGGGATCGCAAGGATGCCGCACTGCTCAGCCGCCTCGATGGCGTTGGCGCGCATCCGGTCGAGGTTGACGCGCGCGGCCTGGGTGCGGCGGGTGAAGACCGGCTGGAGGCGGGACGCGCCCATCTCGACGGCCTTCTCCACCATGTAGTCGAGCCGGGCGTGCTTCAGCGGGGCGAAAAGGTACCAGAGATCGCCGGGCGTCGCTTGCGGGCGCGTCATCCGCTCCACCGTCAGGCCGACACGGCGCTTGCCGACCTCGGCGAGGCGCGCGAGCCATTCGCCGTCGCGGCCGTTGAACAGGAGGACGGCGTCGCCCTGCCCGAGCCGCAGCACGTTCCTCAGGTAGTTGGCCTGGTTGCCGTCAAGCTCGACAGAGGCTCCCGCGTTCAACGCCGCGTCGACGAAAAGACGTTGCGCGGAAGGATCGAAGGACGCCATGGCCGGTCAGCGTCCCACAGCAAGCTTCGTTGCAAACAGCGCGATGGTCTTCTGGTAGACCTGCGAGCGGTTCCAGTGCTGGAAGACGGCGAAGTTGGCGGTGCCTTCCGTCCAGGACTGGCCCGGCTGCCAGCCGTGGCCGCGCAGGTAGTTGGCGGTGGAGGCGAGGACATCGGGCACCGAGCGGATCAGGTCACGGCGGCCGTCGCCATCGAAATCCACCGCGAAGCGCACATAGGAGGTGGCCAGGAACTGGGTCTGGCCGATCTCGCCCGCCCAGGCCCCGCGCAGATCGTTGACGCTCTTGTCGCCGCGCTCGACGATGCGCAGCGCGTCCATGAGATTGGCGCTGAACATCTCGGTGCGGCGGCAATCGTGCGCCAGCGTCGCCAGCGAGCGGATCACCGACTGCTTGCCCATGACCGCGCCGTAATCGGTCTCCAGCCCCCAGATCGCCACCACGACGGGACCGGGAACGCCGAAGCGCTGCTCGATGCGCGCCAGTAGACCCGCATGCTGCTTCAGCATCGCGCGACCCTTGCTCATGCGGCCGGAGGTGATGCGGTTGGCGGCGAACTGTTCGAAGCTCTGCCTGAAAACCTTCTGGTTGCGGTCCAGCGACAGGACCTTCGGGTCGGGCGTCAGACCCGTCAGCGTCGCGGCGATGGTGCGTTGCGAGATGCCGTTCGCCGACGCCTCGCGCGCGAAGCTCTCCAGCCAGACGTTGAAGCCACCGGGCGGCTCGCATTGCGCCGCCGTCGCCGGGCTCGCCAGGACGAGGGCCGCGAGCATCGGCAGGAAGGTCCGGAGAGATCGCATGTGTCGCATCCTTGAGAGGTTCGGGGCAACGCCCTTATAAATGACATTCTTTGCCACAACGCCTTACGCACAATGGCTTAAAATTGTCATAGAGCGGTTCCGCTTTTGCTTGAATCCCGGAAACGCAGCATGACTGTTTCCGTGCAAACCGCTGCGCGGTTTGCTGGAAATGCTTTAGGTGCTTGCGGGTTTTGCCACCATAAGGCTTATCAGGGCTCATGATCGAACCGACCGCCCCCGCCGTTGCTGACGCCTCCCCCGGGAACTGGGTCGACCGCTGGTCGCCGCCGGCCCTTCGGCCCTATTGCCGCCTGGCGCGGCTGGACCGGCCGATCGGCGCATGGCTCTTGTTCTGGCCCTGCGCCTGGGGCGCGGGACTGGCGGCGCTGACGCTCGGCTATTCATGGCCCGATCCGATGCACATCCTCTTGTTCGCGCTCGGGGCCCTGGCCATGCGCGGCGCCGGCTGCACCTACAACGACATCGTCGACCGCGACATCGACGCCAAGGTGGCGCGCACCGCGAGCCGCCCGTTGCCGTCCGGGCAGGTCACGCTGCGCGGGGCGCTCGCCTTCCTCGCGCTTCAGCTTCTGGTCGGGCTGCTGGTGCTGGTCCAGTTCAACACCTTCACCATCGTGATCGGTCTGATCGCGATCGTGCCGGTCGCCACCTACCCCTTCATGAAGCGCATCACCTGGTGGCCGCAGGCCATGCTGGGCATCTGCTTCGCCTGGGGCGCGCTGGTGGGCTGGTCGGCCGCCATGTGGTCGCTCGATGCTCCCGCCATCGCGCTCTATGTCGGCGCGCTGCTCTGGACCATCGGCTACGACACCATCTATGCGCTCCAGGACATCGAGGACGACGCGCTGGTCGGCGTGCGCTCCACCGCGCGGCTGTTCGGCACGCGGGTGAAGGCCTGGGTCGGGGCGTTCTATGCGCTGACGGTGCTGATGCTGGGCGCGGCGCTCATCATGTCGGCGGCGGGACTGACGGCCTTCGTGGGGCTGCTGCTGTTCGCCGGGCATCTGGCGAACCAGGTTTCACACCTCCAGCCGGACGAACCCGCGCGCGCCCTCAGCCTGTTCAAATCCAACCGCACCGCGGGGCTGATCTTCACGATCGGTCTCTTCGCCGACGCCGCGATCATGGCGCTGGCGTGAGATCATGCGGCCAGGCATGGGCTGGGGATCGGCGGCATCGGTCTTTGCCTCTCTCGCCGGTTGCTGGCGTCTTCAACGACAGATCGCAACAGCCGAAGGCAGCGCCGCATTCTCGGGCGAGGCCCTCTTCCTGCCCGGCGCCGGCGACAGCCTGATCTACCGGGAGAACGGGCGTTTGCGCCTGCCGGACGGCACGGAACTCGACGCGGAGCAAAGCTATGTCTTCCTCAAGGAATGCGACGGCTTTTCCATTCTCTTCCCGTCGACACGGCTGTTGTTCCAGAAGGTCAGCCTGACGCCGTCGGGCACCCTCCTGAGCGGTACGGCCACACATGCCTGCGGCGAGGATGTCTATGACAGCCGCTATGCCTTCGAGCCGGACGGAGGCTTTCGCATCCGGCATCGCGTGGCAGGCCCGCGCAAGGATTACGTCTCGGACACGCGGCACATCCGTGCCGACAGTTGACATTCAGCGTGGCAATGCGCCTAGATTCCAGAAATTGGCGCGGAGGGATCATGTCCAAGGGCTTCAGGCATTTCGACGGCAAGGCCGATCTCTACAGCGCATCCCGGCCGAACTATCCCGAAAAGCTGCTGGCGCATCTGGCCAGCCTGCTGACCCATGGGCCCGCCCCTGCGGGCGACGTGCTCGACGTGGGCAGCGGCACGGGCATCTTCACGCGCCAGCTTCGGGCATTGCTGCCGTCCGATATCACGATCATCGGGGTCGAGCCCTCGGCGGATATGCGGGCCAAGGCCATGGCGTCCTCGCCGGACGACGACAGCCTGATCTACCGGGACGGCACGGCGGAACGACTGCCGGGCAGTCCGGGCCATGTCCGCGCCGTCGTTGCGGCGGCCTCGGCGCATCTGTTCGACCGGCAGGCCTTCTATACCGAAGCGCTGCGCCTGCTCGCGCCATCCGGCTTGCTCGCCATCATCGAATACATCCGCGACGAGGAAGGTTCACCGGCGGCCAAGGCCCTGATCCGCTTCACGGCTGAGCATGGCGGACCGGCCGGCTACGGACGTCCGGACTATGCGTCCGAGATGACCGCCCATGGCGGATTTTCCGGGATCGAGGCCGTGCTGGAGCGATGGACGCAACAGCTCACGGTCGAGCAGTATGTCGCGCTCGCGCTGTCGTCGTCCCATGCACGGCCCGCGATCGACGCGCTCGGCCCCGAGAAGGCCAAGAACGTCCTGCGCGGCATAGCGGAGGGATTGCTGTCGCCGGAGGGCTTCGTGCCCTTCGGCTATGTCTTCCGGCTGGTGACGGCGCGGCGCGCCTGAGGTCTTCAGTTGCGCGCGATGATCTCGCGCGCGCCGCGCAGCACCTCGGGTTCCGCGGATGGCGTTCCCGGCTTGCGGCGCACGAGGAAGCGCGGGCGGCGGGCCAGGAACGAGCGCCGGCGGCGCGGCTTGGTGCGGCCGAGGACCATCTGGCCCATGCGGCTGTAGGGCTCGGTCAACCGACCGGCGAAATCTTCGATCAGCAACGGCAAACCAAGCGCTCCTGCCCAGCTGCGCCATTCGGCGACCACGTCGGAATCATTGTCGGCCTCGTAAAGCGTGACGTCGAGCGCACGGTCGCGGTGGGCCAATACTATGGCCACTCGGTCGTTACCCTCGGTAATGCTTGGAATCACTCGTATTGCCACGCCGCGAAAGCTGTCCATCGGCAGCTTCAGCTTCATGGAGGTGCGCCCCACATGCCGTGCGACCAGCACTTCGCTGCGGTCGAGCGTGATGCGCCGTTCTCCCCCGTCCGCCGCGGCGTCGGGCGCCGCGAAACGGAGGGGAAGGTGGGCAGGATCAAGACGCACAAGGCGTCCAGACTGCAAGGCGGCTCTGCCGGGTTCCATTTGGCCCCCACTCCTGATGTCATCCGGCTGCTGTATCGCGGCCTTATGACGAGGATAATCGGCGGCAAACCTTGCCTGCCCGCTTAATTCTTCTGGTTAATCTAGTGTATCTATCTTTCGTGGTTTTCGAACTCTTTCCAATAACTGAACCAATCATTGCCGAAAACTGAAGAAAGCGTTGTCAGCCACGCTTAAAAACTTCTTACACTTTCCGCTTAAGCCTTGCGGTTCTTGACGTGCTCGACTAAATCATCACCATGGAACCGACCGGCCGTTTCAGCGCATTCATCACCACCGGACAGGCGCAGACGTGACTTCGAACGAGACACCGCCTGATCTCGACGGCCTGGCGTCGTCGCTCGAAGAGGCCGTCCGCGAAGCGGGCGGTATCGCGCTCGACTTCTTCCGCAAGGGTGCACGACGCTGGTCGAAGGCGGATTCATCCCCCGTCACCGAGGGCGACATCGCGGTCGACCGCTTCCTGAACGCGCGCCTGCCCGGCCTCCTACCCGGCTCCGGCTGGCTGTCGGAGGAGATCGCGGACACGCCGGACCGGCTGGAGCGCCGCTACGTCTGGGTGGTCGATCCCATCGACGGCACCCGCGCCTTCGCCGAGGGCGTCCCCATGTGGGTGGTGTCCGTCGCGCTCGTAAAGGACGGCCGTCCGGTGCTGGCGGCGATCTTCAATCCGGTGGCGGAGGAGTATTTCGCCGCCCGTCTCGGCGGCGGGGCCTGTCTCAACGGCGCTCCGATCACGGCCAGCCGGCACGACCGGGTCGCGGGCGCCAGCGTCTCCGGCCCGCAGGCGCTGTTCGATCCGCTCGAAGCGGCGGGCGCGGTGCGCGCACCCTGGGTCTATGCCCTGGCCTACCGGCTGGTGCATGTGGCGGCGGGGCGCTTCGACGCCGCCCTCGCCCGCACCAACCCCAAGGACTGGGATGTCGCCGCCGCCGACCTGATCCTGAGCGAAGCCGGCGCGCGGCTGACCGATGTCGATGGCCGCACACCGATTTACAATCGACCCAAATCATCGCATCCAGCCCTCGTCGCGGCCGGGACACAACTTCATCCATCACTGGTGACAGCGCTCTCCAGCCGCGATACGCCCTAATCCGACAGACTATTTTTCAAGGACGGCCCGACATGAGCGACACGAACCGGCCCAAGCAACTGCTCCATCTTGTCTTCGGCGGCGAGCTGGAAAGCGCCGACAGCGTGACCTTCCGCGATCTCGACAGCCTGGACATCGTGGGCATCTTCCCGAACTTCGCCACAGCGCAAGCGGCCTGGAAGTCCAAGGCGCAGTCGTCGGTGGACAATGCCCACATGCGCTATTTCGTCGTGCATCTGCACCGCCTGCTCGACCCGGACGCGAAGGCCTGAGCCGCTGTCCGTGCTGAAGCGCATCTGGCGCTCGCCCGTCACCCAGGAAGCGGTGGGCGGCCTGATGGCCGGCTATCTCACGTTCGTGCATCGCACGACGCGCTGGGAGATCGTCACCCCGGACCTGCTGGACGACCTGAAAGCCGACGGGCCGGTGATCGCCGCCATGTGGCACGGCCAGCATTTCCTCGTGTCCTTCTTCGTGCCCGAAGGGGTGAAGGCCAAGGTGCTGATCTCGCGCCATGGCGACGGCGAGGTCAACGCCATCGCGCTTCGCCGGCTGGGGCACGGCCTTGTGCGCGGCTCGGGCGGCCACGGACAGCCGGAAAAGATCCGCAAGCGCGGCGGCGTGCAGGCGCTCAGGGAGCTGCTGCGCGTGCTGGCGGACGGCTATATGGTGGCCATGACCGCCGACGTGCCCAAGGTCTCGCGCGTGGCCGGAGAAGGCGTCGCCCTGCTGGCGAAACTGTCGGGACGCCCGGTTTATCCCGTCGCGGTCGTAACAAGCTGGCGCATCACGCTCAAATCATGGGACAAGGCCACCATCAGCCTGCCGTTTTCGCGTGGCGTCCTCGTTCTGGGGCCACCCGTGCGGGTGGCGCCCGATGCGGATGCGGGAACGGTGGAAGAGGCGAGAGCCCGAGTGGAACAGGAACTCGACGCGGTGCATGCACGTGCCTACGAACGCCTGGGTGGCCGTTCCTGGAGCGCCACGCATGGCTAACCGTTCGATCGGCCTGTCGGTCTACCGCCGGGCGCTGGGCGCCTTCGGCCCGCTGGCGAATCTCGTGCTGCGCTACCGCGTGCGCCGCAAGAAGGAAGATCCCGCCCGCATCGGCGAGCGGCGCGGACGCCATGGCGCGCCGCGCCCGCCGGGGCCGCTGGTCTGGCTGCATGCGGCCAGCGTGGGCGAATTCCTCTCCATCATGCCGCTGATCGAGGCCATCGCGGAGCGCGGCTTCCCGATGCTGGTGACCACCGGCACCGTCACCTCGGCGCGGCTGGCGGAAAGCCGCCTGCCGCCGGAAGCGACACACCAGTATGTGCCGCTCGATGTGCCGCACTATGTGCGGCGGTTCCTCGCCCACTGGCGCCCGGACACGGCGATCTTCGCCGAATCCGAGCTGTGGCCCAATCTTCTGGAGGGCCTGCGCGCGGTCGGCACGCCGGTGATCCTGGTCAACGCGCGCATGTCGGAACGCTCGTTCCGCCGTTGGGGACGGGCCAAAGGGACGATCGGCACCCTGCTCAACCGCATCGACCTGTGCCTCGCGCAGTCCGAGGTGGACGCCCAGAGGCTGGGCGCGCTGGGGGCTCCGCGCGTCGTCACCACGGGCAACCTCAAGTTCGACGTGCCCGCGCCCGCCGCCGACAGCGCCCTGCTCCAGCGGCTCAAGATCGCGCTCGGCCACCGCCGGGTGCTCGTCGCAGCCAGCACCCATTCCGGCGAGGAGCAGATGATCGCCGAGGCGCATCTGAAGATCGCCGAAAGGCTGCCCGATCTTCTCACCATCATCGTGCCACGCCACCCCGATCGCGGCTATGAGGCGGCGGAGGTGGTCATGAACGCCGGCCTCACGACCGCCACGCGGTCCTTCGGCGAGGAAGTGACCCCCGACACGCAGGTCTACATCGCCGACACCATCGGCGAACTGGGGCTGTTCTACCGTCTGGCCGATCTCGTTTTCATGGGTGGCTCGCTGGTGCCGCACGGCGGCCAGAATCCCATCGAGCCGGCCAAGCTCGGCGTGCCCGTGCTGCATGGCCCCTACATCCATAATTTCACGGCGGTCTACAATTCGCTCGACAAGGCGCAGGGGGCGCTCACGGTGGTCGATGGCGACACCCTCGCCGAGATCGTGACCGCGCTCGCCCAGGACGAGGACGCCCGCGAGGACATGCGCCGCGCCGCCGCCGAGGTGGTGATCGCCTATTCCGGCGCGCTGGAGCGCACCATCGCCGCGATCGACCCCTATCTCATGCAGCTCCGGCTGGGGCGCAGCTGATGCGCGCTCCCGCCTTCTGGTGGCGGGACGAGCCATCCCCGATCGCGCGCCTGCTGACGCCGGTCGGCCGCCTGATCGGCGCCGGCACGGCCCGGCGCATGGCTGCGGCAGGCACCAGGGTCTCCGTTCCCGTCATCTGCGTCGGCAACCCCGTGGCGGGCGGTGCGGGCAAGACGCCGACGGCCATCGCCATCGCGCGGCGTCTCATGGAGCATGGCCAGCGCCCCGCCTTCGTGACGCGCGGATACGGCGGACGGCTGACAGGCCCCCTGCGCGTCGACACCATGACGCACGACCATGGAGCCGTCGGCGACGAGCCTCTCCTGCTGGCGCGGGTCGCGGCAACCTATCTGGCGCGCGACCGGGTGGCGGGCGCGGCATTGGCGATCGCCGGGGGCGCGCGCGTGATCGTGATGGACGACGGCTTCCAGAATCCCTCGCTCGTCAAGGATATCGCCCTGCTGGTCGTCGACGGCGCGGCCGGCATCGGAAACGGCCTGTGCCTGCCCGCGGGGCCATTGCGCGCGCCGCTCGACGCGCAACTGGCGTGCTGCGACGCGGTCGTCGTCGTTGGCGAGGGTCAGGGCGGACAGGGCGTGACGGCACGCGCGCACAGGCTCGGGAAGCCCGTCCTGTCGGCGCGGCTGGTTCCGGACGAGGCCGTCGCCGGAACGCTCCGGGGGCGCAGCGTGATCGCCTTCGCGGGCATCGGACGCCCCTCGAAATTCGCCGCCACGCTGCGGGATATCGGCGCCGAGGTGCTGCATCTCCACGCGCTGGGCGACCACGCCGCGCCGGACACCGGGCAGGCGCGGACGATCCTCCGGCAGGCCGCGCAAACGGGCGCGGTCATCGTGGCGACGGAAAAGGATGTGGTGAAGCTCGGCGGCAATCCGGCGCTTCGCGATCTCCGGGATGCAACCCTGGCCGTGCCGGTGCGCCTGGCGTTCGATGCACCGGAGGCGCTCGACGCGCTCTTATGCGCGGCCAGTTCCGGAAGACCCGGCTGAGACGTCGTGGAATACGGCCGGTCAGCCCGGCGTGAGGCCCAGTTCGGTCAGGCGCTTCATCACCGCCTCGGGGCTGGAATAGGCTTCCTGGCGATCGACCGACCAGTAGCGCAATTCGTCCAGCGGAATTGGTTCGCCCGTCACGGCGCAGCGCACGAAACTTCCCGGCGAAAGAATGCGGAAATCGGCATCGAGGTAATCGATGCGCGCCTCGGTCTCGGCACCCTTGGGGCGTTCATAGCGGTTCATGAGTGCAGGATGTCCCATGAGCCCCGGCACCCGTCAAGATGCCTTGCGGCCGCTCCAGGGATGAAGCGGCCTATGATGCGTCGGGCACCGGCTTGCTGAAGAGCGCATCCACCGACATCTGATCGTTG
Source organism: Agaricicola taiwanensis (assembly GCA_040394255.1). Classification (GTDB taxonomy): domain Bacteria; phylum Pseudomonadota; class Alphaproteobacteria; order Rhizobiales; family Methylopilaceae; genus Agaricicola; species Agaricicola taiwanensis_A. Next base: position 5,387 of record JBEBSP010000003.1, on the reverse strand, counting down.
CCGCCGCCCTGAAGCTGCGGCCCGTTCAACATCAGCTCTTCCTTGCGCCTGACGCGCTCCGCATCGGCCCGTGTCAGCACACCCTCGACATCCTTGGCGTTGATCGCATCGACCAGGCGCGCCACCCTCTTCTCGATGGTCTGCAACGTCTCGACCACCTTCGAGACGCGCTGTCCCGTGAGGTCCTGAAACGAGCAGGCCTCGAAGATCTGCATCACCTTGTCGGTCACGAGCGCCTGATAGGCCTGAGGGTCGCTGGTGTCGGCAGCGAGAATCTCCTCGGCGCATTCCATGATGGAATTGGTCGCTTCCTCGGTGGAGCGCACCACGGCGTCGAGTTCCTGTCCGGCGGCGGGGATACGGCTGTCCTTGATGTCGTTGGCCTGGAAGACGCCGATCTCCTGCTTCATGGTCACGATGTAGTCGGCGATATCGCGCAACTCGCTGTTGACCGCGGCGTCCATGCTTTCGATGAAGCGCTGCATGGATTCAGCGGCGATCTGCGCCAGGGCGACCACATCGCCAAGGGAGGGTTCGGCATCATCCCTGGTGCGCAGATGGCCCAGGATATCGTTGTAGGTGTCGCGGCGTGCCTTCGGCATGTGGTCAAACCCCTTGTTGACGTCGCCGGACGCATCCAGCGCACTGACAGTCTCAATCGCCGAACACGGCGTCGATCTTCGACTTCAGCGTTTGGGCATTGAAGGGTTTGACGATGTAGTTGTTCACGCCCGCCTTCTTGGCCGCGATGACGTTTTCCGTCTTCGACTCGGCGGTGACCATGATGAAGGGCGTCTTCTGGAGCCTCTCGTCGCCGCGCACTTCCTTCAGAAGCTCGTAGCCGGTCATGGGCTCCATGTTCCAGTCCGAGATCACGAGACCGTAGCGCTTCTCGCGCATCTTGCCGAGGGCTTCCGATCCGTCGGCGGCTTCATCCACGTCCTCGAAGCCGATCTGTTTCAACAGGTTGCGGATGATCCGGATCATGGTCTTGTAGTCGTCCACGACCAGAACAGACATCGAGCTATCGACAGCCATGCTCACTCTCCTAGCGAATTCAAACCGGCCTTCTGGCCGGGACCCCCGTCGGTCCGCGGAGGGTCTTCTCCCCCCGCAAGCCCCGTTTCTCGCCATCCTGTTTAAAACAGGCGTTTGAAAAAGCCGTTAATTCGGTTGCGAATGCGACACCGCCCGGTCTGACGAAGGGTGAATTGCGCGCGCGAGGCCCTGGCATCATCTTGAGCGTCGTCAAATGAGGCCGCCCCATGAAGACGCTTTTCTTCGAAGATCTGGCCGTCGGACAGCGCGCCGCGCTGATGCGCACGGTCATGTCTTCCGATGTCGTCGGCTTCGCCGAACTGACCGGCGACCGCAACCCCATCCATCTGTCGGAGCATTTCGCCGCCAAGACACGCTTCGGCGGCCGGATCGCGCATGGACTCTACACGGCCAGCCTGATCTCCGCCGTGCTCGGCACCACCCTGCCCGGGCCTGGCGCCGTCTATCTGTCGCAGACGCTGAATTTTCGCGCGCCCGTCAGGATCGGCGATGTGGTCGCGGTCTCCGTCGAGGTGACAGTGCTCGACCCCGACAAGAACCAGGCAAGGCTGCGCTGCGAATGCCACGTCGATGGCATGCTGGTGCTGGAAGGCGAGGCCAATGTCATGGTCCCGGCGCGCGGCAAACCGTCCCGCGCGGCTTGACGCTGGCGGCGGCGCGAGGCACCGTCCCGCCGCATTCCGCACTTTCGGCGATCCCGTTTCCTTCATGACGAATTCCCCTGCGCCCACAGGCCCATGGATCGGCCACGATCCGGAAGACGTTCCGGATCGGCTGGCGGGCGCGGCCGTCGCCATCGGCAATTTCGACGGCGTGCATCGCGGCCACAAGGCCGTGCTGGACGCGGCCAGGGCGTTCGGCCGCCCCGTCATCGCCATGACCTTCGAGCCGCATCCGCGCACGCTGTTCCGGCCGGACGCGCCGGTGCCGCGGCTGACCGACGAGGATGCCAAACTCAAGCTTCTGGCGCGCGAGGGCGTCGACGGCGTCGCCATCATGACCTTCGATCGGGCGCTCTCAGGCGTCAGTGCAGATGATTTCCTGAAGGACATCGTCGCCCGCAGACTGAAGGCCAGCGCCGCCGTGGTCGGCTACGACTTCCACTTCGGCAAGGGCCGCGCCGGATCGCCGGACTTCCTGCGCGAGGCCGGCCCGCGCCATGGGCTGGAGGTCACCGTGGTCGCGCCCTTCGGCGACGGCGCGCCGGTGTCGTCCAGCACGATCCGCTCCCTGCTGGGCGCGGGCGAGGTCGCGCGCGCCAACGGCCTGCTCGGGCACCGCTGGTTCGTCGGCGGCGAGGTGGTCCACGGCGACAAGCGCGGCCGCGATCTCGGCTATCCCACCGCCAACATCGTCCTGCCGCCCGAGAGTCCCCTCGCCCATGGCATCTATGCGGTTCGAGCCGCCTTCGACGGGCGCATCGCGGGCGGCATCGCCAGCTTCGGGCGGCGGCCGACCTTCGACGACGGCGCGCCAAGGCTCGAAGTGTTCCTGTTTGATTTTACCGGCGATCTCTATGGCAAAAGGCTTGAGGTGGAATTCGTCGGGCGCATCCGGGGCGAGGAGAAATTCGCCTCGCTCGATGCGCTGATCGCCCGCATGGACGAGGACAGCGCCGAAGCCCGGCGGATGCTGGCCGAGCCTGTCGCGGCGGATGCGCCGAGCGTGATCGGGTAGCGTGCGGACACTTTATGTCCGACATTCGCTTTTGTCCGTGCGCCCGACTTGCTACATAGCCGACAACATTCGACACCCAAGCAGACCCATGACCGACACCACGACGCCCGTGCGCGACTATTCCGAGACGCTGTTCCTGCCGAAAACCGAGTTCCCCATGCGGGCGGGCCTGCCCGAGCGGGAGCCGGAACTGCTGGCGCGCTGGGAGAAGATCGGGCTCTACGAAAAACTGCGCGCGGCGTCGAAAGGCCGTGAGAAGTTCATCCTCCACGACGGCCCGCCCTACGCCAACGGCCATCTCCACATCGGCCACGCGCTCAACAAGGTGCTGAAGGACGTGGTGACGCGCTCGCGCCAGATGGCCGGGTTCGACAGCAACTACGTGCCGGGCTGGGACTGCCACGGCCTGCCGATCGAATGGAAGGTCGAGGAAGGCTACCGCGCCAAGGGCCGCAACAAGGACGAGGTGCCGGTGGTCGACTTCCGCCGCGAGTGCCGCGCCTATGCGGAGCACTGGATCGGCGTGCAGAGGCAGGAATTCCAGCGCCTCGGCGTCACCGGCGACTGGAAGACCCCCTACACCACCATGAGCTTCAAGGCCGAGGCGGTGATCGCGCAGGAGCTGATGAAATTCGCGACGTCCGGCCAGCTCTACCGCGGGTCGAAGCCGGTGATGTGGTCGGTGGTCGAGAAGACCGCGCTGGCGGAAGCCGAGATCGAGTACCACGACCACACCAGCGACACGATCTGGGTGAAATTCCCGGTTGCTTCCGAGACCGAGGGCGACCGGGCTTTCCTGATGGCCGAGGCCGGCGACGGCGATATGGCATGGCCGAAGAGCGACGATCGCGCGGATGCCCTCAAGGGCGCCTCCGTCGTCATCTGGACGACGACGCCCTGGACCATTCCCGGCAACCGGGCGGTCTCCTTCTCGCCGAAGATCGCCTATGGGCTCTATGAGGTCACCGCCGCGCCGGAGGGCAACTGGCTGCTGACGGGCGACCGGCTGATCCTCGCCGACAAGCTGGCCGAGGATGTGTTCAAACAGGCGCGCGTCGAGAGCTTCATCCGCATCGCGGATGTGGACGCCGCCGGCCTCGCCGGCCTCACCTGCCACCATCCCCTCAACGGCCAGGGCTACGACTTCGACGTCCCCCTCCTTGCCGGCGACCATGTCACCGACGACACCGGCACCGGCTTCGTCCATACCGCGCCCGGCCATGGCCGCGAGGACTTCGACGTCTGGATGGCCAACAAGGGCCAGCTCGACGCGCGCGGCATCGACACCGCCATCCCCTACACCGTCGACGCCGATGGCCGGCTGACCACCGACGCGCCGGGCTTCACCGGCCGCCAAGTCATCACCGAGAAGGGCGACAAGGGCGACGCCAACGAGGCGGTCATCGCGGCGCTGCGCGAGGCGGGCACCATCATCGCGCGCGGGCGGCTGAAGCATCAGTATCCGCATTCGTGGCGGTCCAAGAAGCCGGTGATCTTCCGCAACACGCCGCAGTGGTTCATCTCCATGGACAAGCCGCTCGACGGCTTCGGCCTTGCTCCCGGCGCGAAGGCAGCCGGCCGCGACACGCTGCGCGACCGCGCCCTCAAGGCCATCTCCGAAACCGCCTTCTACCCGCCGCAGGGGCAGAACCGGCTGCGCGGCATGATCGAGCAGCGGCCCGACTGGGTGATCTCGCGCCAGCGCGCCTGGGGCGTGCCGATCGCGGTCTTCGTCGAGAAGTCTTCCGGCGAGGTGCTGAAGGACGAAGCCGTCAACGCGCGCATCGCCGAGGCCTTCGAGGCCGAGGGCGCGGACGCCTGGTTCGCCGACGACGGCGCGCGTTTCCTTGGCAACGACTATTCCGTGGACGACTACGAGAAGGTCAACGACATCCTCGACGTCTGGTTCGATTCGGGCTCGACCCACGCCTTCGTGCTGGAGGGCCGCGAGGACCTGACCTGGCCCGCCGCCATGTATCTGGAAGGCTCGGACCAGCATCGCGGCTGGTTCCATTCGTCCCTGCTGGAAAGCTGCGGCACGCGTGGGCGCGCCCCTTACAACTCCGTTCTGACGCACGGCTTCGTGCTGGACGAGCAGGGCCGCAAGATGTCGAAATCGCTAGGCAACACCGTGACCCCGCAGGAGGTCATCGGCAAGTCCGGGGCCGACATCCTGCGGCTGTGGGTGGCGGCGTCCGACTATGCCGACGACCTGCGCATCGGCGCGGAAATCCTCAAGACCACCACCGACACCTACCGCAAGCTCAGGAACACCCTGCGCTGGATGCTGGGCACGCTGGCCCATCACCGGCCCGGGGAAGACGTGCCCTTCGCCGAGATGCCGGAGCTGGAGCGGCTGATGCTGCACCGGCTGGCGGAGGTCGACGCCGTGGTGCGCGAGAGCTACGAGACCTACGACTTCAAGCGCATCTTCGCCGCGGTCATGACCTTCCTGACGGCGGACCTCTCGGCCTTCTACTTCGACGTGCGCAAGGACGCGCTCTACTGCGAGCCGGCCTCCTCGGTGAAGCGCCGCGCGGCGCTGACTGTGGTCGACCGGCAGTTCGACACCAACGTGCTGTGGCTCGCGCCGCTGATCCCCAACACGGCGGAGGAAAGCAGGCTGTCGCGGCAACCGTCGGGCACGGATT
>JBEBSP010000002.1:0-44409 GCA_040394255.1 Agaricicola taiwanensis | reverse complement strand
CGGTTCATGAGGTCGTCGAGGCCGTAGCCGATCAGGACGGAGGATATCTCGTGCAGGCGCTTGGCGTCGCGCGCCGCCACGATGGCGGTGGAAAGCATGGGCCTCCTTGAAGCGATGCGAATGCGCCCGGTGCGGGCTGTCCTTCCCTCAAACGTCATGGTGACCCGATGCGTTCCATACCCTCACCCCTCGCGGAGAAGCTCTCCGCCGAGGCGACCACGCTCGCGCGCTGCTGGCGCGTGACGCGGGCCGACGGTTCCGTGCTCGGCTTCACCGATCATGACTGCGACCTCGCCTTCGACGGCGCCACCTTCCGCGCCGCTTCCGGCCTCGACGCCCGCGCCGCCAGTTCCGCCTTCGGCCTCAGCGTCGGCGGCGGCGAGGTGGCCGGCGCGCTCCACGCCGAGGCCCTGACCGAGGACGACCTCGCGGCGGGCTTGTGGGACTCGGCCAGGGTCGAGACTTTCATCGTCGACTGGACGGACACCGCCGCCCGCATGCGCCTGTCGGTGGGCGAGATCGGGGAGGTCCGGCGCGCCGGCGGCGAATTCGTCGCCGAGGTGCGCGGCATGGCTCATCGCCTGGCCCAGCCCACGGGCCGAAGGTTCGCCGCGCAATGCGACGCCGCGCTGGGCGACGGGCGCTGCGGCGTGAACCTCGACGTGCCCGCCTATGCCGCCACCGCCACGGTGCTGGCGCTCGCCGGCGCGCTGGCCGTGACGGCGGAACATCTCGAAGGCTACGAGCCGGGCTGGTTCACAGGCGGCACCCTGAGCTGGACCACCGGGCCGAATACGGGCCGCGTGCAGGCCATCCGCGATCACGGCCTCGCGGGCGGCATCGCGACGCTGGCGCTGTGGGACGCGCCTGTCCGCGAACCGCAGACCGGCGACGCCTTCGTGGTGCGTGCCGGCTGCGACAAGCGGGCCGAGACCTGCCGTATGAAATTCGCCAACATCCTGAACTTCCGGGGATTTCCCATGATCCCCGGTTCCGACCGCGCGCTCGGCTACCCCTCCAGCGCCGACGGCGCGCACGACGGCGGGAGCTGGTTCTGATGCGCGCGGCCATCATCGCCGAGGCGCGCAACTGGATCGGCACGCCCTATGCCCATGGCGCGAGCGTGAAGGGCATCGGCTGTGACTGCCTCGGGCTCGTCACCGGCGTCTGGCGTGCGCTGCTGGGGCCGCTGCCGGAGGGCATTCCGCATTACGCCCACGACTGGGCCGAGGCCACCGGCGAGGAGCGCATGGCCCAGGCCGCGGCGCGGCACCTCGTTGCCCTGCCGCCGGGCGATGCCGAGCCGGGCGACGTGTTGCTGTTCCGCTGGCGGCTGGGCCGCCCCGCGAGCCATGCCGCCATCGCCACCGGGCCGGACAGCATGGTCCACGCCCACGACGGCGCGGCGGTGGCGGAGGTCGCCATCATTCCCGCCTGGCGGCGGCGGCTGGCTTATCGTTTTGCCTTTCCTCGCGCCTGAATCAACTCACGAACCCAACGGGCCAACCCCATGACAACACTCGTCCTTCAGGTCGCAGGCGCGGCCGTCGGCGGCATCTTCGGTCCCGTGGGGGCCATGGTCGGGCGCGCGGCGGGCGGGCTCGCCGGGTCCATGATCGACCGCGCGCTGTTCGCCGGCAACTCCGCCGCGCCGGCCCCGACGCCGGAGGCCCGGCTGCGCGACATCGAGGTCACCTCCGCCACCGAGGGCACGCCCATCCCGCGCGCCTATGGCCGTGTGCGCATCGCCGGGCAGATCATCTGGGCGACCCGCATGGAAGCGGTCGTCACCACCACCACCGAGACCCAGACCGCGCGCGGCGGCGGCAAGGGCAACGCCTTCAAGCCGCCCAAGCAGACCCAGACCACGACCACCACCACGACCAGCTATTACGCCAATGTGGCGCTGGGCCTCTGCGAGGGGCCGATCGCGGCGGTGCGGCGCGTCTGGGCCGACGGCAAGCCGCTGGATCTCGCCGGTGTCACCATGCGCGTCCACACCGGGACACAGGACCAGCCCGCCGACCCGCTGATCGTGGCGAAGGAAGGCGCGGACCGGACCCCCGCCCATCGCGGCCTCGCCTATGTGGTGTTCGAGCGTCTGGCGGTCGGAGCCTATGGCAACCGCGTGCCGCAGCTGTCCTTCGAGGTGATCCGCCCCGTCGGACGGCTCGAAAACATGATCCGCGCGGTGACCGTGATCCCCGGCGCGACCGAGTTCGGCTATGCCTCCACGCCGGTGGTGCGCACGCTCGGCCTCGGCGTCTCCGCGCCGGAGAACCATCACACCACCATCGCCGACACCGACTGGGAAGCCTCCATCGACGAGCTTCAGGCGGTCTGCCCCAACCTGGAGCGCGTCAACCTGATCGCCGCCTGGTTCGGCGACGACCGCCGCTGCGGCCACTGCACCGTCGCCCCGCGCGTCGACAACGCCATCAAGCAGACGGCGGGCGCGACCTGGAGCGCGGGCGGGCTGACGCGCGGAGCGGCCACCGTCGTCTCGCAGATCGAGGGCCGCCCGGCCTATGGCGGCTCGCCCTCGGACGCCAGCCTCGTGGCGGCGATCCGCGACCTCAAGGCGCGTGGCCTCGGCGTGACGCTGACACCCTTCATGATGATGGACATCCCGGCGGGCAACGCGCTGACCGACCCCGACAGCGGCGAGGCGGGCCAGCCTGCCTATCCGTGGCGCGGGACGATCACCTGCACGCCCGCGCCGGGCAGGCCGGGAACCGTCGACGGCACCTCGGGCGCGGCGGCGCAGGTCGCCGCCTTCATCGGGACGGTCGCGCCGGGGCATTTCGCGCTGTCCGGCGACAGCGTCATCTATTCCGGCCCCGCCGAATGGTCCTACCGCCGCTTCATCCTGCATATGGCCTGGCTCGCCAAGGCGGCGGGCGGGGTCGAGACCTTCGTCATCGGCTCGGAGATGATCGGCCTGACGCGCGTGCGCTCAGACAGCGGCGTCTATCCGGCGGTGACGGCGCTCATCGCGCTCGCGGCCGACGTCAAGGCCGTGCTGCCGAACGCCAGGGTGACCTATGCCGCCGACTGGACCGAATACGGCGCGCATGTGCTGTCCGGCGGCGCGGAGGTGCGTTTCCCGCTCGATCCGCTCTGGGCTTCCGGCTCCATCGACGCCGTGGGCGTGGATTTCTACGCCCCCATGGCCGACTGGCGCGCGGGAGAGGACCACGCGGACGCCGCGAGCGCCGACGGTCCCTGTGATCGCGCCTATCTGGCGGGCAATCTCAGCGGCGGCGAGGCCTTCGACTGGTATTACCCCAACGGGATGGCCCGCGCCGACCAGGACCGGCTGGAGATCACCGACGGTCTCGGCAAGCCCTGGATGTTCCGGCAGAAGGACATCGCAAGCTGGTGGGGCAACGCCCATCACGAGCGCGTCGGCGGCGCGGAGCTGGAAACGCCCACCGCCTGGATGCCTGGCATGAAGCCGGTCTGGCTGATGGAGGCGGGCTGCCCCGCCGTCGACAAGGGCGCCAACGCCCCGCATGTCTTCCCCGACCCGAAATCCGCCGCCGGCGGCCTGCCGCCGTTCTCGCGCGGCGACCGCGACGACCTGATCCAGCGCCGCGCGCTGGAGGCGGTGCTGACCCATGCCGCCGCGACCGAAGCCATGGATGAATCCCGCGTGCATCTGTGGACCTGGGACGCGCGGCCCTATCCGGTCTTTCCGCTGGCTCTCGGCGTCTGGTCGGACGGTTCGGCCTGGCGCACGGGCCACTGGCTCAACGGACGGCTCGGCTCCGCCCCCATGGACGACCTCGTGGCCGCCATCCTCGCGGACGCCGGGGTGACCGACGCCGACACCGACGCGCTCGAAGGCGTGGCCGACGGCTATGCGGTCGAACGCCCCGCCAGCGCCCGCGACGCGCTCGACCCGCTGGCGGGCCTCTTCGCCTTCGACGCGCTGGAGCGCGAGGGTGACCTGATCTTCCGCCCGCGCGGGCGGGGGCTCGACCGGGTGATCGCCCTCGACGCCCTGGCCGAGGATGAGGGCGAGGCCATGCCTGCCCGCGTCCGGGCGCAGGAGACCGAACTGCCCACCACCGTGACGCTGGCCTTCGCCGACGTTGAGGCCGACTTCCGCCCGGCGCTGACCTCGTCGCGGCGCGGCGGCACCTCGGCGCGCGGCGAGGAGGCGCGCGACACCGCGCTCACCCTCGATCGGGGCGAGGCGGCGCGGCGGGCCGACATCCTGTTGCAGGACCGCTGGATCGGACGCGAGACCGTGAAATTCGCCCTTCCGCCCGGCGAGCTTGCCGTCGAGCCCGGTGATCGTCTGGTGATCTCGGGGATCGCGGGCGCACGCCGCTTCGAGGTGGCGAGCGTCGAGGACGGGCCGTTGCGGCGCGTCGAGGCGCGGGCCATCGAGCCCGCCGTGTTCGACGCCCCGCGTCCCGCGGTGACGGAGGTTTCCGCCGCCGTGCCGCCGCCGCTCGGGCCGGTGGAACTGGTGGTGCTCGATCTCGCCGCGCCGGAGGAGGGCGAACCCGTGCTCTCCCGCGTGGCGGCCACCGCCAGCCCATGGCCGGGCGCGATCGTGCTCTGGCAGGACCGGGGCGGCACCTTCACGCCCTCCGTCACGCTGGACCGCGCCGCGCGCATCGGCGCGACGCTGGACGCGCTCTCTCCCGGTCCACTGTGGCGCTGGGATCGCGGCGCATCCTTCCGCGTGACGCTGGCCAACGGCGAGCTTCTGCCCGCGACCGAGGTCCAGGCGCTGGGCGGGGCCAACCTCGCCGCCATCGTCCACCCGGAAGGCGGCTGCGAGATCGTCGCCTTCACCGGGGCCGAACTCGTCGGCGTCAAGACCTGGCGGCTCACCGGCCTGCTGCGCGGCCTCGGGGGCAGCGAGGCCCTGGCGGGCGTGGAAAAACCCGCCGGCAGCCGCTTCATCCTGCTCGATGGGGCGGTCCGGCCTCTGGCCTCGGGGCTGGAAAGCCTCGGCGTGCCCACGGGCTGGCGCGCGACCCCCGCCGGGCTCGACCACGGCAGCCCCTTCGCTGTGCCCTTCACCGCGACCGCCACCGATGCAGCGCTGAAGCCGCTGGCCCCCGTCCATGCGCGCGCAACACGCGGCGGCGAGGGCGTGTCCGTCGCCTGGACCCGTCGCAGCCGCATCGGCGGCGACACATGGGAGGCGGTCGACGTGCCGCTGGGCGAGGGCCGCGAGGCTTACCGAATCGAGGTGCTGGACGGTGGCGTTGTCGTCCGGGCCGCCGAAACCGCCGTTCCGCAATGGCTCTACGCCACAGCCGACGAAACCGCCGATTTCGGCGCGCCCCAATTCGCCCTGACCCTGCGCATCGCGCAATGGTCGGACGCGGTCGGCTGGGGCGAAACCCTCACGAGGACGATCCATGTCTGAAACCACCAATCTTTCCCTTCCACTGCTGGCCGCCGGACAGGCGCAGAAGCACGTCACCGTCAACGAGGCGCTGGCGCGGATCGACGCGTCGGTGCATCTCGGCGTCCTCGACCGGGACCGCACCGCGCCGCCATCGGAGCCGGAAGAGGGCGACCGCCACATCGTGGCGGCGACCGCGACCGGGGCCTGGAGCGGCGGGGGCGGCGTCGTCGCCGCCTTCCAGTCCGGCGGCTGGCTGCGGCTGGCCCCGCGCGCCGGCTGGTGCGCCTATGTCGCCGGGGACAGCGCCGTGCTGTTCCACGATGGCGCGGACTGGCAGCCGCTGGGCAACGTCATCGGCGGCATCGGCGAACTGCCCTCGCTCGGCGTCGGCACCGCCGCCGACGAGACCAACACCTTCGCCGCCAAGCTCAACACCGCGCTCTGGACCGCCCGGACCGCCGCCGAGGGCGGCACCGGCGATTTGCGCTACGTCATGAACAAGGAAGGCGCGGCCGGTGTGCTCTCGCTGCTGTTCCAGTCCGGCTACGAGGGGCGGGCGGAGGTGGGTCTCGTCGGAGACGACGACCTCGTGGTCAAGGTGTCCGGCGACGGTGAAAGCTGGCACGAGGCCATCCGCATCGACCGGACGTCCGGCGCGGTGGATTTCCCCAGCGGTGCGACGGGAGCGGGAGGCGGCGAGGGCGGCGGATCGGTGCCTCCCGATCTTGACCTGACGCTGGCCCTTATCGCGCTGGAAACCGCCGACCTCTCCGGCAGGGCCTTGTTCCTGGGAGCGGGCGGCAACCGTGTCGCGGACAGCTTCGACACGCTCACCTATGTCGATGTGGCGGGCGCCACCAACCTCGACAGCGGCACGGTGGGCCTGCTCAAGCCGATCTTTGGTTCCGAAGCCCTGATCCCCACTGACATCGGCTCTGTCATCGGCGACGTCGACAGCGGATCGGCCAATGCGTTCGACGGTAGCACCAGCGCGCCTTCGGCGCTGAAAACGGCCTCGGCAACCAGCGCCTACATCGGCAAGAACTATACTGCGGCGCCAAGGAAGATTTCCAAGGGCACCGTTCATCCTTCAGCCACATCCGGCTTTGCGGGATCGAGCATCGCCAATCTGACGATCAACCTGCGGGGCAAGAATGGTTCGGCCCCCTCGTCGGCGGGCGATGGAATCCAACTCGGCACGACGGGCAGCTTCGCCGATGGCGCGTCCTCCAAGACCATCACGTCCAGCGATACGGCCACGGCCTGGGACTACGTCTGGTTCCAGTTTGTGTCCGGTGGCGGCAGCGACAGCTTCATCCTCAACGAGGCGCAATTCTACCAGCCTGGTACGATTCAAAACCTGACGGTGTGCTCAACGGCCTTCACGGCCGCCACAGCCCCCACGACCGCCCGCATCGTCGCACGCATAAATGCCTTGGGAACGGTGGTTCCGGGGGTCAACCTGATGTTCGACGTCTCGCGCGACAACGGGGTCACCTGGACGGCGGCTGACATGAGCACGCGGTTTTCCCAGTCCTCCAATGTGACGGTTCTCGAAAGCGACGACACGAGCCTGTCAAGCCAGCCCAGCGGCACGCTGATGCGGTGGCGGGTGCGCACGGCATCCAGCCTGGCCGTCGAGTTGCTGGATGTGCATCTGGCCTGGTCGTAGCCGAAGGCCGCGCCACACCCTGTGGCCGCTCGCAAGACCGTTTTCTCCAAAAACAGGAAAACTGCCATGACCGCAGCCAATTTCACGCGCGCGCTCGAACTCGTTCTCGCCCACGAGGGCGGCTATGCCGATCATCCCAAGGACCCCGGCGGCGCGACCAATCTCGGCATAACCCACGCGACCCTGACACGCTGGCGCGGCCGTCCGGTTTCCAAGGCCGAGGTTCGGGCGCTGACCCGTTCCGAGGCGGGGGACATTTACCGCAAGCAGTATTGGGATGCGGTGCGGGGCGACGCGCTGCCGTCCGGTCTCGATCTGGCGGTCTTCGACTATGCGGTGAACTCCGGCCCGGCCCGCGCTGCGAAGGTCCTTCAGCGCCTCGTCGCGGTCACGGTTGACGGCAGGATCGGACCGCAAACCCTCGCCGCGCTGGAAGGCCGCGATGCCGGCCGGCTGATCCGCGAACTGAGCGCCGCGCGGCGGAGCTTTCTGGCGCGCCTCGATGCATTCGCGGTCTTTGGCCGGGGATGGATGGCACGGGTCGACGGAACCGAGCGGGCCGCCCTGGCGCTGGCGGGTCCGGCGGCGTCATCGCAAGTCAGGGATATGCAGGACACCAAGCACGTCCTGGCGTCGCGTTCGGTCTGGGGCGCGCTGGTCGCTCTCGTGGCCCAGCTCGCCGCCGTCGCCGATCCAGGGCTGGTGATGGCTATGCCCGACGCTGACGGCGGCAATGCCGTGGTCCAGCTCATCGGCTTGATCGGCACGCTGATCGCGCTTTGGGGCCGCTTCACCGCAACCAAACGATTGGGATAGTCCCATATGTTCAGCTTAGGTTCAGGGGTTGCGCGGTAGACAGGCGGCATGTGCAATCGCCGCCTGTCCTTCCGACTGTTGCTGATCTGGCCGCTGCTGCTGGCATCTCCCATTGCCGCAACCGCTCCGGCCCTCGCCCAGGTCGGCTGCCTGTCGCAATCCGAGACGGCGGCGGCGGTGCGGGCCGGCGAGGTCAAACCCTATGAGGAAGCCGTGCCGCGCGATCTGCGTGGCCCCGGCGGATTTCTGGGCGTCCGCCTCTGTCGCGACAACGGCATTCTGGTCTATGTGGTGAGTGTGCTGACCGGCAGCGGTCGCGTCACCCATACCGCCGTCGATGCCCGTTCCGGCCGTGTCGTCGGCCAGCGCTGAGGATAGCCCATGCGGGTTCTGATCGTCGAGGACGACCCTGATCTCAACCGGCAGCTGGCATCGGCCCTGACCGATGCCGGCTATGCGGTCGATCGCGCGTTTGACGGCGAGGAAGGCCACTTCCTCGGCGACACCGAACCCTATGACGTCGTCGTGCTGGACATCGGTTTGCCGAAGAAGGACGGCATCCGCGTCCTGGAGGAATGGCGCGGGGCGGATCGCAACATGCCCGTGCTGATCCTGACCGCGCGCGACCGCTGGAGCGACAAGGTCCGCGGCTTCGACGCCGGGGCCGACGACTATGTCGCCAAGCCCTTCCACATGGAGGAGGTTCTGGCGCGCCTGCGGGCGCTGGTGCGCCGCGCCGCGGGCCACGCCACCAGCGAGATCCGCTGCGGACCGGTCACGCTCGACACCAGCTCCGGCCGCGTGACGGTCGACGGCAATCCGGTCAAGCTGACGGCCCATGAATACCGGCTGCTGGCCTATCTGATGCACCATCAGGGCCGTGTCGTGCCCCGCACCGAGATCATCGAGCATCTTTACGATCAGGATTTCGACCGGGATTCCAACACCATCGAGGTTTTCGTCGGGCGCATCCGCAAGAAGCTCGGAACGGAGGTGCTGCAGACCGTGCGCGGCCTCGGCTATGTCATGATGACGGCGAACGGAGAGGCATGACCGCCCGCTCGCTCGCCTCGCGCCTGTTCGGGGCGGCGGCCCTCTGGTCGGCCGTCGTTCTCATCATCGTCGGCGTCACATTGTCGGAATACTACCGTTCGTCGACCGAACGCTCCTACGACGAGCGGCTCTACCTCTATCTGCGGACGCTCGTTTTCGATCTCGCATCCCACGGCGAGCTTGCCCGCGCCAACCTCTCCAACATCGGCGACCCCCGCTTCGAGTTCCCGCTCTCGGGCTGGTACTGGCAGGTCAGCCGCGTCGGCGGCGGCGCGGAGGAATTCAAGGCGTCCCGTTCGCTGTTCGACCGGACGCTGCCGAAACTGGTCGACATGGACGACGACAAGGACCCCTCGGTCGCGCGCGAGGCCTATGTCGACGGCCCCGACGGGCAGAAGCTGCGCCAGGTCGAGCGCCTCGTCACCATGCCGGGCGGGGAGGGCTATCTCGTCGCCGTCGCGGGGGATGCCGCCGACATCAACGCCGAACTGCACGCCTTCAATCTCGCCTTGACCGTGAGCTTCCTGCTGCTCGGACTGGGGCTGGTCGGCGTCGCGGCGGTGCAGGTGCGCTGGGGTTTGCGGCCGCTGAAGGCCATATCCGCCGACATCGCCGCCATCCGCTCCGGCAAGACGGACCGCATCTCCGACGCGGTTCCCGCGGAAGTGGCGCCGCTTGCCCGCGAGCTCAACGACCTGATCGATTCCAACCGCGAGATCGTGGAACGCGCCCGCACCCATGTGGGAAATCTCGCCCATGCGCTCAAGACGCCGCTGTCGGTCATTACCAACGAGGCGGCCACCCAGAAAAGCGCCTTCTCCCGGAAGGTCTCGGAGCAGGCGCTGGTGATGCGCACGCAGATCGACCATCATCTCCAGCGCGCCCGCATCGCCGCCGGCACCGCCGTGAGCGGTACGGTCACGGAGGTTGCGCCCGTGGTGGAAAGCCTGGCGCGCGCCATGCGGAAAATCCATCAGTCCCGCCGGATCGCCATCGAGAACCGGATGGAGGCGGTCGATTTTCGCGGCGAACGGCAGGATCTGGAGGAAATGATCGGGAATCTGGTGGACAATGCTTGCAAATGGGCCGAAAGCCGGGTCGTGATCGAGGTCGTCGTGGAAAGGTCTCGGTTGCTGGGTGCGCGTCCGACATTCCGGATCGTGGTCGATGACGACGGACCCGGCCTGACATTGGCCCAGCGCGAGGAAGCCATGAAACGTGGAAAGCGCCTCGACGAGACGAAACCGGGCTCGGGCCTCGGGCTGTCGATCGTGGCGGACCTCGCCATGCTTTATGGTGGCGGTCTGACGCTCGCAAGCGCTCCATCGGGTGGTTTGCGGGCGGAGTTGAAACTTCCCACCGCCTGAAGGAACAATGTTTCGCCCGAATCCCTTTCTACCCGCACAATTCGATTGATGCTTCATCTCAGTGAGGATGGCGTGCCGAACGCAAAAAGCCTGACCGCCCTGATCGCCGCCGCGCTGTTCGTCGCGGCCTGCGCCGGGCCGAACGAAACCGTCGGAACGATCGGCGGCACCGTGGCGGGCGGTGTGCTCGGCTCGGCGATCGGCGCGGGTACGGGCAATGTCGCGGCGACGCTGACGGGAGCCGCCGCCGGCGGCTTCCTGGGCAACCAGATCGGACGTTCCCTCGACCTGACGAGCCAGCAGCGCGCGACGGCCGCACAGTATCAGGCGCTGGAATATGGCACGGCGGGCGCGCCGGTCGCCTGGCGCGAGGAGGTCTATTACGGCACGGTCGTGCCCGGCCCCTACTACTCGACGGCGGGATACCAGCGCTGCCGCGAATACACCCATACGGTCTACATCAACGGCCAGCCGGAGACCGCGCGTGGCATTGCCTGCCGCGACACCGGGGGCAATTGGGTTTCCATCAACTGACTCAAGGGAAACGCGGTGTTAAGACCAGCGCGCTAAACTGAACCCTCGCTTTCAGTTTTTGCGTCGAGTGGCTGATGCCGGACGGACCGCTTTCCGACAAACTGCATGTCTATTTCCGTGACCTCGCCCCCGAGGCGAGGCTCATGCTTGCAACGGCGCTCGACAAGGCAGGCGATGCCCTGCCTCATGCCGGCATGATCATAGGCGCGCTGAAAGAGGCCATGCGCGCCAACAACGAGGTCGCGGCCATAGGCGATCTGAGCGATTTCGTATTTGTCCCGTGCAAGCCGTTTCTGATCGCAAACACCAAGGTCACCAAAGTGCCCGGGGCGATTCAGGCCAATTCCCTGACATCGGTCTGGAAATGGCTGGAGCGTGATGCGGCGGCGGGCGCGATCACCAGGCTCCGCACCTCCATCGAAACGGATCTTTTCGGCCGTCTGCCGCCACAGGTGCTGGCCACCACGCGCACCGCCTGCGTGCGCGCCATGCAGGAAGCGCTCAAGGCGCTCAGTGATGACCGGCAGGGACTCTCCCGGCTTTCCGGGTTGGTCGGCAGTGACGGTGCGGCGGCCGATCTCCAGGACATCTGCGCGGCGCTGCGCCATTCCGAAATGCTGGAGACCTTCAGCACCGAGGTTGGGAACGATCTCAAGCTTTCGGGCGAAGAGGTCATGCCGGCCCTGCGTCAGCGCTTGGGCGCCATTGGCAAAAAAGGCAAGTCGGCCTTCCCGCTGGCGCTTCATATCCTGAAGGTGCGGATCGGCAATCCCGCCGCGGCCGTGCGCTTTCTCGTGGCGCTTGCCGGTACATCCAACGGCGAGACATTGGCCAAGAGCCCCTATGCGCCTCTGCTGGAACTCGTCCTGCAGGATGTGGAGCAGGCGGTCGCGCGCGCCCAGACCGCCGGCGGCGCATCGCAGACGGCCGATGTCGTCGCCGCGATACGCGACTTCGGTGTGGCCATGAGAGCCATCGAAGCCGAGATCAAATTGGACAGCCGCAGCACCCACTCCAAGAGGGTCAACGCTTTCCGCAAGGGCATGTCGGGAGCGTTGAGTTCCAGGTTGAGCGACGTCACGCACCGCGTGAAGCAGCTTGTCCGCCTGAAGGCGGACCCGAAGCGCGAGACGGTC
The DNA here is from genome assembly GCA_040394255.1 of Agaricicola taiwanensis. Classification (GTDB taxonomy): domain Bacteria; phylum Pseudomonadota; class Alphaproteobacteria; order Rhizobiales; family Methylopilaceae; genus Agaricicola; species Agaricicola taiwanensis_A. The sequence continues at coordinate 32,454 of JBEBSP010000002.1, read as the reverse complement.
ATGCCGGACGCCGATGAGATCGATCGTCTCGATGGTGATGTCGCCGTCCTCATGGCGGCGCGCAACTACGCCGAGGATATGGCGTTGAAGGCCGACACGCTCAGGGTCTACAGCGAGATCAAGGATCTGTTCGACACCGGTGCGCCGCTTCTGATCGACCGCCTGCGGTCGCTCCCCATTGGCGAGCGCGGCCCGATCCGCGAGAGGCTCGATGCGGTCGCGCGCATCTCCAAGCGTCTGCTGGGCGAGGAATACGCCGGCCTGCTCATCAAGGCCGTGCATGTGGCCGATGCGCCGCCTGCGGAACGCAAGGCCGGCTGACCTCCGCAGTCTACACCGGCGGCGTCCGGCTGCCGAACAGATCGAGGGCCGCCGTGGTCCGGATCGCCCTGGCCAGTTCCCGGGCCAGTCCTTCGGCGAAGGAACGCGGAACGAGGATCAGCCAGGCCGGAACGCTTTCCGATTCCCGGAGCAGGGTTACCGAAATCTCCGCGATCGTGGTTCCGCGTGCTTGCAGCGGTTCGACGGACCGCAGATCGAGCGGACAGGTGCGGGCCAGCGCTTCCGCCGCGCCAGATCCCACCAGCCGCAGCGCCGCATGAGCGCCCGTCAGGTCGGCGACCGCCGCCTTCCGGCCGCAGGTCGCGGCCAGGTCATCCGCGACACCGGCGGCCTCGGCGCGCGGCAGCAGCAGCCACCAGCGGTCCGGTCCCCGCCACAGCAGCCGCAGGGTCTCCGTTCCGGCGCTGGACCATGGCGTGGTCGGAAGAGGGCTTCCGGTCAGCGTGCGCAAGGCCTTGCCGAGCGCCCGGTCGCGGGGTTTGCCGCGCACTTCGATCAGGCCGGGGTCCTCGATCGTCACCAGGGCGATGTTCTGCCCGGTGATGAGCGAGCGGGGGCCGTCGAGGGTTTCCGTCCAGGACAGCATCACAGCGCCCCCATCGCAAAATCCGTCCCGGTTATCCGCGCGGGCCGGGCTTCGCCGGCATGGAAGACATGCACCGTCTGGCCCATGCGGGCACGGCCGTTGGCGACCAGCGCAAGCGCGATCGCCCGGCCTCGTGTGGGGCTGAAGCCGGATGAGGTGACATGGCCCGAGGTGCGCCGTGGCGGATGCGCCGAAGGGCCGTCCACGATCTGTGTTCCCGGCGGCGGCACCAGCCCCGCGTCATCCGGGACGAGGCCGACCAGATGCTTGCGGTTGGCGCGCGTCAGGTCCGCCCGCATCAGGCCGTGCCGGCCGAGGAAGTCCGTCTTGGTTGCCGAAACCAGCCGTCCGAGCCCCAGGTCGAACGGCGTGACCGTCCCGTCCGTCTCATGGTCGATGGCGATGTTGCCCGCCTCCAGGCGAAGCCGCTCCAGTGTCTGGAGCCCGAAGGGCGTCGCTCCATGCTCCGCAAGGCGCGTCCAGAGCGCGGGGCCATATCCCGCCGCGACCGCGATCTCGAAGGATGGCGCCCCGGTGTAGCGGGCGCGCATGATCCGGGCCGCGACGCCTTCCACCATTCCTTCCAGCAGCGCTGACCCGGCGGACAGCAGGGTCGACGCGCCGTCGAGCCGCTCGACCAGCGCCCGCGCCTCCGGCCCCGATACGAGGACCTGGGCCCAGCGCTCGGTTTCATCGGTGATATGGGCGTCGAGATCCGGCCATTCGGTCTGGCGCCACTTTTCCAGATGATCGTATGCGCGCGCGGCATTGCCGCTCGTGGTGGTGAGCAGGAAGCGCGTCGGCGACAGTCGCGCGACCATGCCGTCGTCGCGAATAAAGCCGTTGTCGTCCAGGAAAAGGGCATAGCGCGTCTGGCCCGGCGCAAGATCGCCGACATCGGTCGCGACCATGAGGTCGAGGAAACGGGCGGCATCCGGGCCGGCGACGGTGATCTTGCCGAGCGTGGAGGCATCCAGGATGCCGGCCGTCGAACGGACGGCGCGCACCTCCCTGCGGATGGCGTCCTCTTCGCTCTCGCCGTCAACAGGGTAGCAGGACGGACGCCACCACTGCCCGACCGCTTCCACCGGTGGAGAGCCCGCCCTGATGATCTGTTCGAGCGGCGAGCGGCGGGCGGCTTTGAAACCGTCGCCCCTGCGCGCCCCGGCCATGACGCCGAAGGACACCGGTGTCCAGGGCGGACGGAAGGTGGTGTGCGGCTGCTCGGTCGGGACGATCCCGGTCAGATGCGCGAGGATGGCCGCCGAATTGCCGTGAGCGGTCTTGCCCTGGTCCGGACCGATGCCGAGCGTCGTGTAGCGTTTCACATGTTCGGCGTCGGTATAGCCTTCCGAAAGCGCGATGCGCAGGTCGCCCACGGTCACGTCGTTGTGGAAATCGACGAAGGCGCGCGCCTGTTCGTAGCGCTTGGCGGGGTCGGGCAGCATGCCGACCGGCTCGGATGGATCATCACGCGTCACATCAAACTCGGCGCTCATCCGATTCTGCGGGCGTTTCTTTTTCGGGTTGAGCCGCCGCCCGGCTTCCTCTCCAGCCCGCCAGCCGTCCTCGATCACGTCGACGGCGTCGAAGACACCGTTGGCCGCGCCCGCTACCTGAAGGCCCAGCGGCAGGTCGGCAGGCCTGAAGGCTCCGATGGCAGGATCGAACGGCAGGCGCGCGCCGAGATGGCCGACGAGTTGGGCAGCCGGGCTCCACCCACCGGACATCAGCACGGTATCGCAGAAAATCTCACGCGTGAGCGCGGCCCCTTCGATCACCAGCCGGTTGGCGACCGTGACGCTGTCGACGGTGGCGCCGCCCCAGATGCTGCGGACGGCCACTGGCGCTGAGCCGTGGCTGACGGACAGTCCCATCGCCATGCCGATATGGACCATGGGCGAATCCGGGCGGAGCCTGAGATCGACAACCCGCTCCACCTCCACGCCGGCGGCCTTGAGATCGAGCGCCGTGCGGTAGCCCTCGTCGCCCGAGGTGACCACCACCGCCACCTGCCCGGGCGCGACGGCATAGCGCCGCAGGTTGAGCCGGGCCGCCGTCGCCAGCATGACGCCCGGCCGGTCGTTATCCGGAAAGACGAGGGGCTTCTCATGCGCGCCCGTGGCGACGATCGTCTCGCGCGCCCGGACCTTCCACAGCCGCTCCCGTGGGACATCCGCCGTGGTTTTGTCGGTAACCGTCTCGACCACCCAGGCAAAGCCCTGCTCGTGCAGGGCGACGACCGGTGCCCTCGTCAGGAGATGGACGTTGGGATGCGCGGCCAGGGCGGCCACTTTGGCCCTGATCCAGTCCAGCAGGAAGAGTCCGTCGACGCTGCCGTCATAGCCATCGGCGATGCCGCCGAGGCGTGCGGTCTCTTCCGCCAGAAGGACGCTGAGCCCTGCCGCCGCCGCTGCCTCGGCGGCGCAGAGTCCGGCGAGACCGCCGCCGGCCACCAGCACGTCGACCGACAGATGGACATGCTCGTAGCGGTCCGGATCGGCCGCCTCCGGCGCGCGGCCGCTGCCGCCGGCCTTGCGGATCAGCTTCTCGTAGAACGGCCAGAGAGCAGCCGGCCACTTGAAGGTCTTGTAATAGAAGCCGGGGGGCAGGAGGGGCTTGAAGCGGTTCGCGACACCCGCGAAGTCACGCCTCAGCGTCGGCCATCTGTTCTGGCTTTCGGCCACAAGGCCGTCGGCCAGCGGCACCATGGTGGCGCGCAGGTTGGGCGTCTTCTCCCCGCCTTCGCCGACGGTGACGAGCGCGTTGGGCTCCTCGGACCCGATCCCGAGCACCCCGCGCGGGCGATGCAGCTTGAAGCTGCGCCCGGCGATGCGCAGGCCGTTCGCCAGCAGGGCGCTGGCGAGGGTGTCGCCCGTCACGCCGCTGAGCCGCTTGCCGTCGAAGCGGAAATCGAGCGGCCGGGCGCGGTCGATCAGCCGTCCGAACGGTGTTCCGGCCTGTGGCTTGAGACGGTGGGGACGGCCCTTCATACGGCTTCCTCGGGAGGCTGCGGCAGCGCCTCGTCCAGTCGGTAGGTCGCGGCGATGCGGTTGTTTCCCGAATGCCGCAGCATCGCGAACCACGAGCCGCAGCCATGGCAGCGCCAGAGTTCCCGGCACCACCCGCGCGCGCTCGGAGCGAGGTTGAGATAGTCCGTCAGCCGCTCGGGGGACACATAGGACGGATCGAGGCTCTGGGGCCGCGTGACATGGGCGTCGCCACCGCAGGTGTAGGCGGTTTCGTCGGCGGTGATGGAGCAGACGGGGCAGGAGATCAAAAGCATCGCGGCCCCGTCAATGCGCCACGGCCGCGGCGGCATCTTCATCGATGACGCGGCCATCCCGGAACCGTTCCGGGCCGAAGGGAGCGGCGATCGCATGCGGACGGCCATCGGCAAGCGATGCGGCAAAGACATACCCCGACCCTGGTATCGCCTTGAAGCCGCCCGTGCCCCATCCGCAGTTCACCCAGAGGCCGTCGGGCCCGGCCGGCCCGATGATCGGCGAGCGGTCCGATGTCATGTCCACGGTGCCGGCCCATTGCCGCATCATCTTGAGCCGCGAGAAAGTCGGGAACAGCTCCACCATGGCCGCTGCCGATTCCTCGATCCGCTGCGGAGCCCCGCGTCGCGAATGGTCGGTCTGCGTGTCCGTGCCCCCGCCGATCACCAGCTCGCCCTTGTCGGACTGGCTGACGTAGCCGTGGACGGCGCCGGCCATGACCACGACATCGAGCACCGGCTTGATCGGCTCCGATACGAAGGCCTGAAGCGTCTGCGACCGCAGCGGAAGCCGCACGCCCGCCGTCGCCGCGATCTCGGACGTCGCCACCGCCGAGACGATGGCGACCTTGTCCGCGAGGACGTTGCCTCTGGCCGTGGCGACGCCGACGACCTTCTCGCCATCCACGAGCAGGCGTTCAACGGGACAGTTCTCGACGATGTCGACGCCCAGCCGCGAAGCGCCCCGCGCGTAGCCCCAGGCGACCGCGTCATGCCGAGCGACACCGCCCTTGGGCTGGTAAAGCGCTCCCAAGAGCGGATAGCGGGTGTTCTCCATGGCGAGGATGGGAACACGCCGCTTCACCTCCTGGGGCGGGATCAGCCAGCTCTCGATCCCGAAATGCCGGTTGGCGTCGGCGATGCGCGTCAGGGAATCAAGCTCATGGCGCGTCTGGGCCAGATTGATGAGACCCCGGCCCGAGAACATGACGTTGAAATCGAGTTCGCCCGTCAGCCCCTCGTAGAGTTTATGGGACAGGCCATAGAGCGCCATGCTTTCCGGCTGCAGGTAGTTCGAGCGGATGATGGTCGTGTTGCGGCCCGTGTTGCCGCCGCCGATCCAGTTGCGCTCGATCACGCAGACATCGGTGATGCCGAACTCGCTGGCGAGGTAATAGGCGGTGGCCAGCCCATGGCCGCCGCCGCCGACGATGACGACCTCATAGCGATCGCGCAGGTCCGCCTTGCGCCAGGCGGGCTGCCAGCCGCGGTGGCCGCGAAGCGCTTCACGCGCAAGTGACAGGAAAGAATAGCGGCGCGTCACGGGTGGGGCGTCGTTCGGCTTGCGAGGATGAAAACGGTATGCGAACCGTCAGACTAACCGGCGGTTCGGGCGGGGTATAGCCCCTTTCGACGCGCGCGCGACCCCATGTCATCTCGCGTAAGCCGCAGGAAAGGGTATCTCCGGCACGATGAGGATCGGATGAGCCTGTACATCACTCTCAGCCTGATGACCCTGGGCGCCATGTTCGTGGTCCTTTTGCCCCTCGGCTGGCGTCGCCATGGCGCGGCGGTCACGGATGCCGACGTCTATCGCGCGCAGCTCGCGGAGGTCGACCGCGCCCGCGCCGACGGCACGATTGCCGTGGACGAGGGAGAGTCCCTGCGCACGGAGGTCGCCCGGCGGCTCATTGCGGCCGCCGGCCGGGATGATGCCGGCGGCCTGTCCGGCTCCACCGCGCGGCGGCGCATGGCCGCGATCTTCGCGGTGCTTGCGATCCCGGCCGTCGCGGTCGGCATTTATGGCGTTACCGGCAATCCGGACATGCCCGATCGTCCCCGCGCGGCGAGGCTTGCCCCCTCGGGCCAGACCGAGACCGGCGCTCTCATCGCCCGTGTCGAGGATGTTCTCCGCAGCCGCCCGGATGACGGCCGCGGCTGGGACCTGCTGGCCCCGATCTATCTGCGGATCGGGCGTCCCGAGGACGCCGCCAAGGCCTACGCCAATGCGCTGCGCCTGCTCGGCAGTACGCCCGAGCGCGAGGCGGGCCATGGCGAGGCCATGACCATCGCCGCGGGCGGCATCGTGACAGCTGATGCCAGGGCGGCGTTCACCCGCGCCGTCGCCGCCGATCCGGCCAACGCCCGGGCACGCTACTTTCTCGCGCGCGCGAAGGCCCAGGACGGCGACCGCGCCGCCGCTCTGGCCGATTTGCGCGAGCTCATGGACACCGCCCCGGCTGATGCCTCGTGGCGCGGCTTCATCGAAAAGGCCATGGCAGAGCTGTCCGGGGGGGCGAAATGACGAGGAAACAGCGTCGATTGGCTCTGATCGGTGGCGCGGGTCTCGTCCTCGCGGCATCCGTGGCGCTGGTGCTGACCGCCCTGCAGGATTCGATCGTCTTCTTCCGGACGCCGACGGAGATCGCCTCGGGCGCGGTCGAACCGGGCGCCCGGCTGCGGCTCGGCGGGCTTGTGGCCGACGGTTCGGTCCAGCGCGGCGAGAACCTCATGGTGCGCTTTGCCATCACCGACGGCGGCAATACCGTGCCGGTGACCTACGTCGGGATTTTGCCGGATCTGTTCCGGGAAGGGCAGGGCGTGGTCGTCGAGGGCGTGATGGAACCCGCGAACACCCTGCGAGCGGACACCGTTCTCGCCAAGCACGATGAGACCTACATGCCCCGCGAAGTCGCCGATGCCTTGAAGAAGCAGGGTGTCTGGAAGGGGGAGGGCGACCGGTGATCGTCGAGGCCGGCCATTTCGCTCTCGTGCTTGCCCTGGCTCTGTCGCTGGCGCAGGGGCTGTTGCCCTTCTGGGGCGCGCGGCGCGGCGACCGCACGCTCATGGAAACGGCAGGTCCCATTTCGCTCGGGGTGCTCCTGTTCGTCGTCCTCGCTTTCGCCGCTCTGACGAATGCCTATCTGACCTCTGATTTTTCCGTGCTGAACGTGGTGCAGAACTCGCACTCCTCCAAGCCGCTGATCTACAAGATCTCGGGCGTCTGGGGCAATCACGAAGGCTCGATGCTGCTCTGGGTGCTCATCCTGGCCCTGTTCGCGGGGCTGGTGACGGTGTTTGGCCGGCGGCTGCCACCGGTGCTGCGCGCCGATGTCCTGGCCGTGCAGGGCTGGATCGCCTCGGCGTTTCTCATCTTCATTCTCTTCGCATCGAACCCCTTCGCGCGTATGACGCCCGCTCCCATCGAAGGGCAGGATCTCAACCCGCTGTTGCAGGACATCGGGCTCGCGCTTCATCCACCGCTGCTCTACCTGGGCTATGTCGGCTTCTCCATATCCTTCGCCTTCGCCGTCGCGGCGCTGATCGAAGGGCGCATCGACGCCGCCTGGGCGCGCTGGGTGCGGCCGTGGACGCTTGCGGCATGGATCTGCCTGACGCTCGGCATCGCGCTCGGCTCCTACTGGGCCTATTACGAACTGGGCTGGGGCGGTTTCTGGTTCTGGGACCCGGTGGAGAACGCGTCGCTCCTGCCATGGCTGGCCGGAACCGCGCTGCTCCATTCCGCACTCGTGGTCGAACGGCGCGACGCGTTGAAGATATGGACGGTCCTGCTGGCGATCCTGACCTTCTCGCTCTCGCTGCTCGGCACCTTCCTGGTGCGTTCGGGCGTGCTGACCTCCGTCCACGCCTTCGCCGTCGACCCGGCCCGTGGCCTCTTCATCCTCGGCATTCTGGCGGTCTTCGTCGGCGGATCGCTGACGCTGTTCGCGCTGCGGGCCGGGGTTCTGAAACAGGGCGGGCTCTTCGCGCCCATCAGCCGGGAGGGCGCGCTCGTCCTCAACAACGTGCTGCTGAGCGCGGTAACGGTGACGGTGTTCGTCGGGACGCTCTATCCGCTCGCGCTGGAGGCGGTGACCGGGGACAAGATCTCGGTCGGCCCGCCCTTCTTCAACGCGACGGTCGGTCCGTTGCTGGTCCCCCTGTTCATGGCGCTGCCATTCGGCCCGCTGATGGCCTGGAAGAGGGGCGACATCGGTGCCGCCGTCCAGCGCCTTCTTGCCCTGATGGTGGTGGTGGCGCTGATCGCGTTGCTGCTCATCGCCCTGATCGATGGCGCGTCCATCACGGCGATGCTTGCCCTTGCGCTCGGCTCTTACGTTCTGGTCGGCGCCTTTGCCGAGCTTGTGGAGCGGGCCAAGCTGGGACGGGTGTCCGTCGGCGAGAGCCTGCGCCGCCTGTTCGGCCTGCCGAGCGCCGCCTGGGGCGCTGCCCTCGGTCATGCGGGTATGGGCCTGACGCTCATCGGCGTGGTCGCGGCGACCTCGGGCCTCCAGGAGCGCGGAGCCACGCTCGCGCCGGGGCAGGCTGTCGATATCGGCGCTTATACGCTCGTGCTTGAGCGCATCGAGCCGCGTGCCGGGGCCAACTACCGCGACCTCGTCGGCGTCTTCACGATCCGCAAGGGTGGCGTCGCGGCCGGCACCGTGGAGGCGGCCAAGCGCGTCTATACCGCGCGCCGGATGGAAACGACCGAGGTCGGTCTCACGACTTTCGGTCTTGGGCAACTCTACACCGTGGTCGGGGAGCGCTCCGAAAGCGGCGCGCTGGACGTCAGGCTGGCCTGGCGTCCGCTGGTCCTGTTGATCTGGGGAGGGGCCTTCGTGATGGCGCTCGGCGGCATCCTGTCCTTGGCCGATCGTCGGCTGCGCCTCGGCGCGCCCAAGCCCGCGCGCCCGCGCGTCATTCCCCAGGCAGCGGAGTGAAGCTCATGCGCGCACTGGCGATCGCCTTGATCTGGCTGCTGACGGCTGGCATCACCATGGCCGCCCCTCTGGAAGACCCGGCCAAGGAAGCGCGCGCCCAGGCGCTTTTCCAGGACCTGCGCTGCCTCGTGTGCCAGAACCAGTCCATCGCGGACTCCAATGCGCCTCTGGCGGATGATTTGAGGACCCTGGTGCGCGAGCGCATCGCGGCCGGTGATGACGAGCCGGCCATCAAGGCCTTCCTCGTCGCCCGCTACGGCGAGTTCATTTTGCTGAAGCCGCCCTTGAACGCGCACACCTGGTTGCTCTGGGCCGCGCCTGTTCTCGCGCTTCTGGCCGGATGCGCGCTCGCCGCCCGGGGGCTCGTCAGGCGGCGAGGATCGGAGCCTGACGCGCAGTCCGCCTTGAGCGACGCCGAGGCCCGAAAGCTCCGCGAACTGATCGACGAATCCTGAGATATTGGCCGGCGCGTCGCCTCAGGCCTTCTTCAGGAATTCCGTTTTCAGCACGAGGCCCTTGACCTGTTTGGTGCTGCATTCGACGTGCTGGGGATCGTTGGTCAACCGGATGTTCTTGACCAGGGTGCCGCGCTTCAGGGTTTCGGATGTGCCCTTGACCTTGAGATCCTTGATCAAGGTGACGGAATCGCCGTCCGCAAGCACGGCCCCGTTGCTGTCCTTCACGATGATGTCGTCGTCGCTCACGCGGTATTCTCCTTATGCCGGAAGCGCGGACCATAGGCACTTGCCACTGAGGCGTAAAGCATGCCTGCACCTCGAAGGTGTCCGGCTTTCCTTACAAAGAATTCATGTTCGGGTCATGGAGCGGTAAGGCAAGGTGCCCCATCTATATCTGCGAACATCCCGAGCCGTTCGTGATTGGCTCGTTTTGACGGAGACATAGGTCGATGACAATCAACACGCAGCCCCACCCGGACACAGGCGGCATCCTGAAGCGTCGCCGCACAGCCTTGCTGGGGTCGGTTTTTGCCGTGGCGCTCGCCGGCGTGCTTGTGGCCGGGCCGGTGCTCGGTCCCGTGACCGCTTTCGCGCAGAACCCGATCCAGGCGCCAGCCGTAAACCAGCCACCAAGCTTCGCCGATATCGTCGAGGCCGTTAAGCCGGCAGTCGTCGGCGTCCGGGTGAAAACCGAGGAACGTCAGGCGGCGAGCCCGGCCTTCGAGGACATGCCGTTGTTCCGGGACCTGCCGAAGGACCATCCGCTGCGCCGTTTCTTCGACGATTTCGGCTTCCAGCAGGAACGCCCCGGCCAGCAGGGTCGTGAAGGGCGCAGGGGTCGCGAAGGGCAGGGACCGCGTTCTGAGCGCCGCTTCGGAATGGCGCAGGGATCGGGCTTCTTCATCTCGGCCGACGGCTACGCCATCACCAACAACCATGTCGTCGAAAAGGCGGAAGAGGTCGAACTCACCACCGACGACGGGGGAACCTTCAAGGCCAAGGTCATCGGGACGGACCCGCGCACGGATCTGGCGCTGCTGAAGGTCGACGGCGCAAAGAAGAATTTTCCCTTCGTCAAGCTGGCAAGCACGACGCCCCGCATCGGCGACTGGGTCGTGGCCATCGGCAATCCCTTCGGTCTCGGCGGCACCGTGACAGCCGGAATCGTTTCGGCCCGCGGTCGTGATATCGGCTCCGGCCCCTACGACGACTTCCTGCAGATCGACGCTGCCGTGAACCGCGGCAACTCCGGTGGCCCGACCTTCAACATGCAGGGTGAGGTCGTCGGCGTGAACACGGCGATCTTCTCGCCATCCGGCGGGAATGTCGGCATCGCCTTCGCGGTTCCGTCCGAGGTCGCGAGCCGGGTGGTCGCCTCGCTGCGCGAGAACGGATCGGTGACGCGTGGCTGGCTCGGCGTGCAGATCCAGCCGATCACCGAGGACATCGCCGCGAGCATCGGACGCGACAACACCGATGGCGCCCTCGTGGCCGAGGCGCAGGCGGGCAGCCCGGCGACGAAGGCCGGCGTCAAGGCGGGCGACGCCATCGTCAAGGTGGACGGCAAGCCCGTGGCGAGCCCTCGCGAACTGTCGCGGATGATCGCCAATCTGGAACCGGGCAAGAGCACCGCGCTGACGGTCTGGCGCGACGGCAAGGAACAGACCATCTCCGTTGAACTCGGCAAGCTGCCGGATGATCCGAAGATGGCGCGGGCGGCTCCGGGTGATGAGCCCGAAGAGGATACCCAAAGCTCGGCATCCTTGTCCGCCTTCGGGCTGGAGCTTGATTCCGCTCGCAATCTTCCAGGCGCAGGCAACGACGGAGTTGTGGTCACCAACGTCGATTCCGACAGCATACTGGTGGATCGCCTGAAGTCCGGCGACGTGATTCTCGAGGTCGGTGGCGAGAAGGTGAACCGCCCGTCCCAGGTTGCCGAGATTTTGTCCGCCGCCAAGTCGGACGGCAAGAAGGCGGTCCTGCTCCGGGTCAAATCCGGAGACAGCACGCGCTTCGTGGCGATTCCGACCGATCACGGCTAAGACATTTTCCGGCGCGGGATCGTTCGGTGCCGCGCCGGGAGGCAAACCGCCATGAAAATTCTCATTATCGAAGATGACGCCGCTGCGGCTGCCTATCTGGTGAAGGCCCTGCGGGAGGCGGGGCATTCCCCCCAGCATGCCGCCGATGGCGAGGAAGGGCTCTCGCTTGCTCAAGGCGAAAGCTTTGACGTGCTCGTTGTCGATCGCATGCTCCCGAAGCTGGACGGCCTTGCCGTGGTTGAACGATTGCGCCGCGAGGGGAACCGCACGCCCGTGCTGATCCTCTCCGCATTGGCGCAGGTCGACGATCGTGTGGCTGGCTTGCGATCGGGCGGCGACGATTATCTGACAAAACCATACGCCTTCACCGAACTGCTGGCGCGTATCGAGGCCTTGGTGCGCCGCACCGCTCCCGCCGCAGCCGAAACCGTCTACAGGATCGCGGGTCTCGAACTGGACCGCTTATCCCACTGCGTGACGCGGGACGACACCGAGATCATCCTGCAACCGAGGGAGTTCCGCCTGCTGGAATATCTCATGCGGCATGCGGGCCAGGTGGTCACGCGCACGATGCTGCTGGAAAATGTATGGGATTATCACTTCGATCCGCAGACCAATGTGATCGATGTCCATGTCTCCCGCCTGAGGGCAAAGATTGACAAGGGCTTCGACCGGCCATTGCTGCACACCATCCGTGGCGCGGGGTATGTGATCCGTGACAGCGGTAGGTAGGCTTCTTCGCACCACAGCCTTCAAGCTCGCGCTTGGCCTCCTGGGCGTGTTCACGCTCGCGGCGGTAGTGGCGCTGCTTTACGGCGTATGGCAGGCAAGCCGGCTGGTTCAAGGCCAGATTGCCGAAGCGGTCGATACCGAGATATCGGTTCTTGAAGAGCAATTCCGGCTGGGCGGTCTGAGGCAACTGGTCGTCGTCGTCGAGGACCGTTCCCGCCAGGCGAACTCGCTGCTTTATCTGGTGACGTCGCCGGCGGGAGAGCCGCTCGTCGGCAACATCGGCGCTCTGCCGCCGGGCACTATTGGAAAGCCGGGCACCAGTGAAGTGCCCTACAGCCGTGCTGACAGCGACATCATCGCCCGCGATGACGCTTACGTGCGCGTGTCGCAACTGGCGGGCGGTTTTCGCGTGTTGGTGGGACGCGATCTCGGAGAACGCCGCCGCGTTGCGGAAGTAATCACGCGATCGGTCCTGGGTGCATTGGCGCTGGTCGTGATCGTCAGCCTGCTCGGCGGCTTTTTCGTCGCGCGGCGCGTGCTCCATCGATTGGATGCAATGACGGCAACGAGCCGGAGGATCATGGCGGGCGACCTCACGGAACGCCTGATGGTGACGGGATCCGGCGACGAATTCGACCGTCTGGCCCTTGCAACCAACGCCATGCTCGACCGCATCGGCATTCTCATGGGGGAACTGAAGGAGGTTTCCGACAACATCGCCCATGATCTGCGCACCCCTCTCACCCGCCTCCGCAATCGTGCTGAGGAAGCGTTGCGGACAGCGAGGGATGAGGCCGGATGGCGAGCGGCATTCGAAGGAATAATCGAGGAATCCGAAAAAATCACACGCACCTTTGAGGCGCTTTTGCTGATCGCCAGAGCGGAGGCGGGCGCTGTCCGCGATCACATGGCAAGCGTTGATCTCCGCGCATTGGCAACGGATGTTGTCGAGCTCTACGAGCCAGTTGCGGAGGAGGCCGGATTCCGGCTGGAGTTGAACGCTGCACAGGATGTCCATGTCCATGGGCATCGTGAGTTGCTGGGGCAAGCATTGGCAAATGTATTGGACAACGCCCTTAAGCACGCTCGTCGGGCGGATGAAGCCGGGCAGGTCGTGACGGTGCTGGTAGAGGCTGACGAAAGCTCGGCATGCATGACAGTTCGTGATCGTGGCCAGGGAATTGATGAAGAGGACAGGGCGCGTGTCCTGGAGCGTTTTGTCCGCCTTGAAAGCAGTCGTCCGGGATCAGGGCTGGGCCTCAGTCTCGTTGCTGCGGTGATGAGGCTGCACGATGGCACACTTCAACTCATGGATGGAGATCCTGGCCTCAGGGTCATCATGGAAATTCCGCGGTTGAAGGCGGTTCTTCCCAAGCGGCTTCACAAAGCCCCATGAGGGCGGAGCGTTCTCACGCTTCGCCCTCATGGAAAACAAGGCAATGTCAGTTCTCGGAGCCGCCATGGCCACCACCACCGTGGCCTCCGCCACCGTCGCCGCCATGGCCACCACCGCCGTGGCCTCCGCCACCGCCGCCGCCGTGACCTCCGCCGCCACTATTGCCGCCATCGTTGCTGCCACCATCACTGCCGAGAGCGGCAGTACTGCCTGCGGTGTCAACGCCCATGTCGCTGCTTGACGTGCTCTGAGACTCGCAGCTGTAACTAGCATTATCGCTGCCAAAGTCGCAGAACCCTTGTGCGGAGCTCGGCAATGAAAGTGTTGATAATGAAGTTGATGACAATAAAGCTATAAATATTGATCTATACTTTATGTTTGTCATAACAGTTACTCCAAAATAAAATAAGGATGTATTTTGTAGAAAATTTTCAACTATAAAAGACAATTTAATATGTATTAAAGCATATCCAGGAGTCGATGGCATTGATGCAGATCAACACTGGAGTGATCTGGTCAGGAGACTTTAATGACCAACGACGCTTGCCACGGATGCTCGAAACAGTCGCGCTCCAGCGTCAGATCAACATAATGAGCGCGGAGAATCATGTCCGTTGGGCAAGAGAGCGGTTAAATGACAACATTCGCCGAGCGTATTTCGGGTGGTCCGAGGATCAACGAACAAGAACAGGCTATGCGCCGTCTTGCCGATCTGAGAGCGGATAACTCCGGGATCGATTCCTTTGTGCAATCTCATCGGCGGATAGAGCTGTTTTTGCTCGGAATGTTCGACGGGTCGCCCTATCTGTGGTCGCTTGCCGAGCGTGATCCTGATCGGTTCCTCGATTTCCTTGAAAGCACTCCTGAAGTTTCGGCAGTTGAGGTACTGGCGCTCATTCGCGGGGCCGCCGATAACAAGGCCAATCGAGAAGAGGTGATGTCGACACTCCGCCGGGCAAAGCGGCATGCGGCCTTGCTCGCGGGGATGGCGGATCTCGGGGGATTGTGGTCCGGCCGTGAGGTTACGGCATTTCTAACCGATGTTTTCGATGCCGCGATATCGGCGGTCATCAAGCATCTGTTGTGGGATGCGGCTGAATCAGGACGCTTTCATCCGGTAGACGCTTCCGATCCTGAAAGGCAATCAGGATTGATCGTCTGGGCAATGGGAAAGCTCGGCGCCTACGAAATCAATTATTCGTCCGATATTGATCTCATTATTTTCTACGATCCCCAAATCGCGCCCTTGGCCGACGGCGTGGAGGCTGGTCCCTTCTTCGCCAAGCTCACACAGAACATGGCCAAAATGCTTCAGGAGCGCACCGCCGATGGCTATGTCGCCAGAACCGATCTGCGGTTGCGGCCCGATCCTGGCTCAACATCGGTTGCCATCGCTCTCGAAGCCGCGCTGATCTATTACGAATCTGTCGGGCAGAATTGGGAGCGGGCGGCTCTTATCAAAGCCAGATCATGCGCCGGGGACAAGGTCGCCGGAGATGCGCTCTATGCTGAGCTGGCCCCCTTCATATGGCGGAAATACCTTGATTATGCGGCCATATCCGACATCCACGCCATGAAGCGTCAAATCCACGCCCATCGTGGGCATGGCGTCATCGCGATCGAGGGACACAATGTAAAGCTCGGAAGAGGTGGCATCAGGGAAATCGAATTTTTCGCCCAGACCCAGCAGCTCGTCGCAGGCGGCCGCAACCCAGCGCTGCGCGTCAAGAACACCGAAGGGGCGCTCGCAGCTTTGGCGGAAGCGCAGTGGATCGGTGAAGAGGCCCGAGATGAACTGACGGAAGCCTATTGGTTCCTGCGCGGCATCGAGCATCGGCTCCAGATGGTGGCCGATGAGCAGACCCATACCTTGCCCAAGACGCGCGAAGCGCTTGAACCCTTCGCGCGCTTCTGCGGCTACGAGGATCGGGATCAACTCGCCGAGGCCCTAGGGCGCCGCCTTCACTGCGTTGAAAAACATTATGCACACCTGTTTGAAGACGCGCCGACTCTTTCCAGTACGACGGGCAATCTTGTCTTCGTCGGCGAGGACGACGACCCGGAAACATTGGCAACGCTTGAAAGGATGCATTTCCAGGACCCCGCGCAGGTGTCACGTCTGGTAAGGGGCTGGCACCATGGCCGGTATCAGGCGATGAAAAGCTCGCGGGCGCGCGAGTTGATGACGGAACTGGTTCCGGCCTTGCTCGAGGCTTTTGCGGAAACCTATCGGCCCGACGCGGCGCTGATCGCCTTTGACCATGTTCTCGGCCACATGCCGGCTGGCGTGCAGTTTCTTGCCCTGCTGCGGTCAAACCCCAAGCTGTTGGGCCTGCTCGCCGATATTCTTGGGACCGCACCGCGTCTCGGTGAGGCGGTCGGACGTCGCCCACGCGTTCTCGACGCGGTCATTGAACCGGCTTTCTTCGCGAATGTCCCCACCAGGGAAGAGTTGGCCGAACGCTTCGAACTGGCGCTGAAGGAAGCCCGGGATTACGAGGACTTGCTCGACCGGGCGCGGATCTTCGGTCAGGAACAGATGGTTCTCATCGGTGTGCGCGTGCTGTCGGGCACACTCGCTCCTGAGCAGGCCGGCAACGCATTCACCCGGCTTGCGGACCTGCTTGTGGCATCCTTGACCGATGCCGCGTGGCAGAAGGTACGTCAGTCACATGGGGATGTGGCGGGAGGTGAAGCCTCCATCGTCGCCATGGGAAGACTTGGCTCCCATGAAATGAATGCCGCCTCTGATCTTGATCTCATCCTTCTCTATGACCATGATGACGATGCAGATGAATCGGATGGTGATCGGGCGATATCCGCACCGCAATACTTTGCCAGGCTGATGCAGCGCACCGTTGCCGCTCTCACGGCGCCCACATCGGAGGGGCCGCTGTACGAGGTCGACATGAGGTTGCGGCCATCGGGGCGCGCGGGACCGCTCGCGACAAGGTTGGGCACCTTCATCCATTACCAGTCGGATGAAGCTTGGACATGGGAGCATATGGCGCTGACGCGCGCTCGCCCCATCACCGGCGACGAGAATTTCAAGATGCGTGTCGAAGCGGCGATACGCGACACCCTGTGCCAGAAGAGGGATCGCAAGAAGCTCGCCAAGGATGTCCTGGAAATGAGGGCGCTGATCGCTCAGGAAAAGGGCGACGGTGATCCCTGGGACCTCAAGCTGGCAAAGGGCGGGTTGCTCGATATCGAGTTCATCGCCCAGTTTTTGCAGCTGGCGCATGCTCATGATGAGCCCGGCATCCTGTCAACATCGACGGCCGTTGTTCTGGATAAGGCGCGTGATGGGAAGCTGATTGCTCATGAGGATTGGGAGATGTTGCGTGGTGCGCATCGCCGATACCATGCGCTGACGCAAATCATCAGGCTGTGTCTGTCCGAGCGCTTCGATCCCAAAACGGCGGGAGAGGGGCTTCTGCGCCTTCTCGCGCGATCGGCGGCCCTTCCGGATTTCGCGACATTGCAGGCTGAACTGTCCGACAATCAGAAAGCTGTAAGAGCGATCTTCAAACGCGTCATCAGCGGTAAACAACCTCAGTGAAGGGCTGCAAGGCTCTCGATCTCCGGCAATTGTTCCAGAATATCGCCATCACGCATGGGAAGGCGGACAAGGACGACAGTCCCGGCACCCACGGACGACCTTATGCGCATGGAACCGCCGTGCAGTGAAACCAGCGACTTGGCTATGGCAAGGCCAAGGCCTGACCCCTTGTGGGACTTCGTGAACTGGTTTTCGACCTGCTCGAACGGCCGTGCGAGTTTCGGTACGGCTTCGCGTGGAATGCCGATCCCGGTGTCTTCCACATAGATGTTCAGTGCATCCCCCAAGGCGCGGGCGCGCACGGTGACGCGTCCTCCCGAGGGTGTGAACTTGACGGCGTTGGATAGCAGATTGAGGAGAATCTGCTTGAGGCCGCGTTTGTCGGCCTCGATCATGACGCCTGTGGCGGCTTCCGCCCTCAGCGCCAGCCCCTTCTCCTCCGCCTGAGGCGTAAGGACCCGAAGCGCGTCAAGCACCACCGCATCGATCGCGACGCTTTCGCGCTTCAACTCCACCCTGCCGGCCTCGAGCGTCGACATATCCAGGATGTCATTGATGACATCAAGCAGGTAACGGCCGCTGTCAGAAATGTCGCGCGTGTATTCGAGATACTTGGGTGAGCCGAGGGCTCCGAACGCCCCCGATTCCATGATTTCCGAGAAGCCGATGATCGCGTTCAGCGGGGTGCGCAGTTCATGGCTCATGTTGGCCAGGAATTCGGATTTGGCGCGATTGGCCGATTCCGCGACGGCCTTCTGCTCCGCGTATTTCTCGGCGAGGTCGGCAAGCTGTTCCGCCTGAAGTTCGAGTGTCTGGCGCGACTTACGCAAATCAGCCACCGTCGCCATCAGCCGTTTTTCACTGTCGAGCAGCTTTTCCTCATGACGCTTCAGGGATGTGATGTCCGTACCCACGGACACAAAGCCGCCGTCCTTGGTGCGCCGCTCGCTGACATGCAGCCACCGGCCATCCTCAAGCCTGGCTTCGAACGTGCGCGCTCCCGCCTCGCGCCGGCCTTCGGAAACGGTCTGCGTCGTGACCACCATGTGCCGGGCGTTCCGCATCAGCTTCTCATACGGCGCACCGGCGACAATGGCGTCGGCGGGCAGTTCGTGAAGCTGCTGGTATTTCGAATTGCAGAGCACGAGGCGGCTTTCCGCGTCCCACAGGACAAAGGCCTCCGAGAGGCTCTCGATCGCATCGCGCAACCTCAGGTCCGCCGTCGCGGTGCGTTCCGCCAGAAGCTTCTCCTCGGTTATGTCGACGGCTATTCCGACAAGATGGGCCGAGCCGTCCTGATCGTCGGTGACGACCTGCGCGCGGACCCGCAGCCATATCCACTCACCCGAGGCGTGCCGGGCGCGAAATGCCCTGTCCAGCGTGCGCGAGGCATCGACCAGCAGGTTATCAGCCAATCCGAAGAGGTCGATGTCATCGGAGTGAACGAGCTTGTGGAACTCGCCAAAGCCAATGAGGCCGTCCCTCGGATCGATGCCGAGCAACTCATGGAATGAGCGGGACAGGAAGATCCGGCCTTTCGCCAGATCCCAGTCCAGCAGACCCGAGCGTCCACGGGCAAGCGCCGTATCGATGCGAGTCTGGACGCGAATGTTGAGGGCGTCGGCTTCACGCGCGCGGGCTGTTTGCCAGCGTACGGCCATGGCCAGAAGGAGCACCAGCCCACCTGTCAGGAACGAGAGCGATGTCGCGAGCAGCGTTTCCCGTTGCCAGGGCGCAAGCGCGGCGTCGAGCGGCGTCAGAAGCGCCAGTTGCCCATAGGGGCCGGACAATGTGCGGACGGTTGCCAGCGCCTCGATGCCGTTTGGCAGGGCAAGGGACATGACACCGGCGCGTTCGGCGAATGTCGTCAGGGCCTGGCCTTCGCCGAGGATGTCGATCAACTGGGTGCGGGTGTCTCCTGTGGCGATGCCGGCACGCAGGATGATCTTGCCGGTGGTATCGGTGATCAGGAGTTGCCGGTCCGCAAGGGCGAGAGGCGGAAGCGCCGGCGCGTCCAGGATGGCGCGCACATGGTTTTCCAGATCGGACTGTTTCGTTGCCGCCGAACGCCGCGACAGGTCGTCGGCAAGCACGCTCGCCAGAAGGGCGATATCGGACCCCGCCGCGGCGACGGCCCGTTCACGCGACAGGCTCACGTGCAGAAACACCACGAGTGCCAGCATGATGAGGAACAGGCCGACGAGGGCCGGCACCGCGGATCGCAGCACGGTATCGTTCGTAAGCACCCGTCGGTACGCTCGCCGTGAGAGCGATCGCCCCAGACTTCGCATGTCGAGGGCACGTGCAGACGCAACGGCTGCGTGAGTGCGCGCCATGAAGGCCTCCGCGAGGACGGGGGTGAGGGTGTGATGATCGAGGAAAGCCGTAAAAGAGCCTCGAATCGAACTCATTTGAATCTCCACGCGGGCCTTTGTCCAGCGTGGAGATGCAGTTGGGGGATAACTTATTCCTGCTGCGTGAAAATACAGAGTCAGATGAGGGGCTTAAGTATACCGATCAGTCAGGCAAGTGTGCGCAGGAGAATGTCCGAGACGTCCGTTGAGAGCGTTTTCTTCGCTCCGATCTGGCGCAGGGCTGCTTCGGCATGATTGCGACGCTCCGACTCAAGCGTCCGCCAGCTCCTGAATGCGGTGAGCAGGCGGGCCGCGACTTGCGGATTTAAGGGATCAAGCGTCTCCACGATCTCCGCCACAAACCGGTAACCCGCGCCGTCGGCGCGATGGAACTGGGTCGGATTGGCGCTTGAGAAGCTGCCGATGAGGGAGCGGATCCGATTGGGATTGTTCAGGCTGAAGGCGGAATCGTCCATGAGCCGGCGCACGCGATCGAGCGTGGCCGTTTCAGGAATAGCAGCCTGGATCGAAAGCCATTTGTCCAAGGCCAGCACTTCTGTTGCATAGCGCTGCTTGAAGCCTGCAAAAGCCTTCTCCCGGCGATCGTCCGATATGCGGCTGAGGGCGGCCAGACCCTGGATGCGGTCGGTCATGTTGGTCGCCCCATGGTAATGGGCCTCAGCCAGCCGTGCCGAGGGATCATCGCCGTCGCATGTAAGATAGCCGAGGAGCACACCGCACAGTGCTCTCTTGCCGGCGCTCGCGGCGTCCGGCTGGAAAGATTCCTTGGTGGCCAACTTGAGATAGATGCCATTAGCCTGAGGCTTCAGGATCGATCCGACGGACCGCTTCAGGGCATTGACGGCATGATGGATGGCGTCGGGGTCAACGTCCTGTCCGATTTCAAGCGCGACTTCCGTTTCACCCGGCAGTGTGAGGGCCTGCGCGATGAAGGCATGCTCAAGCGTCGGATCGGCGAGGGTTGCGCGAAGCGCCTCCGCCAGCCGGTCATTCGGAAAGGCCTGGCCATCGGAGCGCAGTGCCGCGACCGAGTTCACGAGAAGGCGGAGCGCGGATTTCTGGATGGCTTCCCAACGGTTGAAAGGATCCTGGTCGTGTTGCGCCAGAAACAGAAGATCATCATCGGTCAGATCGGATGAGATCCGGATTGGCGCTGAAAATCCCCGGTTGAGCGAAAGCGTAGGCTGCGACGTGATCCCCTGAAATACATAGGTTTGCTGCTGTTGATCGATGATGAGCACGTCATTTGGCAACCGGCTTCCATCCGACAGGACAAGAGGCATCTCTTTGCCATCCTCGTCCAGAATGCCGAGGGCCAGAGGCATCGGCATCGGTTTCTTGGCCGGTTGCCCCGGTGTCGGCGGTATGGACTGCTTGATCTCCAGCCTCAACTGCTGCGAAGCGTGATCATAATGATCGACGATCTTAAGGTGAGGAGTTCCAGCTTGGGCGTACCAGAGCATGAATTCTGTGAGATCGAGGCCTGAGGCCTCTGCAAAGCACGCGATGAAGGCCTCGATCGTCGTCGCGTCGCCGTCATGCCGCTCGAAATACAGGTCCATTCCGCTACGGAAGGTCTGATCGCCGATCATCCGCTTGAGCATGCGGATAACCTCGGCGCCCTTCTCGTAGATGGTTGCTGTGTAGAAGTTATTGATTTCGCGATACGTTTCCGGTCTCACAGGGTGGGCGAGCGGGCCCGCATCCTCGGGAAACTGGTGCGCGCGTAACGTGCGCACGTCGGCGATGCGCTTGACCGGACGGGAGCGTTCGTCAGATGAAAATTCCTGGTCCCGGAAAACCGTCAGGCCTTCCTTCAGGCACAGCTGGAACCAGTCCCGGCAGGTGATCCGGTTTCCGGTCCAGTTGTGGAAATACTCATGCGCGATGACGCTTTCGATGCCCGCATAGTCGGCATCGGTCGCGGTTTCGGAGCTGGCCAGAACATATTTGTCGTTGAAGATGTTCAGGCCCTTGTTCTCCATCGCGCCCATGTTGAAGTCCGAAACGGCGACGATGTTGAACACATCGAGATCATACTCCCGCCCGAAGGCGGTTTCATCCCAGCGCATCGAGCGTTTGAGGGCATCCATCGCATAATATGCGCGCTCGGCCTTGCCGGGCTCGACATAGATGCCGAGTGCGATCCGGCGGCCGGACATGGTGATGAACTCATCCGCCAGCACATCCAGCCGCCCGCCAACAAGGGCGAAAAGATAGGACGGTTTTGGAAACGGATCGTGCCAGACGGCGAAATGCCGTCCGGTCGCACTCACAACACCGCTTTCAACAGGATTGCCGTTTGCAAGGAGAACGGGAGCTTCTTCCTGATCCGCTTCAAGTCGAACCGTATAGACGGACATGACATCCGGACGGTCCAGGAAATAGGTGATCCTCCGGAAGCCCTCCGGTTCGCACTGGGTGCAATAGGCCGACCCGGAGCGGTAAAGACCCATGAGCTTGGTGTTCGCTGTCGGATCGAGCACCGTATGGATATCGAGACGGAACGGCCCCTCCGGCGGGGAAAAAAACGTCAGCTGCTCGGGCAAGGCTTCGTACCGATCCTTGGCCAGAGGCTGGCCATCAAGCAGGATCGACGTCAGCTGAAGTTCGTCTCCATCGAGGACAAGCGCGCCGCCGCGGCCCTGCGGATTGCGCCTCACCAGGAGGGTGGAATGAATGCGCGTGTCATGATCGGCAAGATTGATCTCAAGCGTCACGCTATCGATCAGAAAATCCGACGGACGATAATCCGCGATACGAACTTCACGTGTCTCTTCAGAGGACATCCGCATAACCACCGGGCAAGAACATCAAAGCCCTTGATACCAAGCCGGGAAAGCCGCCGTCCATGTGCAAGTTAGCACGCCTCTCACTCCAAAATGATCCGGGGCGCAGGTCGCTGCGTGGTGCTCTCGAGTTGCCCCCACACGGATTGTGCCGCAAGGCGGTAGGCCTGTGCCAGCGTGCCGTCCGGTTCCATGGCCGCGATTGGCTTGCCGGAATCGGATGTTTCGCGGATCGGCATGGACAGCGGAATTTCGCCAAGGAAGGGAACCTCCAGCTTCTCCGCTTCATCCCGCGCCCCGCCATGCCCGAAGATATCCGATCGGTGCCCGCAGGAAGGGCAGACGAAGGTGCTCATGTTTTCGAGCACCCCGAGGATGGGCACCTCGACCTTGCGGAACATCGCCACGCCGCGCCGCGCGTCGATCAAGGCGAGATCCTGAGGGGTCGACACGATCACGGCGCCGGAAAGCGGTGTCTGCTGCGCCAGCGTCAATTGCGCATCGCCCGTGCCGGGCGGCATGTCGACGACGAGGATATCGAGTTCCCCCCAGGCCACTTCGCGCAGCATCTGCGTGATCGCGGAGATGACCATGGGGCCGCGCCAGATCATGGCGGCTTCGGGATCGACGAGGAATCCGATGGACATGACCTTCAGGCCAAAGGCTTCCATGGGCTCCAATATGCGCCCGGTCAGAAGGCGCGGCTTGCCGGTGATGCCGAATATCCGTGGCATGGACGGACCATAGATGTCGGCATCGAGCACGCCCACCTTCAGGCCGAGTGACGACAGTGCGACCGCAAG
Organism: Agaricicola taiwanensis; assembly: GCA_040394255.1. GTDB lineage: Bacteria > Pseudomonadota > Alphaproteobacteria > Rhizobiales > Methylopilaceae > Agaricicola > Agaricicola taiwanensis_A. Next base: position 9,422 of record JBEBSP010000002.1, on the reverse strand, counting down.
ATTGGCCGCCGTGGTCGATTTTCCGACCCCGCCCTTTCCGCTGGCAACGGCGATGATATGCCGGACATCGGGAATGGAGGTCGGCCGCGTGGAGAGCTTCGCGCGCTGGGGGGTAGGGGATGTGGAGCGTTCCGCGGTCAGCATCACGACGGCCTGCTCGACGCCCCGCAGGGCTTCGACGGCTTTTTCCGCCGCCGCCCGCGTGACCTCCAGGGTCATGACTTCCTTGGGGGTAATGGCGATCGAGAAGGTGACCTTCCCGTCGGCTATGACGATGTCGCTCAGCCGCCCCGAACGAACCAGACTGGGGCCGCCCTCGGGCAAATAGACCCCTTCCAGCGCCGCCAGGACCTTTTCGCGTGTAACGCTCACATCAGACTCCAGTTTCACATCTTGCGTATGCGAAAGATGACGGCGTCCTCGGACCTGATCTGCTCTTCAAGGATGTCGCCGGTTTCGCGCAGAAGATTGGGGATGTCGATCGCAGCCAGCGCATCGGTGCATTCGACGACAAGGATGCCTTCAGGCGACATATGCCGGAGGGCCTTGCGCGTGCGCAACACGGGCAGGGGGCATTTTAATCCGCGCAGATTGAGGACATCGTTCATTTCAGTGATAGCCGCTCGATTGCCATGGGTGTTCCATAGGCCAATCGCCCCCAAAGAAAAATCATATAAATTCTCTTCGGCAATTTGGGGAATGATAGGCGGCGCCATACCGACATGGTCGGCAAAGACGGTAAGGCGAATGGGCTTCAGCGCCAGCGTTTCAGACGCTTGGGGGAGCTCCGGGCGGGGAACTCCCCCGGGCCGCTCATTCGGCTGCTGCAAGGCGCATTGCCGGCTCCGGTATGCGCTTGGCGGCGGTTCGTGCATGGGTCGCGTAAAGGGTGAGCCCCACAAAGGCGAGACCACCGACCAGGTTTCCGAGCACAGTGGGGATTTCGTTCCAGATCAGGTAGTCCCAGACCGAGAACTGTCCACCCAGCATGATTCCCGAGGGAAACAGGAACATGTTCACGATCGAATGTTCAAACCCCATGTAGAAAAACAGCATGACCGGCATCCACATGCCGATGACCTTCCCGGATACGGAGGTCGACATCATCGCGGCGACGACCCCGGTCGACACCATCCAGTTGCAGAGCACGCCACGGATGAACAGCGTCAGCATGCCTGCGGCGCCATGGGCGGCATACCCCACGGTGCGGCCCTCGCCGATATGGCCGATGGCGATGCCGACCGGGTTCGGCGGGGTGGTGAAACCGAAGGTGAAGACAACGGCCATCATCACCGCCACGAGGAACGCGCCGGCGAAATTGCCGACAAACACCAACCCCCAGTTCCGCAATACGCCTGCGAGCGTAACACCCGGGCGTCTGTCGATCAGTGCCAGTGGCGCCAGTGTCATGACCCCGGTGAGCAGATCGAAGCCGAGCAGGTAGAGCAGGCAGAATCCGACGGGGAAAAGAATCCCGCCGGCCAGCGGCTGACCGGTTTGCACATTGATGGTGATGGCGAAGGCGGCGGAGAGCGCCAGGATGGCGCCGGCCATGAAAGCCCTGATCAGGGTATCGCGCGTTGACATGAAGATCTTGGCTTCACCAGCGTCGATCATTTTGGTCACGAAATCGGTAGGCGCAACGTAAGACATGTCGGCATCCTTGTTGAGAAAGGTAGGCTTCTTGTCGAAGGCCGGAAACAAAATGCCGCCAGCCGGGATCATGCCCCCAGTACAGACCGGGGACATGAGACGGTGGCGGCAATGCCTGGAGCGCCCGTCGTTGGACGCAAAGTGGAGCGTCCGCTCAGACGCTGATGTTCTTAAGCAAGAAGCGAGCCATGTCGTGCGGGGGTGGGATATCTATTTTTGACAGCTGATTACGCGGGCCTCCGTGGTCGCGCCCGTGCGAGATTTTGCTGCCGATATGATGCTCTATGCATCATCATGATTAAATATTAGGCGAATAATAATTTTGCTCAACATTTGTGCAGGCGAGGTCCTGACAAAAGCCATGGCGGAGAGCAAGGGGTGATCTGCGGCACTTGCGGCTAAGCTTGGGTCGACGGTTGGTATCTCGCGGTAGATGACCTTTCCCTCGCTTTTCCGAACAATTTTCGCCATATAGGCGGTGGTTCGGTTCTTCCGAGGTCTGGCGACTATGGTACCCACGCTATCACATGAAATTCCTAGCTATCACAATGTGATACTAGGCCGTCGGAAACCTCGTTGCATATTGTCGAGATCACAACGTTACGCATCATGTTGCGCAACACTGGCAACGTGGGTTTCTAAGGAAACAAGTGGCATCAATGGCTTACGATAGTCGCCGTTTCAGTATTGCGCCGATGATGGACTGGACGGATCGGCATTGCCGGGTCTTTCACCGGGCTCTGACAGGGCAGGCGCTTCTTTACACTGAAATGGTGACCGCCGGCGCCGTCATCCATGGCGATCGCGAGCGCATCCTGGGGTTCTCGGCGCAGGAGCATTCGGTGGCGCTGCAACTGGGTGGCTCCGATCCGGACGAACTCGTCCTGGCCGCGCGCATCGGGGAAGACTTCGGCTATGACGAGATCAACCTGAACGTCGGATGTCCCTCCGACCGTGTCCAGAACGGTCGCTTCGGAGCTTGCCTGATGCTTGAGCCCGCGCTCGTCGCGGAGGGTGTTGCGGCCATGAAGGCGGCCGTTTCAGTGCCCGTGACCGTCAAATGCCGGCTCGGCGTCGACGATCAGGATCCGGAGGAGGCCCTTGACGTCATGGCGGATGCCATCGTTTCCGCCGGCGTCGATGCGATCGTCGTGCATGCCCGCAAGGCTTGGCTGAAGGGGCTCAGCCCACGGGAAAACCGTGACGTGCCGCCTCTGGATTACGGGCGGGTCTACCGGCTGAAGCAGCGCCTGCCTCATGTACCGATCTCCATCAACGGCGGTGTTCAGACCCTGGACGAGGCGGAATCCCATCTTGCGCATGTCGACGGTGTGATGATGGGCCGGGCCGCCTATCAGAACCCCGGCCTGATGCTCGATGTGGATGCGAGGATTTTCGCGGCGGCGCCAATCTCGTCATCGGCTCAGGACGCCCTCGAAAAGCTTGTTCCCTATATCGAAGCCCACCTTGCGCAAGGCGGGAAGCTGTCGTCGGTCACACGCCATATCCTCGGGCTTTTTCCGGGCCGCATGGGAGCGCGCGCCTTTCGCCGCCATCTGGCGACGGAGGCGACCAAGCCCGGAGCCGGTGTGAATGTCCTGCGCGAAGCCTTGTCGTTGATCCGTGACGAAGCCCCCGCCGAAGCCGCCTGACGCCAAACCCCCATGAGGTTGAAATGATCGCCGGAATCCCTGTCGAGGAACTGATCTGGCTCGCAATCGCCCTGTTGGCCGCCGGTGTCATATCCGGAGTGCTTGCCGGTCTTTTCGGCGTGGGCGGCGGCGCCGTGATGGTTCCGGTTCTCTACGAGATATTCACGGTCATCGGCGTTCCGGAAGATGTCCGGATGCATCTTGCGATCGGCACGTCCCTGGCGGTTATCATCCCGACATCCATCCGGTCCTTTCGTGGCCACAGGGCTCGCCAGGCCGTGGATATGGCGACGTTGAAAACATGGGCTCTGCCGGTTGTCCTGGGCGTCCTGATCGGAAGTGCTGTCGCGGCCTTCGTGCCTTCCGCCTTCCTCAAGGGCATCTTCGCCGTCGTGGGCTCCCTCATCGCCCTGAAGATGCTGTCAGGCAAACAGAGCTGGCGGTTCTCGGAAGACCTGCCCGGCAAGCCGGCAATGGTATCCTACGGCCTCGGCATCGGCCTTTTCTCCGCCTGGATGGGCATCGGGGGGGGATCGTTCGGCAATCTCATCTACGCCATGCACAACAGGCCGGTGCATCAGGGGGTGGCGACGTCGTCAGGTCTTGGCGTTCTCATCTCCATACCCGGCGCAATAGGCTATATCATTGCCGGATGGCCTCAGATGGCGGTTCTGCCGCCATTTTCCCTTGGCTACGTTTCGGCGATTGGCGTCCTGCTTCTGGCGCCGGTCAGTGTTTTGGTCGCGCCCATAGGCGTGAAGCTGGCTCACGGCTTCTCCCGGCGGCAGCTCGAGATCGCGATGGGATCATTCCTGTTGCTCGTCGGAGTGCGCTTCGCAGTCGATTTGCTGATGTGATTATGACTGGCCCAGAAAGGCCAGGATCGGCTCCTGCCACAGGAAGAGAACGGCAAGGACGGTCGCGATTGCAAGCCATATGGCCAGATGCATCACAGCAGCGGAGCCGTTGCTGCGATAGCGCGCCAAAAACCCCGGGCCGATCCAGACCCCGATTGCGAGCAGGCCGACAAGGGACGCGGCCCGGCCATCGCTGACGTCAAGGAAACCAAGAACATCAGCGGCGACAATCGTGAGACCACCTATGATGACGATTGCGAGGGCAAGCATGACTGGTCCCTTCATCAGCCTGGGGTCTCCCTGGATGCCATGCGGCGGGGCAGATCGATCATGATAGTGTGGCGTTGTTCGGGAGACATCCCGAGCCAGCCACCGATTTCGGCAAGCGTGCGATAACAGCCCGAGCACATCCCTGTCCCGGAGTCGATGACGCAGACCTTCACACAGGGGGTCTCGATGGGGGTCCGCTGATCCATGGGCCAAGGATAATGGCTGCGGCGATGGAGGCAATGGGCCGTATGTCGCGCCATAACAATTTGTAAAACATAGAGAATCCGCGCCAGTTGAATCGATGCTTTAAGCACCTGAATCAGTTTGTGAAGCCGGGCCTGATGGTTGCGGCAAAATCCTCGGTGCTTTCAGGATCGTATCGGGGCGGCTATAGCAACCGCTGGGATTCGAGAACGAGAGCATCATGTCTCAAGCCACCACCGGACTGCCATTCGACGATATCCGCGCCCTGATCGGTACGATGCCCGGACCGCAAACGGCTGCAGCTTCGGCCGCCCGCGGCCGCAACTTGCAGCTGGTGAAGCCCGCTGGCAGCCTGGGCCGTCTGGAGGACATCGCCGTCTGGCTTGCCTCCTGGCAGGCGGACGGCGTGCCGTCGATCACGCGCCCGCTCGTGGCGATTTTCGCCGCCAGCCACGGCGTGGCGGAGCAGGGCGTTTCGGCCTACCCGGCCGAGGTGACGGGGCAGATGCTGGAGACCTTCGCCGCCGGCGGGGGGGCGATCAACCAGATCTGCATCGTGCATGATCTCGGCCTCAAGATCTTCGATCTCGCCATCGACCGCCCGACGCCGGACATCACCCGGTCGGAGGCCATGAGCGAGGCGGATTGCGCGGCGACCATCGCCTTCGGCATGGAGGCCATCGCGGGCGGCACCGATTTGCTCGTGCTCGGCGAGATGGGGATTGGCAATACGACGATCGCGGCCGCGATTTGCCACGGTCTCTATGGAGGCGCGGCGGAGGACTGGACGGGATATGGCACGGGCGTCGATGACGCCGGCTACGCGCGCAAGGTCGAGGCGGTCCGGAGCGCGGTCGCGCTTCACGGCGCGCATCTGAAGGATCCGCTCGAAATTCTGCGCCGCCTTGGCGGCCGGGAACTCATGGCCATCGCCGGAGCAATACTGGCGGCACGCCACCAGCGCATACCGGTGCTGCTGGACGGATATGTGGTCTGCGCCGCCGCGGCGATCCTGCACGCGCTGGACCCGTCATCGCTGGATCATTGCCTTGCCGCGCACCGTTCCGCCGAAGCGCCCCACGGACGGCTCCTGGAAAAGATCGGCAAATCGCCGCTTCTGGACCTCGGGATGAAACTCGGGGAAGCAAGCGGCGCCGCGCTGGCGGTCGGCCTGGTCCGGGCGGCTGCGCACTGCCATACCGGCATGGCGACATTCACGCAGGCGGGCGTATCTCAATCGGGCGAGGGCGTGGCACTATCCTAGCCCGCCCGTCGCATGGAGAAGGATGACGAGGGCTCGCTCTCGTCCGGTGCGACGGGGGCGAGGGCGGTCATGACCCTCGACGGCGGCAGGTTCACGATGGCTTCGGTGCCTTCGCGCAGCTTGCTCTTCAGCTCGAAGCTGCCGCCATGCAGATCCACCAATCCCTTGACGATCGGCAGGCCAAGACCCGCGCCCTGCTCGGCGGTCTTCATGGCCAGCGTGCCCTGGCCGAAGGACGACAGCACGGTCGGTATCTCATCTTCGGGAATGCCGGGTCCGCTGTCCCTGACGGACAGATACTGCCCGCCGTCGGCTGTCTTGCCCACGGAGATGATGATCTCGCCGCCCTGTGGGGTGAACTTGATGGCGTTCGACAGGAGGTTGAGCGTGATCTGGCGGATTGCGCGTTCGTCGACCCACAGCAGCGGCAGCTCTTCCTCGAAGTTTTCGCGGATGGTCGTGCCGCGATTGCGGGCGCGCAGCTTGAGCAGGTGGTGGCAATCCTCGGCGATATGGGCGAGGTTGGTGGCTTCCTCGTTCAGCTCGTAGCGGCCGGCCTCGATGCGCGACAGGTCGAGAATTTCGTTGATGAGGTTAAGCAGATGCTCGCCGCTCTGATGGATGTCGCCGGCATAGTCCCGATAGGTCGGAACCGTGTGAGGACCGAAGATTTCGCCCTTCATGACCTCGGAAAAGCCCAGGATCGCGTTGAGCGGCGTGCGGAGCTCATGGCTCATGGTGGCCAGAAAGCGTGATTTGGCGAGATTGGCTTCCTCGGCGCGGCGGCGCGCTTCGTCCGAATTCAGATTGGCTTGTTCCAGTTCGCCGATCAGCGCGTCCTTTTCCGCGCGATGCTGAAGGGTCATCAGGCCGTTGCGGAACAACTGGCGGCCAAGGACGAGGAAATAGGCGAGGGCCAGGGGCGCCAGCAGCGCGATCGAGGTCGACAGGACATCGCCACGCAGCGTGTAGAAGCCGATGACCGCGGCGCTGACCGGCAAGGACGCGGCATAGACCGTGGCCGGAAGGGTCGCCGACATCATGGTGCTGATCGCGACCACCAGCAGCATCACGAAGAACACGAATATCTTGGCGGCTTCCAGGTCGACGCTGGCCAGATGGATGACGATCACGGACCAGACGAAGCCGTGTACCAGCTCCGCGAGCGTGAAGCGCCCCCACCACAGCACGACGGATGTCTCGGCCGCTTTCTGCGCGAGGAAGCGTCGCGCCATCAGGCTGATCGCGCCGAGCGTGGCGACGAGGCTCGCCAGCCAGACCGCCACGATGATCGGATCGCCCCACACAAAGGCGATGGAGGCGACGCAGATCGCCAGCGCCATGATCGCCAGCGATGAAGCCGTCCTGTTGCGGGCATAGATGCCCACCAGCTCCAGGTCGAAGGCCCGCCGCGTGCCGGTCGTGGAGGTCAGCCGCTCGCGGGCCTCGCGCACCTGTACGGCGACATCGCGCCGACGATAGGTTTCGGCCTGTTCCTGGCGGGCCTGTGCCGCGGACATGCGCTCACGGATTTCCCGCACGACATGGGATGTGTCGAAGGAAGAATTTTCCGTTGAACCATCTGTGGTCGCCGCTGCGCGAGCGTCGATCATATCGCTTACCCTGACCCTATTGCTGCCATCACAATGACTTGGAAACGTTAAGGAGCGACTCACACGGATGGTGGAGGAAAGGTTGCACACGCCACTAGAGTTCGCGCGACCGGGTGGTGGGGCCTTGCCGGGGGCTTCAGGGGCGTGCGAGCCTGAGCCCGTGAGGTGACCGACATGACTGATCGATCCGTGAGCTTCGAGCGCCAAGGGACTGTGGCCATTCTGAAACTGGCCCGGCCGGAGCGCATGAATGCCCTCACGCCCGAAATGTTCGCAGGGCTGCGGGACGGGCTCGATCGTGCCGAGGCGGATGACGATCTGCGCTGCGTCGTCATCACCGGCAGCGGTCGCGCCTTTTGCGCGGGGCAGGATCTGGGGGCGAACCTTCCGCGAGCGAAGGATGGAACGATCGACATCGGCGAGATGCTGGAACGGGATTACAATCCGCTCGTCATCCGGTTGCGTGATTTCTCCAAGCCAGTCATCGCCGCCGTCAACGGCGCGGCTGTGGGGGCCGGGGCCAATCTGGCCATTGCCTGCGACATCGTCCTTGCCGCCCGGACGGCCTATTTCCAGCAGGCCTTCGTCAACATCGGGCTGATGCCTGATGCCGGCGGCACCTGGCTGTTGCCACGCATCGTAGGCGCAAGGAGGGCGCTGGCCCTGATGCTGACCGCCGATCCGGTGCCGGCCGACGAGGCCGAGAGGCTGGGGCTGGCATACAAGGTCTATGACGACGACACCTTCGCCGAAGACGCCCTGGCCTTCGCCCGCCGGATCGCGGAAGGCTCGCTGACCGCCTTCCGCGCCACCAGGCAGGCCTTGGCGGGTTCTCTGGAAAGCACCCTGGCGCGTCAGCTCGACCGCGAACGCGACCTCCAGTCGGAACTGGGGCGCACCCCCGATTTCCGGGAAGGCGTCGCTGCTTTCAAGGAAAAGCGCAAGCCGCGCTTCACATGATCGCCGATACGCGAAGAGCAGGCAGAAACCGCTTGACGCAATCAGAACAAAATAAGAACATTCTTGCGGCGCGTGGTTAAACGCGGAGTGCGGCCCGATCCGTCGCTTGTTTTGCATGACCAAAATGTAATGCGCGATGACCGCCGGAAAACGGGAGACAGACCCGTTGGATGGGCATCGACACCCGATAATGGAGACTTCCATGCCCCGTAAGACCATGACCCGCCTCATCTCCTATGCCGCCATCGGAGCGGCGTTGACCTTGCCGACCGTCGTGGCGGCGCAGAAGGCCGCGCCTCCCCATGCGGAGCGGGCATTCGAGCGCCTGGACATCAACAAGGACGGCGTCATCGACAAGGCGGATTCGGACGCCCGTCAGACGCGTGCTTTCGAGCGTCTCGATGCCAATGGCGACGGCAAGATCGACGAGGCCGAGCGCACCGCCCTTGGCGAACGGCACGGCAAGCGGCGCGAGGCGCGCGCCGATCGCATGGAACGCCAGATCAAGCGGCTCGACCAGATGTTCGAGCGTGCCGACACCGACAAGAACGGCTCCGTTTCAAGGGAGGAGTTCGATGTCGTGAAGGCCCGGTTCAGCGAGCGCGCCGAAAAGGCGCGTGAGCGTGGCGAGAAGCGTGCCGGCACGATGGGTGAGCGCATGTTGAAGCTCGACGCCGACAAGGACGGCGCGATCTCCAAGGAGGAGTTCCTGGCCGCCGATCGCTCGAAGCTGTTCGAGCGCGCCGACGCCGACAAGGACGGCAAGATCACCAAGGCGGAATTCGAGGCCGCCGGCGAAAAGATGCGCGCGGAGCGGAAAGAACACCGCGAAGAGCGCAAGCACCGTCGCGAAAAGGCGAACTGAGGTTTGTCCCCTCATGGCCGGGCTGGTCCCGGCCATGAGGCTTGACGCTACGCCTTGCGGCCCAGCCGGGCGATCAGGCTGGAT
>JBEBSP010000001.1:0-47748 GCA_040394255.1 Agaricicola taiwanensis | reverse complement strand
AGCGCGATGCGGCGGACGTGGTAGGCATCGCTGCCCGCCGTCGCGATCATGGGCGCGGTCTCCCGGTCGACGATCGCACGCCAGCCGAGAGCCGCAAGGCGCGGATCGTCGAAACCGCCCTCGGCCACGGGCTCGTCCCAGCTCGCAAGCAGGCCGAACCGATCCGAAACATCCTCGACATTCACCCTGGCGCGCAATTTGTAGAAGCCGAGCCGCTTCGCCAGGTCCGCCGCGCTGGCCCTGGCGGTGTCGAGCAGGAAGCCGCCGTCGCGTCTCATCAGCAGGAAGTCGAACAGGATCTTGCCCTGCGGGCTCAGCAACGCGCCGAAACGCGCGGGTGTGGCGCGGTCGAGATCGCAGGTCACGATGCCCTGGAGGAATTTTTCGGCATCCTCCCCGGACACGCTCACGACACCTCGGTCGTCAAGATATGCGATCGGCATGCTCGTCCCTCGCTTGCGCCCGGTCCCCGTGTGACATATGCCGCCTCAGACAAACCCTCAAGCCGGAGACCGCCAGATGTCCGCATCCTTCGACACGATCTTTGCCGGCGGCACCGTCGTCAACCAGGACGGCCGCAGCCGCATCGACGTCGGCGTCACCGGCGGACGCATCACGGCGCTGGGCGATCTGTCGGCCGCGCAGGCGGGCGAGCGGGTCGACTGCACGGGCTTCCACATCCTGCCCGGCGTGATCGACACCCAGGTCCATTTCCGCGAGCCGGGCATGGAGCACAAGGAAGACCTGGAGACCGGCAGCAAGGCGGCGGTCATGGGCGGCGTCACGGCGGTGTTCGAGATGCCCAACACCAATCCGCTGACCATCACCGCCCAGACGCTGGCCGACAAGGTTCGCCGCGGCACGGACCGCATGTACTGCGATTTCGCCTTCTTCGTCGGCGGGACGAAGGACAACGTGGCCGACATCCCCGCGCTGGAGCGGCTGCCGGGCTGCGCCGGCATCAAGGTCTTCATGGGTTCCTCCACTGGCTCGCTGCTGGTGGCGGACGACGAGGGCGTCGCCGCCATCCTGTCCGCCACACGCCGCCGCGCGCCGTTCCATTCCGAGGACGAGTTTCGGCTGGAGGCGCGCAAGCACCTGCGCGTCGAGGGCGACCCGTCATCCCATCCCGTCTGGCGCGATGCCGAGGCCGCGCTGATCTGCACGAAACGGCTGGTGCGCATCGCCCGCGAAACCGGCGCGCGCATACATGTGTTGCACATATCGACGGCGGAGGAGATGCGCTTCCTCGCCGAAAACAAGGATGTCGCGACCGTAGAGGCGACGCCGCACCACCTCACGCTAGCCGGCCCCGAGGCCTACGAGCGCCTCGGTACACGCGTCCAGATGAACCCACCGGTGCGCGATGCCGCCCACCGCGAGGGCATCTGGTGGGGCATCGAGCAGGGCGTGGTCGACGTGCTCGGCTCCGACCACGCGCCGCACACGCTGGAGGAGAAGGCCAAGCCCTATCCGGCATCGCCCTCGGGCATGACCGGCGTGCAGACCCTCGTCCCCACCATGCTCGATCACGTCAACGCCGGCCGGCTGACGCTGGAGCGCTTCGTCGACCTCACCAGCCACGGCCCGGCGCGCATCTACAACATCGCCGGGAAGGGCCGCATCGCGGTGGGCATGGACGCCGACCTGACTGTGGTCGACCTCACGCGCCGCGAGACCATCCGCAACGAATGGATCGCCTCGCGCTGTGGCTGGACGCCCTACGACGGCGTCGAGGTCACCGGCTGGCCGGTCGGCACGGTGGTGCGTGGCCGCCGCGCCATGTGGCAGGGCGAACTGGCGGAGAAGGCTTATGGGCAGCCGGTGCGCTTCATGGAGACGCTGAACGCCTGACCCGCCTCATGCTCCGGGCACGTCGGTGTCGATGCTGACCTCCACTGACATGCCCGGCGCGAGGCGGGCGGCCTCCGCCTGATCCGGGTCGATCGAGATGCGCACCGGAAGGCGTTGCGTCACCTTGGTGAAATTGCCGGTGGCGTTGTCGGCCTTCAGCACGCTGAACTCCGAGCCTGTGGCGGGCGAGAAGTCCTGGATGTGCCCCGTCAGGCGTGCGCCGCCGAGGGCGTCGACCGACAGCGTGGCCGGCTGGCCGACCTTCATCCCCGCAAGCTGGGTTTCCTTGAAATTGGCGGTCACCCAGAACCCCTTGGGTACGATCGCCATGAGCTGCGTGCCCGCCGTCACATACTGTCCCTCGCGCGCGCCGATCTCGCCGAGGCGTCCGTCGTAGGGCGCGGTGATGCGCGTGTTGGCGAGGTCGATGCGCGCGAGCCGCAAGGCCGCTTCCGCGCCCTTCACGGCGGCTTCCAGACCCTGCCGCGCGACGACGACGGCCGCGAGGTCCTGTCGGGCGACCTCGAGATTGGCATGGGCCTGGGCCAGCGCTGCGCGCGCCTGCTCCAGGGCGGCGCGGCTCTCGTCCTCGCTGCTCTGGGTGACGACGCCCTTCTGGCGCAGCGACTGGATGCGGTCCCAACTCGCCTGAGCGGTCTTCAAGCCCGTCTCGGCGCTGTCGATCTGCGCGGCGGCGGCCTTGACCCGTGCCTCGCCCGACAGGCGCGACTGTTCCGAGTTGGCCAGCTCCGCCGTCTGGCTCGCAAGCGTCGCCTCGGCCTGCCGGGCCTTCTGCTCGAAGATGCGGTCGTCGATCCGCACCAGGAACTGCCCCGCCTTGACCTCCTCGAAGTCGCGCACGGCGACCTCCGCCAGATGGCCGGCGAGCTGCGGGGCGATCACGGTCACGCGCCCGCGCACATAGGCGTTCTCGGTGGTCTCGACCGAACGGGTGAAGGGTGGCAGCCGCCAAGCGTAGAGCACGAGCACGAGCCCGAGAACGCCGAGCGAGAGGGCGATGAGGGTGGCGGTGGAGCGGATGTGTTTTGTCATGGCTGTATCAGGAGCGTCAGGCGGTAACGGGTTCACTTGGGGGCATTCGGCGCTGCCATGCGGCGGTGATGGCGACATGGATCAGCAGCGCGGCGAGCGCCGTGGCGGAAAGGGCCGAAACGAGGAAGAACAGGTCGTTGTAGGCGAGCACATTGGCCTCGCGCGTCGCCTGCTGGCTGATGAGTGCGAGGCCTTCCGCCTGCCGCAGGGCCGGATCGGCCAGCACCCGGCCGTAGGCCTCGCCGAGCTGCGCTGCGCGCTGCGCGACGAAGGGGTTCGTCAGGGTGATATGCTCCACGAGCTGGCTGGAATGGAACTTCTCGCGCAGCGTCACGAAGCTGCCGAGCAGCGCCGAGCCCATCAGGCCGCCAAGGCTCTGCGTCGACAGGAAGATGATGACGAAGCTGAGGATGTAGTTCGGCCCCTTCCTCAGCGCCGAGGCAAGGCCGGAGGCGAGGGCAGGGGGCAGGAACAGCGCGCCCGCGCCCGCGATCAGGGCCTGGCTGGCGTACATCTGCTCGGGCCGCGTCAGGTTGGTGGCCTGGGCGTCCATGGAGGCGCCCAGGATGAGCATGGCCAGCGCCACCGCGTGGATGGCCGGTTCGCGGCCCGGTTTCATCACCAGCGCGCAGCCGAGTCCCGCCACGACGCCGGCGGCGAGGATGACGACATGGAGCGTGACGAGCTGGTCGTTGCCGAGCCCGAGCGTCTGGAACAGGCCGCTCGCGCCGGTTGTCTGCTCCGTGAGGACGATCCGGAACACCAGCAGGGCGCCGGTGAAATGCAGCACCTCCTTGCTGGACAGCCAGCGCACGTCGATCAGGGGATTGTCACGGTTGAGCTCGATGACGGCGGCCGCCGTCAGGGCCGCGATGGCGAGCACCAGCAGCAGGCCGATCCAGGGCGCTTCGAACCACCAGTAGAGCCGGCCCATCGTGAGCACCACGGCGAGCGAACCGAAGCCGATGGCGATCAGCAGGTAGCTCAGGATATCCGTCCGGCTGATGACCTTGGCGCGCGGCGGCGAGGTCAGCGGCAGCAGGTAGACCGCGCCGCAGGCCATCATCGCCAGCGCGATCTCGAGCACATAGAGGCTGTGCCAGTCGCCGAGGTCCAGCAGCGCGGGCGAGATGATATGGGCCAGCGGCGCGGCGATCGAGATGTTGGTCAGCGCCAGGCACAGACCCACGGTCATCTTCCGTGCCGGCGGAAAGGACTCCAGCATGTAGAGGAAGCCGAGGCTCGACATGGGCGCGGCGGCGATGCCGCTGAAGAAGCGCACCACCAGCGCCGACTGGTAGTCGTCGACCAGGAAGTGAAGGAAGGTCACGGCCACGAAGACGAGGATGGCGACCTCGGCGAAGTTCCGCAGGCCGAACTGGGTGCGCATCTTGATGAGCAGCAGCGAGAGGCTGGCGTTCGGGGCCATGTAGGCTGCCACCAGCCAGGTCGCCTCGACGGTGGTCGCGCCCAGGGATCCCTGAATCTGCAACAGATTACCGGTGATGAGGTTCATGCCCAGCCCCTGCGTCAGGCTGAGCAGCACGGCGGCCAGCATATAGGCCGCCGCCCGGCGCGGCGGCATGTTGAAGAAGCCGTCGGGCGGCGGTGCCGCCGGCAGGTCGGTTGTGTCGGTCGAGGACATCACTCACCGGTCATGGTGCGCGTCATGGCGCGGAACACGCGCACCGCCGCCGCCATGTCATCATCGGACAGGTCGGCCAGGATTTCGGAGCGAAAATTGCTTGCCATGCGACTGACGTCGCCGGCGCGCTCCGTCCCGGCGGCGGTGAGGAAAATCTGTTTGGCGCGGCGATCGCCTTTATCCGTCCGGCGTTCGATCAGGCCTTGTTTCTCCAAGGAATCGAGCAGCCGTACGAGGGTTGGATTTTCGATCTCCAGCTCGCCCGCGAGCGAAGACTGGCTGACGCCATCCTCGCGCAGCAACAGTATCAGCAGGCGTGCCCGTGACAGGGTCAGGCCTTGTTCCTTGACGCGCGCGTCGAACAGGGTCCGCATCCTGCGGCTGACCTTCGACAGTTCGTCGACGAATTCCTTGCCGGTCGCCATAATAGTTAGCTCACATATAGATAGGTAGCTACCTATATAGCGATGAATTCTTCTCCCACAAGACCGAAGTTTCCTCTGTGCTTCTGGTGTCAGCAAATCCGGCTTATGCCGAGCCGCGAATGTTCCACCCTGATGCAGCGGTTCATCACCACGATCATGCCGCTTTCCTCCGCGCGTTGCCGAGCGGCGGCGTTGGTGACGCCGATCTGCGTCCAGAGCGCGGGTGCCTTCGCCGCGATGGCGTCCTCGACCACCTCGGGCAGGGCATCGGAGCGCCGGAAAACGTTGACGATGTCGACCGGGCCGGGAAGGTCACGTAGCGACGCGTGGAAGGGTTCGCCGTGGAGGAGATGCCCCATCCCGTGCGGGTTGACCGGCAGGATGCGATAGCCATGGCGCTTGAGGTAGGAGGCGATGCTGAAGCTCGGTCGTCGGGGATCGATGCTCGCGCCGACGATGGCGATCACCCGCGCCGATGCCAGGAGATCGCGCATCACGTCGGAGGATGGCGCGGGCTGGTTGATGGGTCGTGTCAGGGCCATGTCGTCACCGTTGGTTCGGGAGTCCAACGGTTGGCGGCTAAGGGCGTTCCCCGATCAGTCGCCGGCGATGAAGAAGTGCCAGGTTCCGTCGGGGCCGATGCCGACGCGGTAGAAATTATATGCGCCGAAATTCAGCATCTCCTCGTATTCCGCCGCCGTCACGATCCGGAACACCTCCACCAGTTGCGGCGGCGAGAGTTTGTCGAGCGGGTAGCGCGCGAAATAGGGCCAGAGATACATCTCCTGCGGCGTGCCCTTGTCCACATGGGCGTATCCCGCTTCCATGAGCTCGGCGAGGATGGCGAGGACCTCGCGGCCCTTGCCGTCCACCGACGCGGAGATCAGCCCCTTGATCGGGTCCGTCTCCTCTCCGAAGGTGAAGGAAGGCGGCATCTCGTTGGATTCGATCACCGGCCGGAGTTTCTCAGGATCACCCGACTTGGCCGCCTCCAGGATCTTGTCGCGCATGACGCGGACGGGCTCCGGCAGGAGGCCGGGATCATATTGGACTTCGGGCAGGGCCTGTTCGATCGCAGGCGACGGCTCCGCCGCCTCGGCCTTGGCTTCCGCGGGTGAAGTTGCGGTCGGTGCAGCTGAAGCGGCGGCTGTGTACAGCCCGAGGGCCAGAATCAGAGAGACGGGAAGAAGGCGCATGGAGGGCTCGCGGTTGACTCGAGTCGCGATCATACCCGCCTTCGACAGGATCAATGCATCAGCCGATCAAGCGTGAACTCGCCGCGCTTGATCCGGTCGGACAGTTTCTCCGCGAAGGCAGCGGTCGCTTCCTCGCCATAGGAGGTCACGAATTCCGCCAGCGCACGGAACAGGGCGGCATGCGCCACACATTCGGGAGCAATCCCCTCGGTCGCCGCTTCTTCCCAGGCATCATCGAGGTGATCAAGCGCCGCGCGACGCTCTTCTTCGAACAATGCGCGTGTGTCTTCAGTGTTCGTGGTCTCGGACGGCAAGATTGAAACTCCTGTCAAATCTCACCGAAGCCTTAACACGCTTTTGTCTCGGGTTAACATCCCACCTGAAGAATGAGTTAACAAAATACACTCAATTCACGTTGCGGGCGTTGATGCTGTCCGCCAGGCGGGACCCTTCCGACAGAAATCGCTGCACCGCCGTTCTGGCCGAAGCCGTGCAGCTTCGGTAGTTGCGGGAATAGCCCTGAAAGCCGGCATTGAAAGCCCCCGCCAACCGCTCGCAACGTTCAGGCTGACAGCTTTCCGCCTCGATCAAGGCTTGCATGCGCTCGCGCCAGGCTGGAGCATCGTCATCTCCGCAAAGGGTGCGAAGATAGTGCAGGGCGCCGAGGATTTCAGAGAGCTTGAGGAGGTCGCTTTCATAAGCAGGCGCTTCTGATTGCGCGCTTGCGGGCATGACGCATGTCAGTGTGAACAACACCAGGAAGACGCAGCGGATCATTGATATCTCGGCAAATGCGGAAAGCTGCAACCTGCGCTGTGGTGGATACCAACGCAAGGGGACGATGCCAGCTTCAAGCACATCGCGCATTTGGAGGGAAGAACGTGCCGGAGCGCGGAGATTTGATGTTAGTCAAAAAGGGCATCGACCGCATCCTGGGTATCTTCGGCGCTTGCGTTGAAAGAAAGCCCCCCATTTATAATGGACCCAGCGCGTGCAATGAGATCCCGTATGAGAGTTGATGACGATTCTACGTAAGAGGAATCGTTGGATGAGTTTATCTTCATTTGGGTTGTCCTAATGGACTCATTGAGTAGAATTATTGTTTCGTCGAATTCTTTCCGGTATCTGCCAGGCGATAGGTCGTATGCTTGTATGACGAGGTCTTTTTCTCGAAAGTTGGACTGTTGAAAGTGCTCTCGGTAGCTCAGAGGTGCCCATGAAAGCATTTCCTGTCCAAGCTCGGGTGCCGATGGGAGCAGATCCAGAAGCATCACGAATTCGTTGAAATGATTGAGGTAATCTGTGGCGAGGCCCGTGCGGGGGTTGACGTTGGCCGCAGTCAATGCCTCGGCGATCGTAGTTCCGGCCGCTTCGGGTCTGCTCGTCGAGTAGTGTGCGGATGTGAGCATGATGAAAGTATGGAGCCTCGCCAGAGCATACTTTCAATCGACGATGTTTCACCAACGTTAACGTCGTTAAGTCCTATTCGAGGATAACGCCTGGGTTCAAAATCCCTGAGGGGTCAAGCGCCCGTTTCATATCGCGCATTAATTGCATCTCAACAGCGTCTTTGACCATGGGTAGGAGTGAGCGCTTGAGGCGGCCAATTCCATGCTCGGCTGAAATCGATCCGCCATGCCGGGTTACGATCGCGTGGATCGCCTCGTTCATCTCCTGCCAGAGGGCAAGGTAGGACTGCTTGTTCGCGTCCGGAGGCTGGCTGACATTGAAGTGTATGTTGCCGTCGCCGACATGTCCGAACGGCACGGGGCGGCATTCTGGAACCAGCCTGCGGGCTGCATCGCAGGCCTCCTGAAGAAAAGCCGGGAGTTCCGCAAGCGGAACGGAAACATCGTGCTTGATCGAGCCACCCTCGTGTTTCTGCACTTCGGAGAGCATGTGCCGAAGTTTCCAGAAAGATGCGCGCTGGTCCATGGTTTCGGCGAGGACAGCATCGTCAACGTCGCCGGATTCAATGGCTTCTCCGAGTATTGTCTCCAGATTGTCGCGGAGGGAGGGGGCATTCGGCGAGGCAAGCTCAACCAGAATGTACCAGTCATGGGATGACTGAAGAGGGTCTCGTGTCCCGGCCGCATGCCGAAGAACGAAGTCCAGTCCGATCCGTGGCATGAGTTCACAAGCCACGAGTGCGCTGCCGGCCTCGGCGCGAGCCCGGCGCAGAACGGCCAGCGCCTGTTCCGGGCTGCTGCACCCAGCTATGGCGGTTTCGCGCGAGCGTACCGCCGGGAAAAGCTTGAGGACGGCGGCGGTGACGATGCCGAGCGTGCCTTCGGAGCCTATGAAGATATGCCTGAGGTCATACCCCGTATTGTCCTTCTTGAGCTTGCGCAGGCCGTTCCAGATCCGGCCGTCAGCGAGCACGACCTCCAGGCCGACCACCAGATCGCGCGTGTTGCCATAAGCCAGAACCGCCGTTCCTCCGGCATTGGTCGCGATGTTGCCGCCTATGGTGCAACTGCCCTCCGAGGCGAGGCTGAGGGGAAAAAGCCGTCCATGTTCCGCAGCCGTGTCCTGCGCATGCTGTAACGTGACGCCGGCTTCGAGTGTCACCGTATCGCTGTCGAGATCGATATCCCGAACGGCTGTCATCCGTCCGAGGGACAGGACGACGGAGCGGCCCGTTTCGTCAGGAACGCCGCCTCCCACAAGGCCTGTATTGCCGCCTTGCGGCACGATCGGTGTTCCGGTTTCGAAGCAGGCCTTGACGATCTCCGAGACCTCTTGCGTTGAGCCGGGCCGGACGACCGCCAGCGCGCGCCCGTGATACAGATTGCGCTCCTCGGTGAGGTAAGCCGCCATGGCGGAGGCATCCGTAAGGACGTGCTTTTCACCGACAATGCCCGTCAAACACCGCACGAGAGTCTGCATCGCCTGAGTGCTCCTTCACCTGGGTGCGGCAGCGCGAGCCAGGCGATCGTTGATGGCTTCGCCAAGCCCGCTGGATGGAATGGCGGCCACGGCGATGCATGTTGTCGTGGGGGCATCCAAAGATCGCAATGCGGCAAAAAGAGTTGCCGCGGCCTCACGCAAGTCTCCGCGTGGGCTGAGATTGAAGGACGCCACAGGCTTTGGTCCCGAAGGTTCTCCGGGACCAAAGCCGAGCCATGCCTCGCCCTCTTCGACGCTCTCGGCGTTCAGCCGGACACGCGTTCTGGGAGCGTAATGCGACACGAGCATGCCGGGCGCGACAACCTTCGCGGAGGATGAATGACCGGCTACGGGCCGGCCGATGATGTCCTCGATCATGGCTCGGTCGACGCCGCCCGGCCTCAGGATTCGGACGTCGTCGTTGAGGCAGCTGATGATCGTGGATTCAACGCCGACCTGGGTCGCGCCATCATCCAGAACCGCGCTTATGCGGCCTTCAAGATCGGCAAGGACGTGCTGGGCCGTCGTGGGGCTGATACGCCCCGATCGGTTGGCGGAAGGAGCCGCCACGGGTCGATCGACAGCTTCAAGAAGTCGACGGGCGGTAGCATGTGCTGGTACGCGCAGGGCAAGGCTGTCGAGACCGGCCCTCGCGATCTCCGAAACAGGGGAAGATGCTGTGAAAGGAATAACCAGTGTTAGCGGGCCGGGCCAGAGCGCCTCGGCCAGACGGATCGCGATCGTGTTGAAGGTCCCGAAACGCGATGCCGATTCCAGATCGCGGACATGCAGGATGAGCGGGTTGAAGCGCGGGCGCTCCTTGGCGGCGAAGATGCCGGCTACGGCTTCCCCTTGCGTGGCGTCCGCGCCGAGGCCATAGACCGTTTCGGTCGGGAACGAGACGAGATGTCCCTGCAGCAGCAGTTCCGCCGCCCGGTTGATGCCGGCGTCATCGGCCGCAAGATGCTCGGTCGCGTGAATATCCCCGGTACGGCTGTCGGTGCTGACATTGACTGTCACGGCTTCGGTCCTAGAGTTCGCTTACGGGCGGCTATGGGGGCTAAACCCGTAAAATACCAGCGGGTCAAGCGCTGGGAAGCCCCGTGTGGGAGGAGACCTATCCATGAGCTACCGCGCACCCGTTGATGAGATTGCCTTTGCATTGAAGCATATCGCGGGTGTGAAGGACGACCTCGATCGCGGTCTTTATGGCGATCTGGACGAGGATGTCATCGACGCCGTCCTTGAGGAAGCGGGGAAATTTGCAACCGATGAACTCGCGCCATCGAACCAGCCGGGTGATCGCGAAGGCGCGCGTTTTGCCGAAGGCCGGGTAACGACGCCGAAAGGCTGGCCGGATCTCTACACCCGCTGGCGCGAGGCCGGATGGAACGGCTTGATGGCGCGGGAGGAATACGGCGGTCAGGGATTGCCGGTCGCGCTCTGGGCCGCGACCAGCGAGATGTGGGCTGCGGCCAACATGGCCTTCGGCCTCGCTCCGGTGCTGACGCAAGGGGCCGCCGAAGCCTTGGAAGCTCATGGCTCACGGGAATTGAAGGACACCTATCTCGCCAGGCTCGTGTCCGGAGAATGGACCGGGACCATGAACCTCACCGAGCCTCAGGCCGGGTCCGATCTCGCGGCGGTCAGGGCGAGGGCCGAGAGGGCCGGGGATGGCAGCTACCGGATATTCGGCCAGAAGATATTCATCACCTACGGCGAGCACGACCTCACCGAAAACATCATCCATTTCGTCCTGGCGCGCCTGCTGGACGCGCCGCCCGGAACGAAGGGCATCTCGCTGTTCCTTGTGCCGAAATTCCTTTTGGATTCAGACGGTTCGCTTGGACCTCACAACGATCTGCGTTGTCATTCCATCGAACACAAGATGGGCATCCACGGCTCGCCCACATGCACCATGATCTACGGCGACAACGAGGGAGCCGTTGGTTTCCTTGTGGGAGAGGAGCATCGCGGTCTGGCGTGCATGTTCACCATGATGAACAACGCGCGGCTCGCGGTCGGGCTGGAAGGGGTTGCCGTCGCCGAAAGGGCCACCCAGCAGGCGCTGGCCTACGCCCACCAGCGGCTGCAGGGAGCCGCCCCTTCGGCCGCCCGGACCGCAGCATCCGGCGGCATGATCCCCATCGTCGGGCATCCGGACGTGAGGCGCATGCTCATGACCATGCGCGCGCTGACCGCGGCCGCCCGCGCCCTGTGCTATCGGACCGCCACGGCGCTCGACCGCGCCAAGCGCGGCGGGGATGAGGCGGGCCGGAAAGCCGGTCAGGAACGGGCCAACCTCCTGACGCCGGTTGCCAAGGCTTTTTCAACCGACATCGGCATCGAGGTCGCCTCGCTCGGCATCCAGGTGCACGGCGGCATGGGCTACATCGAGGAGACCGGCGCGGCGCAGTATCTCCGCGACGCGCGTATCGCCGCCATCTACGAGGGCACCAACGGCATCCAGGCGATCGACCTCGTGACGCGCAAGCTGCCCCAGTCGGGCGGGGAGTGCGTGCGGGACCTGATCGCGGGCCTGCGCGCCACGGTGAAGGATATCGCCTCGTCCAACGCGCCGGATCTGGGCGCCATGGCCGAGCGGCTCGATGCGGCGGTCAAGGCGCTGGACGAGGCCACGCGCTGGCTGATGACCCCGGGCCGGACAACCGACGAAAGCCTGGCGGCGGCGACGCCCTACCTGCGCCTGTTCGCGCTGGCGGCGGGTGGCTGTGCTCTCGCCGACGGCGTTCTCGCCGCGCACCGCATGGGCAAGGACATGGCGGCGCACACCGCCATCGCGCGGTTCTTCGCCGAACATCTGACGGCCGAAGCCCCCGGCATCGCGCAGGCTCTCATGGGCGGGTCCGGGGCGCTGTTCACGCCGGGCGCCGTGGCGGCGCTGACGCCGGGATGAAGCCTTAATCCACCCTCAGCACGGTGAGGGAGCGCATGAGGCCATTGCCGGCCTGCCAGGCGATGGAATGGCCTTCCGACAGTCCAAGAAGGGCAGCCCCGGTCCACGACAGCACCGAGAGGAGGCTGTCGCCTTCGCTCAGCGCCTGCCTAGGGTAGACGAGGCGCGCGGAATGCTGCTCGCGGGTCACGTTGTCGCGGAACCGCACCAGCGACTCCATGCTGACATAGCCGGATTTATCCCATTCGTCCCGAATGGTGGCGCGGGCGATTTCACCGGACAGGAACGTCGCCAGATGGGGCTCGCGCCCGGCGATGGCGCCGCTCAGGCTGACCAGTCTGTGGAAATCGGTACAGGTGATGTCGATCGGGGGCAGAAACGCGGGAAGGGAACACATGTCGAACAGCGGGCAAGCCTGTGAATGCCCGGCATCCTGCCCCGAAGCGCGGGCGATCACCACATCATTCCTGTTTCATTTGTGTGGCAATCCAGCCCCGAACGGGGAAAACCGGCTTCCAAAGGTGCAGAAAATCGCCGTGCGGCGATTGAATCTGCGCAAAAGTCATGCAATCCATGCCGCGATTTTGAGCATCTTGCATCATTTTTGAATCACCCTAAGGAGTCATGATGTCTTCGGACAACCTTCTCGATCTCGCACTCATACGCCTGGATACGGCCGCCCAGCATCTTCAGATCGATCCCGATGTGATCGAGAAGCTGAAATATCCGCGCGAGACGACGAAGGTCCGTTTGATGATCCGTATGGACGATGGTTCGCGAAAATCGTTCCTGGCCTGGCGTTGCCGCTACGACGACACGCGCGGGCCGACCAAGGGCGGTATCCGCTATCATCCCGACGCCAACGCCGACGAGGCCGAGACCCTGGCCTTCTGGATGACCTTCAAATGCGCCGTGATGAATCTGCCCTACGGCGGCGGCAAGGGCGCCGTACAGGTCGACCCGCACAGCCTTTCCAAGGCGGAGCTGGAGCGGCTCTCCCGCGCCTACATCCAGGCTTTCGCGCGCATCATCGGACCCGATCGCGACATTCCGGCGCCCGACGTCTACACCAACTCCATGATCATGGGCTGGATGGCCGACGAATACGCCCAGATCGTCGGTGAGAGCGTTCCGGCGGTCATCACCGGCAAGCCCATCGCCCTGGGGGGATCGCTCGGACGCGAGGACGCCACCGCGCGCGGCGGCTTTTACCTCGTCCGGCACCTTGCGGCCGAGATCGGCGTGAAGGGCAGCCTGCGCGTGGCGATCCAGGGCTTCGGCAACGCCGGTCAGCACATCGCGCGCCTGCTTGCCTCCGATGGCCACAAGATCGTCGCCGTTTCCGATTCCACCGGTGCGGTGCAGTCCGCCGACGGGCTCGACCTCGACAGCCTGTTCACGGCCAAGCAGAACGGGAAATCGGTCGCAAGCACGGCAGGGACGCACGGGCATGGGGACCTGGCGCCGGACGATCTCGTGGCGGTCGAATGCGATCTGCTGGTCCCGGCGGCGCTGGAGAACATGATCCGTGAGGACAACGCGGAGGGCGTGAAGGCGAAGATCGTGCTCGAACTGGCCAACGGTCCGATCACGCCCGAGGCCGACGCCATTCTCGAAGCCCGTAAAGTGATCGTGCTGCCCGACATCCTCGCCAATGCGGGTGGTGTCACGGTGTCCTATTTCGAATGGGTGCAGAACCGGCAGGGCTATTACTGGACGCTCGGCGAGGTCCATGATCGCCTGCGTGAGATCATGGAGCGTGAGGGTCGCGCCATCTGGCAGATCTCGCAGGAGAAGGGCGTGAGCTGCCGCACCGGGGCCTACATCCACGCGCTGTCGCGTCTGGCGGGGGCCATCGAGGCTCACGGCACGCAGCACTTCTTCATCAGCTGAGAAAGGGCGCCGCCCGCCACAGCGGTACATGACCCGGCCCGGAAAGTCTGTCACTCTCGGGGCAGGTTTCGAAAGGACGGGTCCATGTCGCTCGCAGGAAAAACACTCTTCGTCACCGGCGGCTCACGAGGCATTGGCCTTGCCATTGCCAAACGCTGCGCCGCCGATGGCGCCAATGTGGTGATCGCGGCCAAAACCACCGAGCCGCACCCGAAATTGCCCGGCACGATCTATTCCGCAGCGGAGGAGATCGAAGCGGCGGGCGGCAAGGCGCTGCCGTTGGTGGTGGATGTGCGTGACGACGCGAGCGTCGCGGCGGCGATCGAGAAAACGGTCGAGACCTTCGGCGGTCTGGACATCGTGCTCAACAACGCCAGCGCCATCAACCTTGCGCGCACCAGCCAGATCGACATGAAGCGCTTCGACCTGATGCACCAGGTCAACGCGCGGGCGACCTTCCTCGTGTCCAAGCTGGCGATCCCGCATCTGGCCAGAAGCGAAAACCCTCACATCCTGACGCTTTCGCCCCCGCTGGACATGAAGGAGAAATGGTTCGCGCCCCATCTGGCCTATTCCATGGCCAAGTTCGGCATGAGCCTCGTCGTGCTCGGCCTGGCCGGGGAACTGCGCGGCCAGGGGATCGCCGTCAACGCGCTCTGGCCACGCACCACCATCGACACCTCCGCCGTGCGCAATCTGCTGGGGGGGGAAGTGATTGTCCGGCGCTCGCGCAAGCCGGACATCCTCGCCGATGCTGCCCATCGGATATTCCGCAAGCCGTCGCGCGAGTTCACCGGCCGGTTCATCATCGATGACACCTTCCTCGCGGAGGAAGGCGCGACCGATTTCGAGCGCTACCGAGTCGACCCGACACAACCGCTTCAGGTCGATTTTTTCGTTACCGACGACAGCGTGGCGCCGGTACCATTGGATTCCGGGAGCATCTGACACTAATTTGCGCTAGGTTGGGGCTCTTCCTGACGGCGGGCGGTGGCCCCGCCGCGCATCTGCCCCGATGGCAAGACCACAACTGAGAGACGCTGTGAAGGCACCCTTGCATCCTGATGAGGCGCTTCGCCTCGAAGCCCTGCACAGACTCGATATCCTCGATACGCCTCGCGAGCGCGATTTCGACGATGTGGTCGACATCGTCTCGAAGATTTGCGGAACGCCGGTCTCGCTCATCACGCTCGTTGACGAGAACCGCCAATGGTTCAAGGCGGCGGTCGGCACCGACATAATCGAGACGCCACGGGATGTATCGTTCTGCGCGCACACCATTCTGCAATCGGATCTGCTGGTGGTGCCCGATATGCTGCTCGACGGCCGGTTCAGCACCAATCCCCTGGTGGCGAGCCAGCCCAGCCTGCGATTTTACGCCGGCGCTCTCCTGGAGACTGAGGAGGGCCTTCCGCTGGGAACGCTCTGTGTGCTCGATTACCAGCCGCGAAGCCTGACCGACGAGCAATTGCGGCTGTTGAGTGTGATGGCCCGCCAGGTCAACGCCCGGCTCGCGCTGCGCCGCGCGCTGCGGATCGAGCGCGAGGTGACCGCCTCGCTGGCGAACACCCTGCTCGAACAGCGGGCCCTGCTGGACCAGAACGAGGTTTTGCGCCGCGAGATCGATCACCGCGTGAAGAACTCGCTCCAGCTCATCGCCAGTTTCCTGGCGATGCAGGGCCGCCGCGCGGGCGACGCGGCCGTCAAGCGGCAGCTGGACGAGGCCAGAAGCCGCGTCATGGCGGTTGCGACCATCCACGATCAGCTTCACCGCACGGCGCAGTCCGACAGGATACCGGTCGCGGCTTTCCTGCAGGGCCTGTGCGACAATCTCGCCAACACGAGACCCATGACCGTCGAGGCGCTGAACGTGACCGCCGACGACATCGCCTTGCCGGCGAACCAGGTCATGGCGCTGGGGCTGGCGGCCAATGAGCTGATCGCCAATGCCTTCAAGCATGCCTATTCGGATGAGCGGCGCGGCACCGTCGAGGTCGAATTCGGCCTGTCTGGGGCCACGGCCAAACTCACGGTCTGCGATCAGGGCATCGGATTGCAGAAGGATTTCGCGGGCGACGCCGGCGCGGGGCTGGGCATGAAGGTCCTGTCGGCCGCCGCGGCCCAGCTCGGCGGCGCCATCGACTACGGCAAGGCGGGAGGCGGTGGCTGTTTCAGCGTCAGCTTTCCGGTGACGCACTGACGCCGGAAGCCCGTCGCACAGCAAAAAGCCCGGCGCGAGGCCGGGCTTTTCAGATTCAGGCCTGAGTGAAGCTCAGGCGACGGCCTGAAGGCTGGCGGCCTTCGTCTTGCCGCGCTCGCTGACCACTTCGAAGGACACTTTCTGTCCTTCGTTCAGGCTGTAGAGGCCGGCGGCCTCGACGGCGGTCGCATGGACGAAAACGTCCGCGCCGCCGTTGTCCGGCTGAATGAATCCATAGCCCTTCTGGGAATTGTAGAACTTCACGGTACCAACAGGCATGATGCCCTCCAGTGTCATACGTTAATTCCGCGCGCGCACGACCATCGCGCGGCGCGGTTCTCAATCCGAGTTTTGGGGGAGTGACCTGAAAGCGCGGCCCAAAACAGGGAGCGTATGACAAGGCAGGCCGAAAACCTGATTGATCGCCCAGACAGACCAACCGGCAAAACGTCACTTTGCCGAGGGAAAGAGTGGTCGGAGTACATCCGTCCTGACCTGCTCACATCGACGGTGGCGGCGACGCACCGCACCTATCGAAGCCCTGCTGTCTGGCTGGGGTACGTTACACCTAGGGGTTTATGTGCGGCGCGTCAAGGGCGGCGCGGAATATTTTCCGATTGGCCAGGGGCATGGACATCATGCGGGGGCCGGTGTTTCCTCGGCGTCATGGCGACGCTCCTGATTTCACATTCCGCTTGCCTCGATCATCTGACCCCCGCGGGACACCCTGAACGGCCCGACAGGTTGCGTGCCCTGATGCATGCGTTCGAGGATGAAAGCTTTGCGCCCCTCGTGCGGCGGGAGGCCCCTGTCGCCCCCCTGGAGAGCGTGACGCTGGCGCATTCGCCTGCCTATGCGGAGGCGTTGGACAGCGCCCGGCCGCGCGAAGGGTCGGTCTATCTGGACGCCGACACTGTGATGTCGTCGGGAAGCTGGGAGGCCGCCCTGCGCGGTGTCGGCGCGGCGATCCTGGCGATCGACGATGTCATGGCGGGCAGGGTGCGGAACGCCTTCTGCGCGATCCGCCCGCCGGGCCACCACGCCGAGCGGGAGCGCGCCATGGGCTTCTGCCTGTTCAACAACGCCGCCATCGCCGCGCGCCATGCCCGGCGGGCGCACGGCGCGGAGCGGGTTGCCATCATGGATTTCGACGTCCACCACGGCAACGGCACGCAGGACATCTTCTGGGACGACGCCAGCGTGCTCTATGCCTCGACCCACCAGATGCCGCTCTATCCCGGCACCGGCGCGGCATCCGAGACGGGAACCCACGGCACCATCGTCAACGCGCCCCTTCATATGGGAGACGGCGGAGCGGAGTTTCGCGAGGTCATGGAGGCGCGCATCCTGCCCGCCGTCGAATCGTTTCGGCCCGATCTGGTGGTGATCTCCGCCGGCTTCGACGCGCATAGGCAGGACCCTCTGGGCGGGCTGGATCTTGTGGATGAGGATTTCGCCTGGGCGACCACGCGCCTGATGGAGATCGCCGACGCCCATGCGGGGGGACGGGTTGTCTCCGTGCTCGAAGGGGGCTACGACCTCGACGGCCTCGCGCGCTCGGCGGCAGCCCATGTGGCGGCGCTGATGCGCGGCTAGCATTTTCAGCAAAAGTGGATTCCGATTTTGCATCGAGAAAATGCGCCAAAGCAAAGAGCTGAAGCATGTCCGGTGAAACCGGGTATGCTCTGAACACGGGAGACAGACCATGGCCGGACAACCGCAGGACATCGCCGCCATGCCGTTCGAGCAGGCTTTGGCGGAGCTTGAGAAGATCGTATCCGACCTCGAGCGTGGCAACGTCGCGCTCGACCAGTCGATCACGCTCTACGAGCGCGGCGAGGCGCTGAAGCGCCAGTGCGAGGCGCTGCTGAAGAACGCCGAAGCGCGCGTCGAGAAGATCACGCAGGGGCCCGACGGTACCGCCGCCGGAACCACTCCGTTGGACGCGGGCTGATCCATGCTCACCGTCTATGCCGCCAGGCCTTCCGGACTGGAACGGGCGGAGATCGAGGCCGGTCTCGCGCTGCCGGAGAAGGCGGTCTGGCTCGATCTGATGGCGCCCACGCCCGAGGAGGACCGTCTGGTCGAGGCGGCCGTCGGCGTGTCGGTTCCCACCCGCGAGGAAATGGCCGAGATCGAGGTGTCGAGCCGCGTCTATGTGGAGAACGGCGCGCGCTACATGACCGCGACCCTGATCTGCGGGTCCGACACCGAGCGGCCCTTCACCACCAACGTGACCTTCATCCTCGCGGCCGGGCATCTGGTCACCGTGCGCTACGACGAGCCGCGCGCCTTCCCCATGTTCGCGGCCCGCGCCTGCAAGGCCTCCGGCAGCCCCGCGACCGCCCAGGGCGTGCTGCTCGGCCTGCTGGAAACCGTGGTCGACCGCACCGCCGACGTCATCGAATACGTCGGGGCCGACATCGACAGGGTTTCGGCGCGCATCTTCGATCGCGAGGCCGAACGCGTCTCGCGCAAGAAAAGCTATCAGGTGCTGCTGAAATCCCTCGGCCGCAAGGACGACCTCCTGTCGAAGGCACGTGAAAGCCTGGTGACGGTGTCGCGGGTCATCACCTTCCTGTCCGCCGAGATCGAGGGATTGAAGACCGGCAAGGATGCCAAGGGCCAGCTGCGCATGCTCCAGCGCGACGTCCAGTCGATCAACGATTACGCCGCCTTCCTGGGCAACAAGGTGACCTTCCTGCTCGACGCACTGGTCGGCATGGTCTCCATCGAGCAGAACGACATCATCAAGCTGTTCTCGGTGGTGGCGGTGGTCCTGATGCCGCCGACGCTGGTCGCCTCGATCTACGGCATGAACTTCACGCACATGCCGGAGCTGGAATGGCGGTTCGGCTATCCCATGGCCCTGGTGATGATGGTGATCTCGGCGATCCTGCCCTACGTCTTCTTCAAATGGCGGCGGTGGCTCTGAAGGCGGGGACGGCGGTTCGTCACCCGGTACGCGCGAGCAGGCTCTTGGCGGCCCATGTATCCTGGGACAGGAAATCCGGCACCCGCTCGCTCGGGATGGGTTTTGAAAAGTAATAACCCTGCATGGTGGTGCATCCCAGACCGTGGAGTATGCGCACCTGTTCCGCGCTTTCCATGCCCTCGACCACGCAGTTGATGTCGAGGTTGTGGCACATGTCCAGCACGCTTTTCACCAGCTTGCGGCCGGACGCGCGGGTTTCGATGTCGAGGATGAACCCGCGATCGACCTTGATGCTGTCGAGCGGCAGGCGGTGAACATGGCTCAGGCTCGAATAGCCTGTCCCGAAATCGTCGAGGGATATTTTGGCGCCGAGCGCCTTCAGGGTCCGCAAGGCGTCCCTGGCCTGGGTGAAGTCGTTCATCATCGAGCTTTCCGTCACCTCGAACGTGATCCGGCTTGGCGCGATGCCGCTGCGATTGACGATGGCGATGATCTGGAGGATCGCCTCCGACGACATGATGTCACGCGCGGACAGATTGAACGAGATGCGGAGATGCTCCGGCCAGGTCAGGGCTTCCGCCAGCGCCTTGCCGAGCAGGACCTGTGTCAGCTTGTTGATGATGTCCGTGCGCTCGGCCACCTCGATGAAGACATAGGGAGGCACGAACCCCAGTTCCACGCTCTGCCAGCGGGCGAGGGCCTCGAAGCCGATCAGCTTGTCTTGCGCGGTGTCGATCAACGGCTGGAAATGCAGCGACATCTCCGCCTCCAGATCGGCATGACGAAGGCATTGCTCCACAAGCCCCTGATTGCGGATCTCGTCTTCATGGGCCTGTGAGAAGATGACCGTCCGCCCACGCTGCTCGTTCTTGGCGTTGTAGAGCGCATAGTCGGCCCGCTCGAACAGCAGCTCGGCGGACGGGGCGGCATCGGGAAACACCGCAAAGCCGATCGAGGCCGAAACATGCGCGACCCCGCTGGACAGGGTGAAGGGGAGTTTCAAGGCCGTGCAGACATCCTCACCGAAGGGAATAAGGGAAGCATCCTCGATGTCGTTCATGATGATGCCGAACTCATCGCCGCCAAGGCGCGCCACGAAGACATCGTCCCCCGCCAGGCTCTGAAGCCGCCGTCCGGTTTCGGTCAGGACGGCGTCGCCTGCGACGTGCCCATAAAGGTCGTTCACTGGCTTGAAGCCGTCCAGGTCCAGCACCCCGATCGCGAAGCGCTTCGAACGCGCGGTGTTTTCCGCCACCACGGTGTTCAACTGGCTGAAGAACTGGCGGCGGTTCGGCAGGCCCGTGAGGCTGTCGATGTTGGCCAGCTTGGCGTTTTCATCGCTCAGCCGCTTGGTTTCGGCCTGGCTGTTGATCATGCGTTCGAAATCGTTCGAGATGATCATCAGGATGTAGGTCATCGTGACGACCACGAGCGTCACGTTGAGACCGATCGCCATGTGGGTTTTCTGCTGGGTGGCGAACATGAAGATCGTGAAGGGAACGCTGACGGCCAGCGTGGTCACGAGCGCGACGGCGCGCACATGCAGCATGCAGAAGATGCAGCTTATCATCGTCAGGCCGACGAAGAAGGTGACGTGCCCCTGCATGCGGTCATCGCCGAACGGATACAGCGACAGGGCCCAGAAAAAGAAGATGGTGCTGAGGCCGCCCGCGAGCCGGACGGTTGCCTTCAGGCAGTCGCCGAGCTGGCGGTCGGTCATGCGCTCCGGGACGACCCTGTACCACCACAGGGCACGGACGATGCTCAAGACCATCAGGGGTGCGGGGATCAACACCGTCATATAGAGCGGGGCGACGGCATAATGCGTGTAGGAGAGCGCCGAGGCGTTGACCATCAGGATGAAATAGAGCAGCGGCATCTGCCGTGAAAAGGCGGCGACCTGCGCTCTCAGAAGGTCAGGGTTATCGGTGTCGACCCTGAAGAGACCGAGCAATTTTCCCATGCTTGCTTCTAACCCCCGTTAGCGCTCGCGATGAGTGTAGGCTCCATAAAGTAAACGTTAGATGGAACGCTGCCCGATTTTCCCTCGGATTGCGCGGTTGGGTTCACACATGCTGCCCGCCGTTGATGTGGATTTCCGCGCCGTTGAGATAGGATGACTGCTCGGTGCACAGGAAATAGATCGTCTTGGCGACCTCGTCGGTGGTGCCGAGACGGCGCATGGGGATCTGCTCCACGATCTTCTCGGTGCCGGGCGACAGGATGGCGGTGTCGATCTCGCCGGGTGCGATGGCGTTGACGCGCACGCCCAGGGGGCCGAAATCCGCCGCCATCTCGCGCGTCAGGGCGAACAGCGCCGCCTTCGACGTGGCATAGGCCGCGCCCGCGAAAGGATGCACGCGGCTGCCCGCGATCGACGTCACGTTGACCACGGACCCGCGCGTGGCTTCCAGCTCCTTGAGCAGCCCCCGCGCCAGCATGATCGGGGCGAAGAAATTGACCTGGAGCACGGTCTTCCAGTCGTCCAGGTCGGTCTCCAGCGTGCCGAGGCGGCTGCCGCCGGCCCCCTTGGGCGAAATCCCGGCGTTGTTGACCAGCGCGTGCAACAGTCCGCCCTCGAGCCGCCGCCGGGTCTCCTCGATGGCCTCCAGAGTGTTGGCGGGATCGGCCAGGTCGACCTGGATGTGATCCTCCGGCCCCATGGCCCAGGGGCATTCCTCCGGGAAGGCATGGCGCGAGCAGGTGATGACGCGCCAGCCCGCCGCCGAGAACCGCTTCACGGTGGCGTGGCCGATGCCCCGGCTCGCGCCGGTCAGGAGCAGTGTCTTGCGGTCGGACATTGGAAACGCCTCAGGGATAGAGCCGGGTTGTGGTCCAGGCGTTTTCCGCCGTATCGCGGCGAAAGACCAGCCGATCATGGCGGCGGAAGGGCCGATCATGCCAGAACTCGATGGACATGGGGACGATTCGGAAGCCCGTCCAGTGCGGCGGACGTGGAATCTCTCCCTCGCCGTAGCGCCGCTCGACCTCCTCCAGGTCCGCGATGAAGGTCTCGCGGCTGGCAAGCGGCCGTGACTGTTGCGAGGCCCAGGCACTGAGCCGGCTGCCGCGCGGCCGGCTGGCGTAATAGGCGTCGGCCTCGGCATCCGTGACGCGGCTGACGGTTCCCCGCACGCGCACCTGCCGGGTCAGCGATTTCCAGTGGAAAACCAGTGCGGCCTTCGGGACCTCGGCCAGCTCCCGGCCCTTGGCGCTTTCGATGTTGGTGTAGAATACGAAGCCGTCGTGGTCGAAGCCCTTGAGCAGCACGATGCGCGCGTCCGGCATGCCGTCGGCGTCGACGGTGGCCAGCGTCATGGCGTTGGGGTCGTTGATCTCGGATCGGGCGGCGTCCTCCATCCAGCTGGAGAAAAGCGCGAAAGGCTCTTCCGCCAGCGTAAAGTCACTGGACGTTAACCGATCTTCATGTCCACTAGGTGGGGGTTTGGTCATAGGCGGGAACCGATTTGGCGGTGGGTACGATCCCTTATACACATCGTTGCTTCGCGGTGGCAGCGGCACGGATCGGCCTTGTCGTCGCGGTGGGGTTCGTGCTGGGCGGTTGCAGCATGAGCTTCAAGCTCTTCGGCGATGACAAGAAGGACGAGCCGGCCACCACAGCCAGCATCCAGCCGCCACAGGCGGCGCCCGTCGGCCAGGTCGACAGCGCGCCGCTGTCGCCGCCGGGTCTCGCGCCCGTCGCCCTGGCTCCGGAACAGACCAGCGGTGGCGTGATGATGCCGGGTGCGGCTTCGATCGGGCTGTCGCCGTCCGACTGGCTCTATGCCCGTGGTGCTTTGGGCCTTGCCTTGACCGGCGCGGAGGATGGTCCGCCCGTGCTGTGGGCCAATCCGGAAACTGGATCGCGCGGCAGCTTCCGTCCGGCCTCGCCCGTGGAGGCGCGCGACGGCATGTCCTGCCGCCGCTTCATCGCCACGAGGGCCGCCCAGCAGACGCCCGAAGCGACCGTCGAGGGCCGTGCATGCCAGACGCCCGCCGGCCAGTGGGACGTCGCGGAGGCAAGGCCCGGCCCGGCCACGGCGACGCTATGACGTGGCCCGCCGATGCGGCGGACGCGCAAAAGAACCCGTTGCATCGCCAGCATATTTACCCCACATGAGACCTGCCTGCGCGCCATGGGCGGCAGCGTGAAAAGGTGCTTGGTCTGATGCGCGACCCTTACAACGTTCTGGCGATTGATCGCTCGGCAAGCGAGGCCGAGATCAAGAAGGCTTACCGCAAGCTGGCGAAAACCCTTCATCCGGACCGCAACCCCGACGATCCCAGGGCGAAGGAGCGTTTCTCGGAGCTCACGGCCGCCTATGACTTCCTCAACGACGCCGACAAGCGGGCAGCCTATGATCGCGGCGAGATCGACGCCGAGGGCAAGCCCAAATTCCGGGGTTTCGAGGGGTTCGGCCAGGGCGGCGGCGGGCGGCGCGGCGCGGCCGGTGGCTCCGACAGCATCTTCGAGGCCTTCGGCTTCGGCGCGGGCGGGCCGCGCGGCCGGGCGCGGACCAGCGCCGGGATCAACCCCGAGGACATCATCTCCGACCTGTTCGGCGGGGCCGGGGCCGCGCGGCCGGGTGGCTTTGCCCATGACGGCGCAACGGCCCGCAAGGCCGATGTCACCTTGGAGACAACAGTCCCGTTTCACGTCTGGGCGCGCGGCGGCAAGGCGCGCGTGACGCTGCCCAACGGCAAGACCGTGGATGTCGCCATTCCCGCCGGTATCTCCGAGGGAAAGACCATCCGTCTCAAGGGGCAGGGCGGTGCGAACCCCTTTGGCGGCCCCCCCGGCGATGCGCTGGTGGCGGTCAGGGTCGCATCCGATCCCCGCTTTCGGGCGGAGGGGCTCAACGTGCGCGTGGATGTGCCCGTCACGCTCTATGACGCCGTTCTTGGCGGCAAGGTGACCGTGCAGACGCTGGACGGCGCGGTCGAACTGAAGATTCCCGCCCGCTCGACAGGCGCGCGCACGCTGCGACTCAAGGGCAGGGGCATCAGCCGTGATGGCCAGTCCGGCGATCTCCTGGTCACGCCGCGCATCGTCCTGTCCGATCGTCATGACGCCGAACTCGACGCCCTGGCCAAGCGCATGCGCGAGGGCGCGCCCTATGATCCGGGTGAACGCGGGTGATTCCGCAACGTTGGTTGCGGAGCGGCATGGTAAGGTTAGCAAGTTGAAAATGCCGCCAGAACCACAACCGATGATACCCGGCGCTTGAAGCGTCCCATGCCCTTGTGTCATGAGAAACATTCTTATGTATGCGTGGCAGGGCGAGGAGTACCCCATGACCGAGGCAAAGGGATTGATGGCCGGCAAGCGCGGCCTGGTGATGGGCGTCGCGAACAGCCGGTCAATCGCCTATGGGATCGCGAAGGCTTGCGCCGCCCAGGGCGCTGAAATCGCTTTGACGTACCAGGGAGACGCCCTCAAGAAGCGGGTCGAGCCTCTGGCCGCCGAGCTTGGCGCTCTCGTCGCCGGGCATTGCGATGTGACCGACGCTGCTTCGCTCGATGCGGTTTTCGCCACCATCGAAAAGGAATGGGGCCGTATCGACTTCCTGGTCCATGCGATCGCCTTCTCCGACAAGGACGAACTCGACGGCCGCTACGTCGACACTTCCGCCGACAATTTCAACAAGACGCTGTTCATCTCCTGCTATTCGCTGACGGCTGTCGCCCAGCGCGCCGAGAAGCTGATGAGCGGCGGCGGCTCGATCCTGACGCTGACCTATTACGGCGCGGAAAAATGGATGCCGCACTACAACGTCATGGGCGTCGCCAAGGCCGCCCTCGAAGCCAGCGTGCGCTATCTGGCCGCCGACCTCGGCCCGCAGGGCATCCGCGTCAACGCGGTCTCGGCAGGTCCCATCAAGACCCTGGCGGCCTCCGGCATCGGCGATTTCCGCTACATCCTCAAATGGAACGAACTCAACGCGCCGCTGCGCCGCACGGTCACCATCGAGGAGGTGGGCGACAGCGCGCTCTATCTTCTGTCCGATCTCGGGCGCGGCGTGACCGGTGAAATCCATCATGTGGATTCCGGCTACCATGTCGTCGGCATGAAGAACCCCGAAGCTCCCGACATGAGCCTCGCAGCCAAGAACGACTGACCCCTGATGGCGCTTTATTTCGTGCGCCATGGCGAAACCGACTGGAACGTCGAAGGACGGCTTCAGGGACAGAAGGATATTTCCCTGAACGGTCGCGGTCGAGATCAGGCCGAGGCGGTTGGGCGTACCCTCCACCGGCTGATCGGGGATGGATCAGCGGCGGCGTTCCATGCAAGCCCGCTGTCCCGCACCCGTGAAACCATGGAGCGCATGCGCCGGGCCATGGGCCTTGATCCTGATGCCTATCGCACAGACCCAAGGCTCATGGAGCTCACCTTCGGCGATTGGGAAGGAATGACCTGGCCCGAGGTCAAGCTGCGCTCACCCCGCGCGGCGCAGGAGCGCGAGCAGGACAAATGGTCCTTCGTGCCACCGGGGGGCGAGAGCTACGCCATGCTCGCCGAACGGGTCAATCCACTCTTCGGCGAACTGCCGGAGCCGGCCGTGGTGGTCTCACACGGCGGCGTTGCCCGTGTGTTGCTGGCCGTCCGGGCAGGGGTCGATACCGCCATAGCCGCGCGCATGAACATCTTCCAGGGCCGGATTTTGGTGTTCGAGGACAACGCCTACCGCTGGATATGACGAAAGGCGGCCATCAACTCGCCGCAGCGCGAAGCGGGACAACGGGTTGCCCGGATTCGCTCTGCTGGTAGATACCGGTGACATGGGCATAGGCGCTGGCGGGCATGGCCGCGCCGAACACCGTTCCCTGCGCCTCCGCGCAACCTTTCGACCGGAGCAGCTCGATCTGCTCGTGGCTGTCGCAGCCCGAGGCTGAAATGGCGATGCCGAGTGCCCGGCCGATACCCACGATCGCCTGCACCAGGGCTGCGGTGTCGACGTCTTCCGTCATGTCGGCAATGAAGCTCTCATCGATCTTGAAACGGTCGATCGGGCAGGCCCTCAGCGCCGACAGCGAGGATGATCCCGAACCGAAATGATCCACGGTGATGCGCACGCCTATGCTTTTCAGCGCGCGCAGGGTGGCAAAGCCGTTGTCCTGGCGGTGCCGGAGCGCCTGCTCGGTGACCTCCAGCTCGAGTCTCTCGGGCGTGAGTCCCGTGTCGGCGAGCGTGTCCATCACCAGCGGCACGAGTTCACTGTGGAGCTGGGTCGTCGCAAGATTAACGGCGATCTTGAGAGGCCTTGGCCATGTGGCCGCCTCCGCGCAAGCGCGGCGCAGAACGCGGCGGCCGAGTTCGGGCATCAGGCCGATTTCTTCGGCAAGCGGCATGAAGGTGCGCGGATTGATCCAGCCGCGCGAATGATGGCGCCAGCGCGCCATGGCCTCGAAGCCTGTCACCCGGCCATCTTCGAGGCACGCGATCGGCTGGTAATGGAGGATGATGTCGTCGTTCATCACGGCGTTGCGCAGGTCGTTGGCCAGCATCCGCCGTTCCCGCAGCTGTGCGTCCATGCCGCTTTCGAACAGCCGGAACGTGCCGCGGCCCTCGGCCTTGGAGCGATAGAGCGCCAGATCCGCGCGCGTCAGGAGCCCCTCGGCGTCCCGCGCATCCGAAGGATAGATCGATATGCCCGCGCTGGCGCCGATGGTGATCTTCAGGCCATCGAGATCGAAGGGCTCGTTGAACGCAGTGACCAGTCTCTGCGCGGCGGTGATGGCCGCGTCGGGCTGCTGGCAGGCGCATTCCATGATCGCGAATTCATCGCCGCCCATGCGGCCGACCACATCATAGGTGCGGAACACGCGTTTCATCCGCTCCGCCGCGAGCCGCAGCAGCTGGTCGCCGGCGGCATGGCCGAAACTGTCGTTCACTTCCTTGAAACGGTCCAGGTCGATGCAGATCACGGCGAACTGGCCGTTAGCGCGTCCGGCCCGGTTGATCTCCTGATCGAGGCGGTCAAGGAATTGCGTGCGGTTGGGAAGACCCGTGATCGGGTCATGATGGGCCAGAAACTGGATGCGGGCCTCGGCCAACTTGCGATCGCGGATATCCCGCACGGCGAGAACACGGTGCTCCTGATCCCTCAGGGTGACGTCGCGCGCAAAGATTTCAACGGCCTGAACCGATCCGCTCAAACCCAGCATCTCGGTTTCGATACGGGTCATGCCCGGTGCATGCAAGCCATCGCGGCAGGCTCCCGGAGCGATCAGATCATCAAACGGCAAGCCGGCGAGATTGTCGTGCTCGCGTCCGATAAGGGCGGCGAAACTGGCGTTGGCATGCACGACCAGCCCGCCCTTGCAGACGACGATGCCCTCGAACGCCACATCGGCGAGAGCCCGCATGCGGCTCATTTCCGCCAGCGCGCCTTGGCGGCGGCGGTCCAGGCGCAGGAGCAGAAAGCCGAAGAAGGCGATGACGCCGCAGGCCAGGAATACGCCCACCGGCAAGCCGGTTACCGCCTCAGCGGGATAGGTCGCCCAGCCGAACATCGGCTGAATGCTGAGCATTTCGCCGGATGCAACGAACATCAGGGCGAAGGCCAGGGTAACCCGGCCTGCCGCCATCGCCAATCGGTTGTCGGACGTCGAGAGCAACGCCGCACCCGCGCCGCACAGGGATGCGCCCGCAAAGACGGCGGCGGCGGAAGCCTCGCTGATGACAAAGCCCACTGGAACCACCGTTGCGCTCTGCAACAGGTAATGTCCCAGGGCGAGCCCGAGCCCGAGAGCCCCGCCCCCGATCATCCTCATGGCTGTGCCACGGGCGTGCATGATGATCTGCAATGCTCCGAAAGCCATGAGCATCATGACGATCAGTGAACTGGTGGTTGTGGAACTGTCCGCGCCGCCGGCGATGAGCCTGCTGGTCGCCGTGGCATGGATGAGATGCATGCTCCACAGGCCGCAGCCCAGCACCGTGGCCGCGGCGATGTTCGCCGTCCACTGCCGTTGTCCACGCCAGCCGCCGCGCTCCGACAAGCCCATCGCCGTCAGAGACGTGATGAAGCCGATGAGCGCCAAAACGGCAAGCGATTCAAATAAACTGAGCGAAACTGCGATATGCGACGAAAGCACGAATCTGCATTGCCCCCAATGACGAGATTTGAGATGGATACTGTACTATCGACGTGGAGAATTGTTTAACGCGGCAATTATTTGCGCCCCGTGGTTAAAACAGCGACGGTTTCCACGTGCGCACTGTAACGAAACTGATCGACCGGGGTGATGCGTGTCAGGCGATATCCGCCGTCGATCAGGATGCGCAGGTCGCGCCCCAGGCTGGAAGGCGAGCACGAGACGGCGATGACCAGCGGTACGCCTGACGTTGCCAACTGCCGGGCCTGCGCTTCCGCGCCAGCTCGGGGCGGGTCAAAGACCACCGCGTCATAGTTTGACAGCTCCGCCTTGTGGAGTGGTCGTCGGAACAGGTCCCTGACCTCGCTGGTGATGGCTTTGAGCCCCTGGGTGTGCCGCCGCGCGCGCTCCAGGGCATCGACGGCGCTCCTGTCGGTCTCGACGGCATGCACTGTCGCCTGTTCGGCCAGCCGGAACGTGAACGTGCCGCAGCCGGCGAACAGGTCGGCAACACGGCGGGCTTTCCCGAGCGCTTCGGAGATCAGCCTGAAGAGGCTGTCCTCGCCCGCTGTCGTGGCTTGGAGGAACCCTCCGGCCGGGGGCGTCACCAGAGCGCGCCCCATCGTCACCTGCGGAGGGCGGCGCTCCACCAGGATATCGCCGTGGACCGACAGGCGTGCGAGGTCATGCCGGGTCGCAAGATCGATCAGGGTCAGTCTTTGGCGGTCACCCACTGGGCCATGGCCACGGACATCGACGTCGATCCCTCCCAATGTCGCCGTCGCCGCGAGGTCGAGCGGCTTGGCGCTGGAAGCGAGAACATCGGCCACCGCCCTGGCGACACCGAAGGCCGCGTCCAGCCCCGGCACGGTGACGGGGCAGGCCTGGATGGGGATGAGCGCGTGGCTGCGGGCTTCGGAAAAGCCCACGATCAGGTTCCGGCCCGTTCCCCGGCGCGCATGCAGGGTGATGCGCCGCCTGCCGGCGCCATGGGCGTCGATGCAGGGATCGACATCGGCGGTGATGCCGGCGGCGATCAGGGCGCTGCTGACCAGACCGCGCTTCCATTCAAGATAGGTCTGCTCGGCGATGTGCTGCGTTGCGCAGCCCCCGCATGATCCGAACACCGGGCAGATCGGTTCCGCGCGGTCGGGTGAGGGAGACAGAATCCGCAGCAGCCGGCCACGCCGTGCCGCGTAATCGGCAGCGACCTCGACGCGCTCTCCCGGAAGGGCATAGGGGATGCTCACTGTTCCGGACGGCGAGTGGGCAAGGCCCTCGCCACGGCTTCCCAGCGTGTCAATCGTCAGGTGATCGGGCGCGATCGGCGGCAATCAGAAACTCCTCGTTGCCATCTCCGCCGGCAATCGGCGAGACGATGGTGCCGCGCATTGTCCATCCCATTCCGGACAGCCAGGTGATGACATCCGCCACGGCGGATGCGCGCAGGACCGGATCACGGACGATGCCGCCCCGTTCCACGCCTTTCGGACCAACCTCGAACTGCGGTTTGACGAGCGCGACTAGAACAGCATCGGTGGCGGCCGCGTCAAGCGCCGCGGGTAATGCCTTGGCCAGTGAAATGAAGCTCACGTCCACGACGATCAGGGAAGGAGGGCTGTCAAAATCAGCGCCGCTGATCCTGCGAGCGTCGAACCCTTCGCGGAGCGAGACGCGAGGGTCGCCGCGCAACCGCGGGTGAAACTGGTCGCGGCCCACATCGACAGCGTGGACGTGCCGCGCGCCGCGCGTCAGCAGGACATCGGTGAAACCGCCGGTCGAGGCGCCGATGTCGAGACAGGTCCACCCCGTCGGATCGATGGCGAAGCTGTCAAGGGCCGCAGCCAGTTTGACACCCCCGCGCGATACCCAGGGGTGAGCCGGCGATGCCTCGATGGTGCTGTCCGGTCTGACGGCGCGCGCCGGATTGGTGACGGGCTCGCCATCGACACGCACGAGCCCCGCCGCGATCGCGGCCTGTGCCTGCGAGCGGCTCTCGAACAGCCTTCGGGCCATCAGGGCGCGGTCCAGTCTTTGTCGCGGCATCGTCTCGGTCATGCGTCATATCCGTATGCGCCCGGACATCTCGCGGGGGACGTGCCGGTAAACAGGTTGCCGGACAGAGGGATAGACCTGTTTGCGGAAACCGCGAAGGAGGAAGTTCTATCGGACCAACAGAACCGTCTTCTTGGCGTTTTCAAGAATGACGGGACATTCGATGATGACCCTGATGTCGTCATAGTCGCGATCCGAAGCGCCCCGGGCTTCACCGTTCGGCTTCGGCGGCGGGCGGTCTTCCCAGCCGAAATACATGAACTTGCCCGGCTCGCACGCCTCGGTCGCACGTTGCGGAGTGCGGTTCTTGCCATAGGGGATCACGCCACCCTGGTTGGTGGGTTTGCATTTGGCAAGACTCGGGCACAGGACGGTTTCGAGGATGTTCCATCCGTCCAGGTCATAGTGCTCGGTTCCCTCGATGATCCGCGTATCGGTATAATAGGTGTTCAGCTTGGCCGGGCCGTCCCACTGGGCCGGCTTCGTGCGGGCGTCGGTCACGTTGTGGAGCATGTAGCTGAGTTCCTCGCCCGGTTTGCAGGCAGGCATCTTGAAGTCATAGGTCGTGCCGCCATTGTCGGCGATCGCGGTCATTTGCGACCGCCCCTTGGAGGGTGACGAACTGTTGATCGCGTCGAAGCAGTAGACATAGATGCGGTTGTAGTCTCCGGCTTCCGGATCGAGCGTCGCGGTTTGCGGGTTCTTGTACACCGCCGCCGTCTTCGCAAGCCGGGCGACCGTCCGGATCGAGAACCCGATCTCTTCACCGACCATGGGCAGGATAGCGAGTATGGAGGTTTTGACCGCGCCGGATGCGATGACTTCATAATCCGTCGCGGTAAGCCATTTTCCTGAAACGGAAACATGCGTCAGGCCGTTGGCCGGCGGGGGCATCTGGTCGAGCGTGAAGGCAACACCGTCGCTGGCCGTCATTTTACCGTCGCTCGCGACGACGCTGAGCGCTGCGGAGTCTGCTTTATACTGCAAGGCATCGCGGGCATTAACCACCCTCACATAGTCGAGCGCCAATCCCGCCGCCGCCAGGACGGGAATGATCGCA
The DNA here is from genome assembly GCA_040394255.1 of Agaricicola taiwanensis. Classification (GTDB taxonomy): domain Bacteria; phylum Pseudomonadota; class Alphaproteobacteria; order Rhizobiales; family Methylopilaceae; genus Agaricicola; species Agaricicola taiwanensis_A. The sequence goes on along the minus strand of JBEBSP010000001.1, from coordinate 16,524 downwards.
AGACCGAAAATCACCGCGATCGAGCCTCTGCTATCAGTGTTCAGACGGTGAAGAATGTGGATGAGGAACGGCAGGCAGGGCATGGTTTTCTCCGCTGGGTATGCCCTGTCATTCAACTGAATTTCTTTACGGAATTTATACTTGATGTCGTATTTTCCATGAATAAATATAGTTAACTTATATATTGGGCGGATAAAATAAAAATACAATTTTATATAAATGATAAGTATGCAATTATGAGTCAATTTTCCTTTATACTTCTCAAGTAGAATATTAAATAAAGATGAGTAATGGGGATTATAATTATTAACAAATGCGTGAAATATTGATTCTGTTGATGTATCGTATATTGCCATAATCCATTTATTAATGTGATTCTTGGAGATTGAGTGGCGTCATTAGGAAATTCTAAACGGTGAAAGGTTGAATTCATCGGCTGTAGAATAAAATGTTAACGATAATCGGTTTTTCTCATAATATCTTGGATTTTCACCAAATGATGGGGGCATCATTATGCTGAGGCGACTTCGGGTATGGCAGGCTCTTGCGCTGATTGGCGCAGTATTCATTCTGCCGATAGCCTTGCTCTCATATCTTTTTGTAACGACAAGCTTCGGCGATATCGATTTTTCAGCAAAGGAAATTGATGGAGCCGTTTATCTGACGTCCACATGGGATATCTTTCACAGTGGTGTCAGCCAGCCCTCCATAAACCCACCGGCCGCGGAAATCGCGAGACTGAAGGATGCGGGCGTCGCGCTTGATGGCAAATTCGGCACCCAGGATGACAATGCGGCCTTCGCCGAGGCCGCAATGGCGCTATCACGCGTTAAGTCGAACGAACTCGGGCGCGCTCTCATCCGCAAGATCTCGGATAATTCGAACCTGACTTTCGATCCGAATATTGATTCCTACTACATGGTGGATGTTGTCGCGAGCCGACTTCCCGACCTCCTGCTTGCGGTGCGCAATCTGGAGGAGGCCGCGCATCTGCTTGTCGCCCGCGATTCATTCGGCGCAAAGGTCAGGCTGGCATCAGCCAACGGAACCGCGCTTGCGCTGGCCGAGGCCGTGAACACCAGCCTTGAGGTCGGGTTTCGCGGCAATCCTGACGGGTCGCTCAAGTCGGCCCTGTCGGTAGCGAGCGATCAACTCACGGCGGACATACGTAAGCTGCTGGATCATACCTCCGCGCCGAAAGTCATGGAGATCGGCCCGTCCGAGGAGATAATCAACGAGGGAACCGCGGCGATCTATGCATCCATCGACCGGCTCTGGCACGCCTCGAACGGCCAGTTGCAGCGCCTTCTCCAAATACGCGTCGACGGGCTTTACGACCGCCTGACCTTCCACCTGACGCTTGCCGGCGCTCTCGTGGCGGCGTCGCTGATCCTCGCCGTTCTTCTCGGCCGCGCGCTCACGGGGTCGATCACCGGGATGGCCGACATCGTCAGCCGTATGTCGCAAGGTGAGCGGGACGGTGAAATTCCCCACCAGAACGATCGCAACGAAGTCGGCACCATCGCGCGTGCCCTGGCCGTTTTCCGCGATCGTCTGAACGAACTGGCCGTGCTCGAAGAAGCGAAAGCCTCGGAAGAAGCGAACCGGCAGGAAAGGCACCGCCAGGAGATGATGAAACTCGCGGCGGCCTTCGAACAGACGGTGCGTGGCACCGTCGACGCACTGACCGAGGCGACCGGCGCGCTGGAGGTTAACGTCGGAGGGCTGGCCGAGATCGCCGCGAATGGTGCGAATTCGGCCGAGCAGGCCGCCGAGACCGCCGATCACTCCCTGGAGAACATGCGGTCGATCGCTGCGGCGACCGAGGAGATGAGCAGTTCGGTCAAGGGTCTGACCTTGCGCGTGGGCGAGGCCGCCACCATCGCCAAAGCGGCCGAGGACCGCGCGAAGAACTCCGAGAAGACGGTCGATGCGCTGGCGGAAGCGGCCAGCCGGATCGGCGATGTCGTCGCCCTGATCTCGGATGTGGCGGAGCAGACCAACCTGCTCGCGCTCAACGCCACCATCGAGGCCGCTCGCGCGGGCGAGGCCGGTCGGGGCTTCGCGGTCGTCGCCCAGGAGGTAAAGGCGCTCGCGGCGCAAACCACCAAGGCGACCGACGAGATATCCCAGCAGATCGGGCGCATTCAGACCGCCTCCCAGGGCGCGGTCGGCGACATCCGCACGATCGTGTCGACCATCGTGGACATCTCACGCCTGTCGATCGAGATCGCCGCGGCCATGGAAGAGCAGGAAGCGGCGGTGTCCGAAGTGGCGCGCAACACCGATGCCGTCAGCACGGGAGCGAGCGAGGTGGCGGGCGCCATTTCCGCACTGAACGGCGTTGCCCGGGAAACCGGACAGCGCTCACGGGCGGGCTCCGACGCGGTGCGCGCGCTCAACGAGCGCACGCGCGACCTGAACGACGCCATCGATCGCTTCCTCGGCGAGTTGCAGGTGGCGTGATGAACGAAAGCGGCTGGCCCTCCGGGCCAGCCGTCAGGCGCGGGCGCTCAATGCGGGCCGGGCATCCCGTCCCAATGCCGTGAGGACGGTCGCAACGATGGCGCTGCGGTCAAGGCCAGCTTCGGCATACTGCTTTGCCGGAGCATCGTGATCGATGAAGCGGTCGGGCAGGGCCATGGTGCGGATCTTGAGGCCTGCGTCCAGCGCGCCTTCCGATGCCAGAAGTTGCAGGGCATGTGCGCCGAAGCCGCCGATCGAGCCTTCCTCCACCGTCACCAGCACGTCATGCTCGCGCGCCAGCCGCAGGATCAGGTCGCGGTCGAGCGGTTTGGCGAAACGGGCGTCGGCGACCGTGGTCGACAACCCGTGCGTGGCAAGATCATCGGCCGCGCCCAGGCAGTCGGCAAGGCGGGTGCCGAGCGACAAGAGCGCGATGGTCGTGCCCTCGCGCACCACGCGGCCCTTGCCGATGGCGAGCGGCAGCGGGGCTTCGGCGATCTCGACGCCAATCCCCTCGCCACGCGGGTAGCGCACCGCCGACGGCCGGTCGTCGATGCCGACCTGGGTCGCGACCATGGCGGCCAGTTCCGCCTCGTCGGCGGCGGCCATCACGACGAAGTCCGGCAGACAGCAGAGATAGGCGAGGTCATAGACGCCCGCGTGGGTGGCGCCGTCGGCCCCGACGAGCCCGGCCCGGTCAAGCGCGAAACGCACCGGGAGTTTCTGGATGGCGACGTCGTGCACCACCTGGTCGTAGGCGCGCTGCAGGAAGGTCGAGTAGATCGCGCAGAACGGCTTCCATCCTTCGGTCGCAAGCCCGGCCGCGAAGGTGACGGCATGCTGCTCGGCGATGCCGACGTCGAAGGTGCGGGTGGGGAACGCCTCGCCGAACAGATCGAGCCCCGTGCCGGACGGCATGGCGGCTGTCACGGCCACCACCTTGTCGTCCTTGCGGGCTTCACGAATCAGGCTGTCGGCGAAGACGCGCGTGTAGCTCGGCGCATTGGCCTTGGCCTTGGCCTGCGCCCCGGTCGCGACATCGAACTTGGCGACGCCGTGGTACTTGTCGTCGGAGGCCTCAGCGGGGGCATATCCTTTGCCCTTCTGCGTGACCACATGAACGAGGATAGGCCCGTCCGCTGCGTTGCGCACGTTGCGCAGCACCGGCAGAAGATGATCGAGATTGTGCCCGTCGATCGGCCCCACATAGTAGAAGCCCAGTTCCTCGAACAGCGTGCCGCCCATGGCCAGGCCGCGCGCGAACTCCTCGGCTCGTTGCGCCCCGCGTTCGACGAACTTCGGCATGCGCCGGACGAGGCCCTTGCCGATTTCCCGGAGCGTCAGATAGGTCCGGCCCGAGACGAGCCGCGCCAGATAACCGGACATGGCCCCGACCGGCGGCGCGATCGACATGTCGTTGTCGTTGAGGATGACCACGAGGCGCGAACCCAATGCACCGGCGTTGTTCATGGCCTCATAGGCCATGCCCGCCGACATGGCGCCGTCGCCGATCACGGCGACCACGTGATTGTCCGCCTCGCCCAGGTCGCGCGCCACGGCCATGCCAAGGCCGGCGGAAATCGAGGTGGAGGAATGCGCCGCGCCGAACGGATCGTAGTCGCTCTCGGAACGGCGGGTGAAGCCGGACAGGCCGCCGCCCTGGCGCAGCGTACGGATGCGGTCGCGCCGCCCGGTCAGGATCTTGTGGGGATAGGCCTGATGGCCCACGTCCCAGATCAGGCGGTCGCGCGGCGTGTCGAAGATGTAGTGCAGGGCGACCGTGAGTTCGATGACTCCCAGACCCGCGCCGAGATGGCCGCCGGTGACGGAGACGGCATCGACGGTTTCCGCGCGCAATTCGTCCGCAAGCTGCCTCAGGGTGCTTTCGGGCAGGGCGCGCATGTCTTCCGGCAGCGTCACGGCGTCGAGCAGCGGCGTCTTTGACGTCTCTGTCACCCTTGGTCCTCCAACAAACGTCAAAGAGCGTTACACCAACCCCGGAAGTGGGGCAAACCGCCGATGGTCGCAAGAGCGGTCATCAACTCTGCCCAAGCCGCACGAGCACGATCTCCGGGGGGACACCGAAGCGCACGGGAATCTTCGACGTGCCGAGCCCGCCGGATACGATCATGTGGCGGCCGTCCTCGACGATCAGTCCGTAGCGGTAGCGGTCGCCGTACATGGAGGGGATGAAGGGATTGGGCAGTCCGGGAATGTGGATCTGGCCGCCATGGGTGTGCCCCGCCAACGTCACGCTGACCCGCGCCGGCACCTGCGGGAAGATATCCGGCTCGTGGACGAGAAGCACCACGGGGTCCTCGGTGGTGATCTTCGCCATGGTGCCGGGCAGGTCGTCGACGCCCCGGAACACATGCGGGCGAACGTAGAAGGCGATCTGGTCGCCGATACCCGCCAGCCAGAATTTCCGGCCGTCGCGCTCCAGCAGGATGGCGTCGTTCTCCAGGATCGGGATGCCCGCCGCCCGCACGGCGGCGCGGACCTCCTCGGGATGAAACCACCAGTCGTGATTGCCCAGCACGGAATAGACCCCGAGCGGAGCATCGAGACGGGCGAGGGCCGCCGCCCAGTCGGTGCGCGCGACCGGCGTGGTCACGAAACGGTGCGTCGCCTCATGGTCGCCCAGATGGACGATGAGGTCGGGCTTCAGGGCGTTGGTCGTGTCCACGATGTCATGGATGCGCGACAGGCTCATGTTCGGGCCGCCCGCATGCACATCGGCGATCACCGCGATGGTGAGCGTAAAGCCGGGATGCCAGATCGGCGGCGTCAGGCGGTATTCCGTCACGGCCAGCCGCAGGGCAGGTTCGATATAGCCGGCATAGGCGCCGCCGGACCCGGCGAGCGTCAGCCCGGCGGCTCCCGCGGTCAGCAGTTGGCGGCGCGTGATGAGCGGCGCGGACTTTTGTGTGATCATCCGTCAGCTATGGAATGGGGACGTTAAGGGTCTCTCACCTATAAAGGCCGCCAGAGCAAGTTGGATGCGTCCAAAAGCGGAGGCTGGGATGAATCTGTTGAATGGTGTGCGTATTGGCATGCTGCTGGGCATGGGTCTTGTGATCGCGGGCTGCACGACAGCGGGCGGACCACGACCGATCGCGGCGGTGGTTGGCTCCCAGGCGGCTGCTGTGGACCCGAAATACCGCCGCGCCGTGGTCGACAACCCGACCGGTGAAAAGGCCGGCACGATCGTGATCGACACCGGCCAGCGCTATCTCTATCTCGTGCAGGCCAACGGCAAGGCGATCCGCTACGGCGTCGGCGTCGGGCGCGAGGGATTCCTCTGGAAGGGCCGGGCCACCATCGGCCGCAAGGCGGAATGGCCGGGCTGGACCCCGCCGCCGCCCATGCGCAAGCGCCAGCCCAACCTGCCGGCCTATATGCCGGGAGGCCCGAACAATCCGCTCGGCGCGCGCGCTCTCTACCTGCACAAGGGCGGGCGCGACAGCATGTACCGCATCCATGGCACCAACGAGCCGCGCACCATCGGTCACGCCATGTCATCCGGCTGCATCCGCATGATCAACGATGACGTGATCGATCTGTACGGACGGGTCGGTGCGGGGACGCGGGTGGTCGTGAAGTAAGGCTGCGGGATGCCCCGCCATCGGGGCATCCCGTTCCGCGCAAGGCGTGGACGGCGCATGCTGTGGATGACGCGAACTGGAGTGAAAGTTGCATGACATGCGGCTTGCACGCCGCCCCGCGATGGCGGAGAAGCTGCCCTATCGCCATAGGCCATCATGGGGGCAATCATGAACGCGCCGACACCGTCGATGTCAGCCGAACTACCGTCTGCCGGGGGAAGTGCTCCCCGCTTTACCGGAACCAAGGGCCGTATGGCGGGACTGCTCGTCAAGGGCTCCCTGCTCCAGCTTGTCACGCTGGGGCTTTACCGCTTCTGGTACCTGACCGATATCCGCCGCCATCTCTGGGGCAACACCGAGGTCGCGGGCGACGGTCTTGAATACACCGGCACGGGCCGTGAGCTTTTCGTCGGTTTCCTGATCGCGCTCGCCATCATCGTGCCGCTCAACGTTGCCCTCTTTCTGGGGGCATTGGCCACCGGTCTGGTCGGTCCGGCGCTGAGCGTCGTTGCCTTCGTTATTCTCGCCGTCCTGGGCCAGTACGCCCTGTTCCGCGGGCGGAGGTATCGCCTGACGCGCACGATCTGGCGCGGGCTTCGCTTCCATCAGACGGGCTCTGGATGGAACTATGCGCTGCGCGCGTCCCTGTGGAGCATCGCGAATCTGGTGACGGTCGGGCTCGCCTATCCGTTTTCGGTAGCAAGCCTCGAACGCTACAAGATGCGCCACACCTGGTATGGCGATGCGCGGGCCTCCTTCGTGGGGACGGGGGGCGCGTTCTTCAAGCGGGCCGGCCTGATCTGGCTGGTTGTGATGGCCCCCTTCGCGGCCACGCTCGTCTTCCTGTTCGCATCGACCGATATCGTGGCGTTGATGGCCGACCTCGAGGCATACGATCCCGAGACATCCGAAGCCGGCGCCGGGCAGTTCATGGCCCTGATTGCACCGGGCATCGGCCTCGCATGGGCGTTGTTCGCGGGCATGGTACTCGCCCCACTCTTTCGTGCCATTGAATTTCGCTGGTGGGCCAACGGCGTCCGTTTCAGCGGCGTGACGGTGCGTTCCGACCTCCGGAACCGCTCAGTCTATGCGATCTGGTTCACCTACATCGCCGCATTCATCGCCATGTCGATCGTGCTGACCCTTGTGGCAGGCATGGCGGGAGCCATCTACGCGCTGGCCGGCGGTGGCGCGGCAACGCTCGGCGCACTCGCCGATCCGGCCGTATGGTCGGAAGGCGTGATAACAGTCGCCAGCATCGTGTTCTATCTGCTCCTGATGGTCCTCATGGGTGTGATCTATCAACTGGTGGTGGTCCGGGGCTTCTGGAAGCTGGAATGGGAAACGCTCCGTCTGTCCGGCCTTGACGCCCTCTACGCGGCTCAGGCGCGCGGCGAACAGTCCTCAGCAATTGGAGAAGGTCTGGCCGATGCACTCGATATCGGAGCCTTCTGAGCCGGTGGAAGGCCCCGCCGTATACTATGATGGCGCGACCAGCGCGCGGAAAGACGTCCGCCTATCCTTGGACCCGGCGGTGTTGATCCACGCTGCGGATGGCGACACGCTGGCCGAATGGCCCTGGGACCGGCTGCGGCGCGTGGCAGGTGGCAGCGATGACGTGCTGAGGCTGTCCTGTACCGGAGCGGCGCCATTGGCACGGCTGGAAATCCGCGATCCGGCGCTGCGGGCCGCGGTGCTTGCGGGGGCGGGCGGCTTTGCGGCGCATGACGCCATCGAGCGGCGTGGCCGCCTGAAGATTGCGGCATGGTTCACGGCGGCGGCGGTATCGCTGGTGCTCGTCGGCATTTACGGCATTCCCGCCATCGCCGATCGTCTTGCACCCCTGTTGCCATGGTCGTTCGACGAGCAACTCGGCCGTGCTTTCGATGGCCAGGTCAAATACTATCTCTCGACGGATGACCGTGGGGACAGGTGCGGCACACGCACCGGCGAGCGCGACGGGCAGGCGGCCCTCGACAAGATGGTCGCGACGCTGGAGCGCGAGGCGGGACTTCCGGTCGGCCTGAAGGTCATCGTGATGCCCAACGGCGCCACCAACGCCTTTGCCACGCCGGGCGGCTATATCTACATCCTTCTGGGGTTGATCGAGGACGCCGAGACGCCGGACGAGGTCGCCGGCGTGCTGGCCCATGAGATCGGCCATGTCGCCGCGCGCGATGGCACCCGGAAGGTGCTGCAGACGACCGGCGTCTCCTTTCTGTTTGGCATGGTTCTTGGCGATTTCACGGGTGGTGGCGCCCTCGTGGTGGGCACGCAGGCGCTGACCGAAAGCGCCTATTCCCGTGAGGCCGAAACACGCGCCGACGCCTTCGCGGTCGATCTCATGTCACGCGCGGGAGCGAACCCCAGCGGACTGGCCGCGTTTTTCAGGCGTATCGCCAAGGACGAAGGCAACAGCTCCTCGGCCTTGCAACTGCTTTCGAGCCACCCCCTGACGCCCGATCGCATCCGCATGCTCGAAAGCGCGGGCGCGCCGGCCGCGAATCGGCCCATTCTCGATAACGATCAATGGCGCGCGCTGAAGACAATCTGCGGGGAAGGGGAATGAGGCCTTACGACGAGGAGCCCACGTCGCGTACCGCTCTTGCGGCTCGCTGGATCGCGCTGTTCTCCGTGCCCGTGTCGATCATCGCCGCGCTGGCGTCGCGGTCGGGCAGGATCGAGACGGTGCCCGCTCTTGCCGCCGTCGGCTCCGGTCTCGCGCTTGCCGCCGTCGCGGGGGTGCTCGCCTTCGCGGCTTTCGCGGTCATCTGGGTGCGCGGGACGCGTGGCGGCAAGGCCGCCCTGCTGGCTTTGCTGGTGAGCGCTGCGGTTCTGGCCTATCCGGCCTATGTGATCGTCAAGGGCCTGCCATTTCCCATCCTGTATGACATCACGACCGATGTGGCCGACCCGCCGGTTTTTGCCGGCGCTGCGGCGGAGCGCATGACAGGTGAAAACCCCCTGGTTTACGGCGGCGAGCGCATGGCCATCGTGCAACTCGCGGGGTATCCCGATATCGTTCCCGTCACATCCGATCTGCCTGTTGCCGAAGTTCATACCCTGGCGCTGCAGGCTGCGCGGGCACGCGGCTGGCGGATCATAGCTGGCGAGGCGATCGCGCCGGGCGCCACGCAGGTCAGGATCGAAGCCGTGGCCTCGTCGCTGATTGTCGGGCTCAAGAGTGACGTGGCGATCCGCATCCGTGCGGCGGGACGTGGCAGCCGGATCGACATGCGTGCCGCTTCACGCTATGGCCGCCGCGATTTCGGCCACAACGCATCCCTGATACGCGACTATCTCGCCGAGGTCATGGCTGCGACCCGGTAGGTCCGGTCAGCGTGTAAAAGCCGTCGATGCCGGAGGCACCCTCCGACCGGATCACTCCCCTGGCTGCGAGGTCCTCGATGTGGGCCAGCACCGACAGGCTGGCCGCGGGCGTGAGGCGTGGGTCGAGGTCCGCATAAACCGCGGCTACGATGTGAGATATCCGCCGGTCGCCCTGTCCAAGGCGGTTCAGGATCGCAGCCTCCCGCGCGAGGCGATGGGCCTTCAGCGTGGCGAGACGGTTCTTCGGGTCGGTCAGCGGCGCACCATGGGCTGGCATGTAGATACGGTCGTTTCGTTGAAGCAGACGGTCCAGCGACGCCATATAGTCGCGCATGGAGCCATCCGGCGGAGCCACGATGGTGGTCGACCAGTCCATCACGTGATCGCCGGGGAACAGCACCCCCGTGCCAGATAGTTCGAAGGCAAGGTGGTTGGCGGTGTGGCCGGGGGTCGGCACCGCTTTCAGCGTCCAGTCTGGTCCGGTGACGCCATCCCCGTCGCCAAGCTCCTGGTCCGGCCGGTAGGCCGTATCATTGCTGGCGTCGAGCGGATTGACCTCGCCGCTGTTCAGGCTGCGCGACGGCGCATAGGGCGCGCAGCCGGCGATGACCGCGCCGGTCGCTTGATGGAAGGCCTGTAAGGCGCCGGCATGGTCCCGGTGGGTATGGGTCAGCAGGATATGCGTGACGGTTTCACCCTGAACCGCCCGCAGCACCGCCGCCACATGGTCCGCGTTGTCCGGGCCGGGGTCGATGATCGCGACGCGCCCGCGCCCAACGATGTGGGTCATTGTGCCGGTATGAGTGAAAGGGCCGGGATTTCGGGCCAGGACACCGCGCAGGCCCGGCATGAGGTCGATCGCAACACCATATGGCGCGTCGGAAGAAGGCAAGGCGTTCATGGTGCCGGATACCGATCGGTGAATCTGACTCCCTATACGATAAAAGCCCGCCTCGAACGAGAGGCGGGCCCGGGTCAGGTCATGTCGTCCTCAGCGCTGCTGATTGGGCGACTGGTTCTGATCCTGTTGCCGGCGGGCCGGATCCTGATCGCCCTGCTGGCGGCCCGGGTTCTGGTTCTGCTGGTTCTGCTGGTTCTGACGATTCTGCTGTTCCTGCTGCTTCTTCTGTTCGTCAGTATTCTGGTAGCCGCCTTGATTTGGATTGGCCATGATATCTCTCCCTTGATGGCCCCTCAGTGCCACGCCCACAAACAACGCGCCGGAGCAATGGCGGTTCCTTCAAGGGCGATCATCAGAGGCCGAGACCCTTTTCATCGATCTCCTCGTCGAGGTCTGGAACAGTCAGGTCGGTGGGCATCGGGAAGGTCAGCATGACATCCGTGACCGGGCCACACGCCTTTTGACGCAAATAACGATGCAAGGCGATGCAGGAGCCGACGACCTGCGGTTCCTGTTCAAGTCTGGCGGCGATCTCCTGAACGGTCAGGCGACGCTCCAGCGTGGCCGCGACGGTTCCGACGATCGATGCATAGAGGGCATTGCTGGCAGGCGTTTCCAAGGTGGTCGGCATGACCGCCTCCTCCTCATCATCACGACATGGCTCTGCGGCCATTGTCTGAACCCGGACGTTCCGGGCGATCTGAGGGAACCATACACCCAATCGGCGGCAATTTCGTGTCTTTTGACACTATCCTGTTACGGGCGGTCAGGCGCGATGGCATCCATGAGGCCGGGCACGTCCAGGACATGGCTGATATTGCCGTTCATATAGGAGATCATGAACACGCAGTAGACCGACATCATGACCGTAAAGACGAGGTTCTTGACGCTCAGCGACAGATCGAAGACGTGAAGGTTGGACGCCGCGCGCGACAGGAACGCCAGTAGGACGTCCGACAGGAACAGGGCGATCATGACGGGCGCGGCCAGGACGACCGCCATGCTCATGACCTTGTCCAGCAATCGCAGGATGACGAAGGACGACTTCGTGTCGACGACGGGCCAGAGTTCCGTGATCGGCCAGAGCGCGAAGCTGTCGTAGAAGCCGCCCATCATCATCATGAAGGCGCCGGACGTGAAGAACAGCGCGACCATGATCAACGACAGAAGCGTGCCGGTGATGTTCAATTCGCTCATGAACAGCGGGTCGAACAGCTGCGCCGCGCTGGAGCCTCGTTGCAGGTCGAGGATCTCGCCGGCCGTCTCCGCCGCCCATATGGGAATGCCGAACAGGACGCCCAGCATGAAGCCGATCAGTATCTCCTTCGCGGTCAACATGATCAGCATGCCGCTTGTCATGGATGCGTCGGGCGGCACCATCGAGAAGACATAGGGGACGACCGGAGCGGCCAGAGCGAGTGCAACGCCGCCACGGCGGATTCCGGCGATGCCCATGCGCGTGAACAGGGGCATAATCATAATGAGGCCGACCATGCGCGCCGCCGCCAACCCGAACAGGTGCAGGTAGGAATAGATTTCCAGCACATGGGGTTCGAAGTTGGGGTCCTGGATCATACCCGCCTCAACGCGTCATGCGCGGAAAGTCCGTCATGATCGTCAGCGCCTGTTGGGCGAGATAGCTCCCCATCATGCCGCCGAACAGGATGATGACGACGAGCACGGTCAGCAGCTTCACGGTTTGCGGCAGCGTCTGGTCCTGGATCTGGGTGACCGCCTGAAGCAGTCCGATCACCAGACCCACCGTAACCGCCACCAGCAGGACCGGTGCCGACAGGATGAGCACCGTCATCAGGGCGGAGTTGGTGCTGGCGTAGACGAAATCCTGTGTCACCGGGACGCCTCGGAGGAAAGGGTGGCTGACAGCATCATCCGTAACTCAACACAAGACCGTGCATCAGCCGTGTCCAGCCATCAATGCTGACAAACAGCAACAGCTTGAGTGGAATTGAGATCAGTGTCGGCTGAACGACCAGCATGCCCATGGCCATCAGGACGTTGGACACCACGATGTCGATCACCAGGAACGGCAGGTAGAGCAGAAAACCGATCTCGAAAGCGCGTGTGAGTTCCGATGCCACGAAGGCCGGAAGCAGGATGACGATGTCCTCATCAGTCATGTCCTCACGGGCGGCTTCCGGCCAGATGGCTTCCGTCGCCGACATGAAGAAAGCCCGCTGCCGCGGCTCGGCGAACCGCGCCAGATGCTCCTTGATCGGCTGCTTGACGACCTCGATCGCATCCGTGAACCCCTGGAGGGTTTCCAGTGAAATCGGCTCGGCATCGAGGCGTCCACGAACATCCGCGATCACCGGCGACATGACATAGACGGTCAGGATCAGGGAGATCGAATAAAGCACGATGTTCGGAGGCGCCTGCTGTATGCCGAGCGCGTTCCGGACAATGAACATCACGACGGAAATCTTGAGGAATGCCGTCATCGTCACGATGAAAAAGGGCGCTAAGCCTGCTGCGGCAAGCAGCAGCATCATGGCTAGAGGAGTGATGGTGCCTTCAGCCACCGTCGAACATCCTGACCACTTCGACGCCAACGCTGTCGCCGATCTTGACGATGGTTCCACGGCCGACGCGTGTGCCGTTGGCCACGATGTCGACGGCCTGTTCGAGAGGCCGCGACAGAGGCAGGACCGTACCTTCTCCAAGCGCGCTCAACTCGCTCAAGGGCAACTCAAGGCGGCCGATTTCAAAGGCCACTTTGACGGGCAGGTGGCCGAGTTTCACGCCATCGCGATCCGATGGGTCCTCGTGTTCAGAAGGTGACATGTGTAACTCCCGAGATAAGGTCGGCGCGACACGCGCGGGACCTGTGATTTTGGCGCCTTGGTCCGTCAGTACGACCGGGTGAAAAAAGCTGTCGGCGACCACTGCCGCGATCTGCAGTTCCTCGTCCCGGGTATCCACGACGATCACCGTGTCCCCCGCACCCAGGCTTTTGAGGTCGTCGAGTGGGAGCTCGATCGCAGCCAGCTGGATCACCACTGGAAAAGCAATGTCGAGCGATGGCCGGGGAGGCTGCATCCGATCGGCGAGAAAACGCCCCAGCGCGACCTTGTCCTCATCCTGGAGATAGAGGCGGATACGGGTTTCGCCGATGCTGTCCACGGTCAGCGCCATACCGACAGGTTGGCCTGGTGTATGAGGCGGAGCGTCGGCCCCTGCCGTCATGATGCGAAGCGGAGCACCAAAGGCTTGTTCGAATGCGTCGATGACAGGAGCCAGGAGACCTTCGAAAGCCATGGCCACATGTGCCGGCAACGTCGGGAGGCTTTTCGATTTGGGGTCGAAGCGCTTGAGCAGCGCCGTGGCAAAGCCGCGGTCGAGATCGAGATAGCCGTCTCGCTCGCCGATCGTGAATGTGATCCAGTAGCCGAGTTCGGCCGCTTCGCCTTCGCGCGTTGGGCGCAGGCGCAGGGTTGCCGGCAGACCGTCGATGGCGAAGGCCGTTGCGTCGCGATGGCGATACAGCGCGTTGTTCATCTCGACGTCGCGGGCGGTGATCGTGCGAAGCGCCAGTATGTCGGATGCACCTTCCGTGTTGCTGGTATGAGCTGTCACGACGGCCTCCCGGCTTCACCTGTGGAACTCATGTCCTGACCCGCCTTTGATGGTGGCTGTTCGCTGTCTTGAAGGGATCGGAAACGCGCATGGCATGCGCCTCGCCCTCCTCAATCTCCGAGATGACGGCTTCCTGCCGCTCCTCGCGTTCGGTCTGTTCCTTGGAAAAGGTATCGAGCTTCATGACCTCGCGCCGCTTCTGGAGAAAATTCAGACGTGCGTCTTTCAGCTCGCTGATGCGGATGCGGGTGGTCGACTGGGCCATTGCGACCTGCTTTGCCAGCAGGGTGCCGTCCATCTCGAGCGCGTCGAGTTCCAGTTGCAGGCGCTCCAGGGCTGACGACGTCATGATTTTGAACTTGAGACTCTCGATGGCGCGGCGCTCATGCTCGTTGGACGCCGTCATGTGCTGCCGCAAAACGACACGTGCGGTTTCCATGGAGCGTTCCGCCGCACGGACGGCCACTTCGCGCGCGACGACAGCCTCATGCGCCCGCGCTTCGCTGAGGCGACGCAGGTTGAGCAGGAGGTTGATGACGCGCTTGTTGTTGCTCACCCGACGAGCTCCCGCATCTTCTGCACGGTATCGCGCATGGTTTCATATTCGGTGACCGGCTGGCGCAGAAAGTCATTGATATCGCCGATCTTGGCGATGGCTTCGTCGGTCTGCGGATCGCTGCCGCTTTTGTATTCGCCGACTTTCAGCAGGAGTTCGACTTCGGCGTAAAGGGACATGAGCTCGCGGATCCGGCCTGCGTTCCGTCTGTGCTGGCGGGAAACCACCGTATCCATGAGACGACTGCGGCTCTTCAGGATATCGATTGGCGGAAAATGATTCCGCTGGGCGAGGTCCATCGACAGGATGATGTGTCCATCGAGAATGGACTGAACTTCCTCGGCCACCGGATCGAACGTACCGTCGCCTTCCGTGAGAACGGTATAGACGCCGGTGATCGAGCCGGTGGGAGCCGGCCCGCTGCGCTCCAGCAGGCGAGGCAGGGCAGCGAAGAGCGACGGCGGAAAGCCGCGGCGTGTCGGGGGTTCCCCGGCGGCCAGACCGATCTCGCGCTGCGCCCGCGCGAAACGCGTGACGCTGTCCATCAGCAAAAGCACATTCTGCCCCTGGTCGCGGAAATACTCCGCGACCGCGGTCGCGACATGGGCAGCCTTGACGCGCTCCATCGCCGGCCGGTCGGATGTGGCGACCACGGCGACGGTGCGTGCCCGCGCTTCGGGAGTGAGATGCCGTTCGAGAAATTCACGAGCCTCGCGGCCGCGCTCGCCGATCATGCCGATCACGATCATGTCGGCGTCCGTCCCCTGCACGATTTGCGACAGGAGCGTCGATTTGCCGACGCCAGGCGCGCCGAATATCCCGACGCGCTGCCCACGCGCGCAGGTGATAAGGCCGTCGAGCGAGCGGATGCCGAATTGCATGGGCTCGCTGATGAGTTGCCGCTCGAGCGGCGGCGGCGGCATGGCGTGGATGGGGTAGGAGGTCACTATGTCCTGCGGGGGCCACTCTCCGCCATCCAGCGCTTCGCCAAGCGGGCTGATGGCCCGCCCGAGCAGGCCAGGACCAACGGGGACCCGCAGTTCCTTGCCCGTCGGTATCACATCGGTTGATGTCGAAAGCCCGATCATTTCACCGATCGGCGTCAGGATGGTCATATCGTCCATCAGGCCGACCACTTCGGCCATGATCTCCGACCCGTCAGGATTGACCAATCGGCACATTTCGCCGATGCGCACGCTCGGCACGGTGGCATAGACGATGACACCGAGAACACGCTGCACACGCCCCTTGATGATGCGGCCTTCCACATTCCGGGCCTTGTCATGCAGGCGGGGCAGCAGGCCGGACAGCTTTTGGCTGACATTGGGGACAACAGGCACGTTCATGATGCCGGTCCCTCTTCCGATGTCTTGGCGAAAGCTTCCCTGATCGCCGCCAACTGAGTATTGATGCTGGCATCGATGCTGGCACTGCTGCTCGAAACCACGCAGCCGGTACGGCTCATCTCGGAATCCACATCCACATGAATGGCTGGCAACGCGCCGTCCGCATTGTCGAGGCTCCCGATGAAATGTCGGGTGGATTCTTCGTTGTCGGGATGCACGGTCACGCGAACCGCCCGTTCGTGCCGGAAGACCGAAAGCGCATGTGTCGCCGCCCGTCCCACAAGTTCGGGTGAATCGATCTCGCCCAGGATCTGCCGGACGATTGTCATGGACAACTCCACCAGGTCGCCTTCGGCCTTGGCAAGATAGGAGTCCATCTGGGCGGATGTGGAGATGATGAGACCGCTGGCGGTCTTTGCTCCTTCGGCTCGCCCGTCATTATAGCCGCGCACATGTTCCTGGTAATAGGTCTCTTTCGCGGCGGCGAGGATGGCTTCCGCCTCGCGCTTGGCCGCTTCGAGGAACTGATATCCGTCGCGCCATGCCGCCGCTTCCGCTGCACGGATAATCATCCGCCCCGGTCCTGCCGGAAGTTTGATGGAGGAAGCGTCGGGAGTATCGGTCATCGGTTTCTCCTCAGACAGCCGCACGAACGATCGACGGGCCGAGGTCCGCGATATCGCCATCGGCTGGCGCATCGAGATAGGCATCTGGCGGCAGCTTGAG